>JBKPRS010000224.1:0-4544 GCA_046734695.1 Actinomycetota bacterium | reverse complement strand
CGTGCGCACGCCGTCGCGGTCGCCCAGGTAGATGTTGTCGCCCATGCCGATCTCGTCGCCGTAGTACATGACCGGGCTGCCGGGCATGGAGAACAACATGGCGTGGAACAGCTCGGCCTTGCCCTCGTCGTTGTCGAGCAGCGGGAACAGCCGCCGCCGGATCCCCAGGTTCAGCTTCATACGGGGATCGCTGGCGTACTCGGTGTACATGTAGTCCCGCTCGTCGTCGGTGACCATCTCCAGCGTCAGCTCGTCGTGGTTGCGCAGGAAGATGCCCCACTGGGCGCCGTCCGGGATCTCCGGCGTCTGGGCCAGGATCTCGGTGATGGGATGGCGCTGCTCCTTGCGGACCGCCATGAACATGCGGGGCATGAGCGGGAAGTGGAAGCACATGTGGCACTCGTCGCCCGCACCGAAGTAGTCCACGACGTCGGAGGGCCACTGGTTGGCCTCGGCCAGCAGCACCCGTCCCGGGAACTCGGCGTCGACCGTCTTGCGCACCCGGCGCAGGTACTCGTGCGTCTCGGGCAGGTTCTCGCCGTTGGTGCCGTCCCGCTCGAACAGGTAGGGCACCGCGTCGAGGCGGAACCCGTCGAGCCCCAGGCCCAGCCAGAAGCGCACCACGTCGAGCATGGCCTCGGCGACGTCGGGGTTGTCGTAGTTCAGGTCGGGCTGGTGGTGGAAGAAGCGGTGCCAGAAGAACTGCTCACGCTGGGGGTCCCAGGTCCAGTTGGACGGCTCGGAGTCGACGAAGATGACGCGGGCCTCGGACCAGCGCTCGTTGTCGTCGCTCCACACGTACCAGTCGGCCTTGGGGTTGGTGCGGTCCTGGCGGGACTCCTGGAACCACGGGTGGGCGTCCGATGTGTGGTTCATCACCATGTCGGCGATGACCCGGATGCCCCGGCGGTGGGCCTGGGTCAGGAACTCGGCGACGTCGTCGACCCGGCCCGACTCGGGCAGCACCGTGAGGAAGCCGCTGATGTCGTAGCCGCCGTCGCGCAGCGGCGACTGGTAGAAGGGCAGCAGCCACAGGCAGTCGACACCCAGCCATTCCAGGTAGTCGAGCTTCTGGGTCAGGCCCTTGAAGTCGCCGAGCCCGTCGCCGTCCGAGTCGAAGAAACCGCGTACCGCCACCTCGTAGAACACGGCACGCTGGTACCACCGGTGGTCGGACGGATCGATCGGCGTGGGCATAGTGAAGCAAGGGTTACACATGCGGCGGGAACCCGTCGCCACTCCGTGGCGTCATGGGGGCATGGGAGCCGAGCGCGTGGTGGTCCCCGCGCCAACCGTCGACGACCCCGGGTCGTTCGACGACTTCTACCGCCGCGAATGGCCCGGAGCGGTGCGGCTGGCGCACCTGCTCACGGGGGTGGACGCGGTGGCCGAGGACCTCGCCCAGGAGTCGTTCACCCGCATCGAGCCCCGCTGGAAGACGAGATCGCGGCCGCGCTCGGCTGCCGCCCCGGCACGGTCAAGTCGCTGAGCGCCCGGGCGCTCCAGCAGCTGCGGAAGGTGGTGGAGCGATGACCGACCTCGACACCCTGGAGCGCGACCTGCGGGACGCGTTCTGCCGGCGGGCGGACGCCACGACGATCGGCGAGCCCCCGGAAGCGCCTCGGACGACGGTGGCTCGACCGCAGCGCCGGCGGTGGGCGGTCCCGCTGGTGGCGGCCGCCGCGGTGCTGGCGATCGCCGCGGCCGCGGTGGGCGTCTCCACCCAGCGGCAGCAGCGTGCTGCCGACCTGCAGACGGAGTCCGGCGACAGGGGCTACACGCGGGTGGACGGCACGTCGGTGCGCGTCCCCGACCCGGGCCCGGCGTTCGGTGACCCGAAGCAGTCCGAGCTGGCCGACCGGGTGCAGTTGCTGAGGTTCTCCGTGGGCGAGCCGCCTGACTCGACCAGGCACATCACGGTGGCGGTGCGGGACGACGGAGGTCGCCCAGCGGCCCTGGCCGACCTCACCACGCCGGACGGGATCGACACGGCCGCCCGGAGCATGCGCGTCCTCCCGGTGACGGTCACCGTGGTGAGCGCCGGCCCCTACCTCGTGTTGCGTGTCCCCCGCGCGTCCCGGACACGAGGGCAGTACTACAACTCGTACGCCTTCCGCTCCCTCGACGGTGACTGGGCCGTGCAGGTGAGCGCCCCAGCGGACAGCGAGGCCGAGACGCTCGACCTCATCGGCCGGATCCGGTCCTGAGGTGCTCGCGGGCCAGGCGGCGCCAGCGTCGCTGCCGGTAGCGGTAGATGCCGGCGGCCAGGAGGGCGACGAGCGGGGTGAGGAGGCCGGCATCGATGGTGACCGTGTCGGAGTAGCGGGTGCGGTCCGTTCATGGGGACCGGCGGCGACGTCGACGCGTTCGCCGACGAGCTCGTCCACCTGCTGGTGGCGTACCTCCGGGCGCCGCGTGCGGGCGCCACGGCGAGCGGCTAGGCGATCAGCAGCACGACGAAGAGCACGACGACGACCGCCACGATGACGGCCGGGAGGATCCACCGGTTCGTGGCCGGAGCGGTCCTCGGCTCGTTGCCGTCCTCGACGAAGGCCCGGAACATCGCCGTGTCGGCGCCCGGATCGTCGCTTTCCTCGGGTGACATGGGCTGATGGTAAGCCGGGCGACCCCCGGAAGGGGGGATCGGGATGACGTCCCGGGCGACGGGCGGGGAGAAGCCGGCCGCCCGGGACGTCACCCCCACCGGCCGCGCCAGGCCGCGGCCAGCTCCCTCAACGCCCCCGCGCCATCTCCTTCGAACGACGACCCGTGCATCACCGCCAGCGTCCGGGGCTCGAACTCGGCCAGGCGCTCCAGCGTGGCCGGGACGACGTCGCCCGGCGCGGCGCTGCACAGCACGCCCTCGGCCTCGACGGCCGCCTCCGCCAGGCTCTCGCCGGTGATGGCAGGACCGTCGCCCAACTGGGTGAACAGGTCCCCGCACAGCAGCGTGCCGGTCGTCTCCTCGTACAGCACCTGGGACTCGGCGTTGTGGGGCGCGTGCGGGGTCGGCAGGACCACCACCCGCCGCCCTCCCAGGTCGAGCGCTTCGCCGGGCGCCAGGCGCCGGGGCGGCGAGTCGGCGATGTCGTCGACGGACACCCGGCAGCCGAGGGCACCGAAGGCCACCTCCAGCTGGGGAGCGACCGCCAGATACTGGTTCATCGCCCCGCACTCGTCGGCTTCGACGTGCCCGAAGGACAGCCACCGCAGCCGTTCCAGGCGCAGGACACGATCGACCGCGGCGACGGTCTCGGGAAAGCTGGCCCGCAGGCCGGTGTGGAAGAGCAGCGGCTCGTCCGCCAGCACGAGGAACTGGTTGACGGTCAGATCCCGATCGGCGATGGCGTGGGGCAGGCAGGTGGAGATGCGGTAGATGCCGTCCGCCACCTCGTCAACCCTGCTGTCCGCCATCGTCGCCCTTCCCTCGGGACGCTCGACGGGGGACCGGACGCCGCCGCCGCCCGCCCGCGCAGCCCCCGGTCCCCCGTCGAGCCCCCTGAGCGTGCCGCCGCGCCATTAGCGAGCGCGAAGTCCCTGGTCGGGGGCTCGTCACCCCGCCGGGCGGGTAGCCGCTTTAGCCTGACTGGCCACATGCCACGCTCGTTCCGGTTCGAGCCGCCCGAGCCGAGGTCAGGCTCGCTCACGCGACCACGCCTGCTGCGCGCGCTGCTGGGCCGCTGGGAGCACCGGGTCACCGTGGTGGTGGGTGGTCCCGGGCTGGGCAAGACGACGCTCCTGGCCCAGGCCGTCGCCGAGAACCGGCTGGCCCCGCGGGGCGAGGACGTGTGGCTCGGCCTGGCCTCCGGCGACGCCGAGGGCGAGATGCTGGCGCGTGACCTCCTGGCCGCGGTGGCGTCGCCGGCCGGACCGCGGGAATCGGCCAGCCAGGCGATGGCCACCCGCCCCGACCCGCCCGGCCCCGCGGCCGTCGCCGACGCGGTGTGGCGGCGGTCCCCGACCGCCGTGTGCCTGGTGATCGACGACGCCCACTGGCTGGCGCCCGGATCGCCCGGCGCCCGCTGGCTCACCGCGCTGGTCGACGCCCTGCCGGCCAACGGCCACGTGCTGCTGGCCAGCCGGTGGGCGCCGGCCGTGCCCGTGGCCCGGCTGATGACGCAGGGCGCGGTGTTGCAACTGGTCGAGGACGACCTGCGCTTCTCGGAGGAGGAGCTCGTGGGGTTCGCGGCCCGGCGGGGCCTGCCGGTGGAGCGCCTGGACGTCACCGGCGGCTGGCCCGCCATGGCCGAGCTGGCGGCCAGCGTCGAGGGCACCCTGGCCGGCGACTACCTCTGGGAGGAGGTGCTGGAGCCCCTCGGGCCCGAGCGCCGCCGGGTGCTCGCGGTCCTGTCCGACCTCGGCGGGGCCGACGACGCCCTGGCCGAAGCGGCGCTGGGCGAGCCGGTCGAGCTGGCCCGGGTGCTCGGCGGTGTGCCGCTGGTGGCCCGGGGCGCCGGAGGCTGGCGGGTCCCGCATCCGCTGTGGCGCTCGGTGCGGGCCCTGGCGCTGCCGGCCGAGGAGCGGGTGGCGGCGCGCCGGCGGGC
>JBKPRS010000223.1:0-25190 GCA_046734695.1 Actinomycetota bacterium | reverse complement strand
GCTAGCCGGCCTTGGCCGCCTCGCCCCGGCGCTTCATGCCGTCCTGGAGGGTGGCGAGCGCCGCCGAGAACTGCGCCTGCTCCTCGGCGGAGAGGTCGCCGAACAGGCAGCTCATCGCGCCCATCTGGGGGACGAGCACGGTCTCGCATGCGACCGCGTCACCGCTCTCGGTCAGCTCGACGACCGTGGCCCGGCGATCGGTGGGGTGCGGCTTTCTCCGGACCAGGCCCTCGTCCTCCAGCGAGTCGACCAGCGCCGTCATGTTGCGCGGTGAGAGCCCCAGCTCGTCGGCCAGCGTGCGCATCATGGCCGGGCCCTTGCAGCCCAGCCGCTCCAGCAGCCGCAGCCGGGGCAGGGTGAGGCCGTCACTGGCCTGGGTGTCGAGCCAGCGCAGGTAGGCGTGGGCGAACGCGGCGGTCTCCTCCACCAGGTGCCGGAGGGGATCGACGCCGTCGCCACGGGCCGCTGCCTGCTCGGCGAGGGGGCACGCCTCCTCGGATTCCACGTTCTCAGCCTACCTTCAGAAGTAGAGGTTGTAATTGTTACTGCTGTAACTATACTCCTCGTGACAGTAACCCACACCCGTACTCTCACGAGGTTCGCCATGACCGACACCCAGGCTTCGACCAGCACCCTTCCCCTCGCAGCGGGCGAGTGGGCCCTCGACCCCGCCCACTCGGGCGTGCACTTCAAGATCCGCCACCTCGGGCTCACCAACGTCCGCGGCCGGTTCAACGACTTTGCGGCCACGCTGTCGGTCGGTGAGACGCTCGACGAGGTCGCGGTGAACGCCGTCATCCAGATGGCGTCCGTCGACACCAACCAGGCCGACCGCGACGCCCACCTGCGCGCCAACGACATCTTCGGGACCGACGCCCACCCGACCATGGAGTTCCACTCCACCAAGGTCACGGGCGCGGCGGGGGAGTACGAGCTCCACGGCGACCTCACCATCAACGGAGTCACCCGCGCGGTGAGCATCCCCGTCGAGTTCAACGGGGCCGAGGTCCACCCGGCGGACGGCAAGCTCCACGCCGGCTTCAGCGGCGAGACCCAGATCTCCCGGTCCGACTACAAGGTCGACTTCAACGTGCCCCTCGGCGTCGACAAGCTGGCGCTGGGCGACAAGGTCAAGGTCGAGCTCGACCTGCAGTTCACCCCGGTCAACCCGGCCGGCTGACCCGGCAGGGGTTGGCGGCGAAGAAGTCCTCGATGGCCGCCTCGAAGGCGGCCGGTTGGTCGAGGTTGCACACATGGCCGGCGTCCCGCAGGACCACCAGCGGGGCGCCGGCCAGCGCCTCCACCAGGGGCTGAGCCCGCGCCACGGGGACGGCGGGGTCCTCCTCGCCCCACACGAGCAGGCACGGCGCGGTGATCCGCCCGACGTCGTCCCGGGTGTCGTGGGCGGCGACCGCCTCCGCCGCCCGCGCCCACGCGTCGGGGTCGGCCGACTCGGCTTCGCGCATGTTCGTGCGGATGACGTGGGGCTGGTGCTCCACGGTCCAGCGGCTGAACCCGGTCGTCTCGGGGTTCACCACGCCGCGCGAGTCCACCATCCCGGTGGCCCGCACCCGTGCCGCCCAGTCCCGCAGGACCTGGGCCCCTCGGGTCCCCAGGTGGGTGCCGGTGTCGCAGAGGACCAGCGCCTCGACCAGGTCGGGCTCGGCCAGCGCGAGCTTCTGGGCGATCATCCCGCCCATGGACAGGCCGACGACGTAGGCGTGGTCGACCTCCAGCAGCCGGCACACCCCGGCGGCGTCGGCCGCGAACAGGTCGGTGCTGTAGGCGCCGGTGGTCCGCTCCGAGCGGCCGTGGCCGCGGTGCTCGATCACGATGCAGCGGTAGCGGTCCCGCAGGTGGTCGAGCTGGGGCTCCCAGTCGCGCCAGCAGCCACCCATGCCGTGGAGCAGGACGAGCGGGTGCCCGTCCCCCTCGTCGAGAACGTTCAGTCGGACGCCGTTGACCTCGCGCAGCATCCCCGTTTTCTAGGCGGCGACGGAGGTCACGTGGGCCAGGGCGTCGACCGGGGCCGGCGCGGCCGCCGGCCGCTTGAGGAAGAACAGCACGACGGTCGTCACCACCGTGCCCACCGCGATGGCGCCCAGCCAGGCCAGGGGCTCGTCCACGGCGCCGGGGACGAAGAGGTCGAAGATGCCGCCGTGGGGCACCTCGGTGGCCGCCCCCAGGCCGAGTGACAGGGCCCCCGCAGTGGCCGACCCCACGATCAGCGCGGGGATGACCCGGATCGGGTCGCGCGCCGCGAAGGGGATGGCGCCTTCGGTGATGAAGCTCAACCCCAGGACGAAGGCCGGCTTGCCCGCCTCGTGCTCGTCGACGGTCCAGCGGTTGGGGAACACGATCGTGGCCACTGCCAGGCCCAGCGGGGGCGTCATCCCCGCCGCCATCACCGCCGCCATCGGCTCGGTCACGCCGCTGGTGATGAGGCCGACCGCGAACGTGTAGGCCACCTTGTTGAGCGGGCCACCCATGTCGCTGGCCATCATCGCCCCCAGGATCGCCCCGAGGACCACGGCGTTCGACCCCTGCAGGCCGTCCAGCCACTCGGTGAGCTGGTCCTGCAGCCAGGCCAGGGGCTGGCCGATGACGTAGTAGATGACGAGGCCCACCACCAGGGTCGAGAGCAGGGGCAGGATCAGCACCGGCTTGAGCCCGGCCATGGCGTCGGGCAGGCGGATGGTGCGGGTCAGCCACAGGGCCACGTAGCCGGCGATGAACCCGGCGAGCAGCGCGCCCAGGAACCCGGCCTCGACCTGCACCGCCAGGTAGCCCCCCACGAACCCCGGGACCAGCCCCGGCCGGTCGGCGATGGAGAAGGCGATGAAGCCGGCGAACACCGGCAGGAACAGGGCGAACGCGGCCGAGCCGATCAGGTTGAGGCGACCGGCGAAGGTCTCGGCGTTGGCCGGATCGTTGGCGTCGATGTCGAAGGCGAACGAGATGGCGATGAGCAGCCCGCCCGCCACCACGAACGGGAGCATGTACGACACCCCGGTCATGAGATGCTGGTAGACGTCGCCCAGCGCGGCCCGCCATCCGGACCCCTCGCCGTCGCCCCCGCCCCCGGCCGGGACCGCGCCCACCCCGCCGCCCGCGCCCGCTCCCGCCAGGACCGGCGCGTCCAGGGCCCGGACCAGCACGGTCTCGCCGTTCTTCAGCGCCTCGTTGGTGCTGGTCTCGTACAGCCGCTTGCCGCCGAAGCGGGACAGGTCGACCTTGGTGTCCGCCGCGATCACGACGGCGTCGGCCGCGGCGATCTCGTCGGCGGTCAGGACGTCCTGGGCGCCGACCGAGCCCTGGGTCTCGACCTTGATCTCGTGGCCCAGCGTCTCGGCCGCCCGGCGCAGGCCCTCCGCGGCCATGAACGTGTGGGCGATGCCTGTCGGGCAGCTCGTGATCCCCACGAACCGCTTGTGCCCGGCCCCGGCTGCGTCCGTCGCCGTCGGAGGCTCCTCTGGGGCGGCCGGGGCCGCCGGGACTGCCTCGCCCCCGCCGGCCGCGGCCTCGGCGTCGGCCAGGACCTCGGATGTCTTGCGGATCGCCTGGGCCGTCGTCACGGCCACCATGGGCTTGCCCCGGAACCGCTCGGGGTCGATGTGGATGTCGGCGGCCACGATCACCGCGTCGGCCGCCGCGATGTCCTCGGGGCTGAGCGGATCGCCGACGCCCATCGAGCCCTGCGTCTCGATGGCGATCTGGTGGCCGGCCACCACCGCCTGATGGCGCAGGGCCTCCGCGGCCAGATGGGTGTGCGCGATGCCCGTGGGGCAGGCGGTCACGGCTACGAACCTCATGCCGGGGTCCCCCTCTGCTTGGATCCGCTCCGCACCCCCAGCGTCTCCACCCGCACCTCGCCCGCCCGGGCCGCCACCTCGGCGGCGTCGAGGCGGGGCCCGACCCCGCTGACCGCGGTGGCGCCGCAGGCCATGGCCAGGCGGGCCACGTCCTCCAGCGCGCCGCCGGCCAGCGTGGCCGCCAGCGTCCCGGCGACCGTGGCGTCGCCCGCCCCTACGGTGGAGACCACCGTGACCCGGGGCGGGCGGGCCACCACCGCCTCGTCGCCCGCCACGAACAGCCCGCCCTCCGCGCCCATCGACACCACCACGCGGGACACGCCCGCGGCCTGCAGGTCGGCCACCGCGCCCAGGAGCGCGCCGATGTCGGGCAGGGGGCGGCGGGCCAAGCCCTCCAGCTCCTCCACGTTCGGCTTGACCAGGTCGGGCGCGGCCGCCACCGCCGCGGCCAGGGCGGCACCGCTCGTGTCCACGGCCACGGCTGCCCCGCCGCCGTGGGCCACCTCGGTGAGCCGGGCGTAGAGGTCGACGGGCGCACCCGCGGGCAGGCTGCCCGACAGCGCCACCCAGGCCACGTCGGGGGCCAGCTCGCCCACGACCTCCAGCAGCCGCTCGACGTCGCCGGGAGCGGGGGCGATGCCCGGGAAGTTGACGTCGGTCGTCGTGCCCGCCTGCTCGTCCACGATCTTGATCCCGGTGCGGGTGGCGCCGTCCAGCCGGACGAAGCGGTCGCCGATGCCGGACTCGGCGAAGAAGGCCTCGAACAGCCCGGCGTTGCCCGATCCCAGGAAGCCGGTGGCATCGACCTCGACGCCCAGCACCCGCAGCGCGGCGGCGACGTTGACTCCCTTGCCGCCCGGGCTGCGATCCTCGGCCACCACCCGGTTGACCTCGCCCGCCCGGAACCCCGGCACCCAGACCGTGTGGTCGATGGCCGCGTTGGCCGTGACGGTGAGCACTCGCCCAGCTGTGTTTCTGGTTCGCTCGACAAGCTCGCTCACGGCAGGTCCAGGCCTCGGACCTCGGTCGCGGTCGTGCACGCCAGGGCCCGCCGGGCCAGGTCCCGGGCCGCGTCGCGCGACACGGACCGGAGGCGGGCCTTGACCGCGGCCACCGCGGGGATGCTCACGGACAGCTCGTCCACCCCCAGCCCGGCCAGGATCAGCGCGCCCTCGGGCTCGCCGGCCACCCCGCCGCACACGCCCACCCAGGCGTCGGTGGACCGGGCCGCCTCGACCACCGCCGACACCATGCGCAGCACGGCAGGGTGCAGCGCATCGGCCTGGCGGGCCAGGACCGGGTGGGTGCGGTCCATGGCCAGCACGTACTGGGTGAGGTCGTTGGTGCCGATGGACAGGAACTGGCAGCGCCGGGCCAGCTCGGCAGCCATGAGGGCGGCCGAGGGCACCTCGACCATCACGCCCACGTCCACGGGATCGGCGCCCACCGCGGTGCGGGCCGCCTCGGCGTGGACCATCGCGGCGTCGAGGTCCTCCAGCCGGGCGACCATCGGGAACATGATCGACAGCGGGCCCTCGCGCGACGCGCGGTAGATGGCGCGCAGCTGGGCGTCGAACAGGTCGGGGCGGGCCAGGCTCAGGCGGATGCCCCGGATGCCGAGGAACGAGCCCTCCTCGGCCGGGAGGTCGATGTAGGGGACCTGCTTGTCGCCGCCGATGTCCATGGTGCGCACCACCAGTGGCAGACCGTTGAGGGCGGTGACCATCTCGACCAGCGCGGCGTGCTGCTCGTCCTCGTCCGGCGGCTCGTCCCGCCCGAGGAACAGGAACTCGGTGCGCAGCAGCCCCACGCCCTCGGCCCCGGCCTCGACCGCGGCGGCGGCCTCCGCCGGCGCCCCGATGTTGGCCACGACCTCGACCCGGTGGCCGTCGGTCGTGAACGCCGGCTCGTAGCGGCGGCGGTGCTCGGCCTCGCGCACGTCCTCCAGGTCGTGCTGGGCCCGGCGGGCGGCGGCGAGGTCGGGCTCGCCCACGCCCACCCACAGGGTCCCGGCCGTGCCGTCGAGCACCGCGGTGGCGTCGGCGGGCTGCGAGAGCAGCGCGGGGCCGGCGCCGACCAGGGCGGGGATGCCGAGCGCCCGGGCGATGATGGCAGTGTGCGAGGTGGGGCCGCCCGCGGCGGTGGCGAAGCCCACCACGGCCGCGGGGTCGATGCCCGCCGTGTCGGACGGCGTGAGGTCGTCGGCCAGCAGCACGACCGGGTGGTCGGGCAGGCGGGGCGCGTCGTCGTCCGCCTCGGCCAGGTAGCGCAGCACGCGGTCGCCCACGTCCCCGAGGTCGGCGGCCCGGCCCGCCAGCACGGGGTCGTCCAGCCCCCGCAGGTCCCCAGCCTGGGCCTCCACCACCTCCCGCCACGCCCAGCCGGCGGAGTGGCCCTCGCGGATGGTGCGCTCGGCCGCGCCGGTCAGGTCCGGGTCGTCGAGGAAGGCGGCATGGGCCCGGAAGATGGCGGCCTCGCCTTCGCCCGAGCGGGCGGCCACCTCGTCGTGGAGGTCGGACAGCTCGGCCCGGGCCGACTCCAAGGCGGCCCGCAGGCGGCGCAGCTCAGCCCCCGGATCCTGGGCGGTCCGCTCCACGACCAGGCGGCGGCGCTTGAGGTGCCACAGGGGGCCGATCGCGATCCCGGGGGAGGCGGCCACGCCGGGGACCGCGGTGGCCTCCCCGGCCGGGCGGAACGCGACCGCCGGTTCCCGGCGGATCGTGCCCTGAGGCGCCGTCGCCGGCCCCGGGGCCTCGGCCGCCTCGCCCAGCCCGCTCTCGACCGCCGCCGTCAGGGCGGCCAGGGCGGCGTCCTGGTCGTCGCCCCGGGCCAGCAGGGTGATGCGAGCGTTCGACCCGGCGCCGATCGAGAGCAGCGAGGCCAGGCTCTTGCCGTTTGCCACCCGGTCTCCGTGCTGCACCCGAACATCGGCGGCGAAGCCAGAGGCCAGGGTCACGAGCTCGGTGGCAGGCCGGGCGTGCAGGCCGTGCTCCAGCGGCACGACCACCTCGGCCCGGGCGTAGCCCGCCAGGTCCGGCGCCTGCCCCGCCGGAGCGGGAGCCGCGGGCGCCGGCTCGCCGGTCAGCCGGCTCACGATCACCTCGGCGTCGTCGGTGGTGACCAGCTCCTCGATCAACTTCTCGTCGCCCAGGACCCGGGTGAGGTTGGCGAGGATCTGCAGATGCTCGTCGGAGGCCGCGGCGATGCCCACCACCAGCCGGACCTGCTCTCCCGGGTTCCACTCGACCCCGCCGGGGACCTGGACCACCGACAGGCCGGTGCTCTTGATGAGCTCGCGGTCCTTGAGCATCCCGTGGGGGATGGCGATGCCCTCGCCCAGGTACGTGTTGGCGACCTTCTCGCGGGCCCACATCGACTCGCGGTAGGCCGGGTCGATGTGACCGGCGGCGGCCAGCAGGCCGGCGGCGAGGCCGATGGCCTCCGCCTTGGTCGCAGGTGAGGCGCCGAGCCGCACGGTCTGCGACGACAACGTGGTCATGTCGATCCCCCCGGGCGAGGCGGTGCCCGTTGGATACCCCTACCCCGCCCGCGGTTCAAGGGTTCGTTCACATGCCGTTCACCGACAGGACGGGCAGCGGCCAACCAGGTCGAGCCGGTGGTGCTCGGCCGCGAAGGTGTGGTCGGAGGCCACCCGGGCCAGGGCCCGCACCAGCGCCGACTCCAGCGCCGCGGGGACCGTGAAGTCGCGCACGTCGCCGCACTCGGAGCAGATCAGGTGGTGATGATGGCCGGTGAGGTCCTCGGCCAGCTCGTAGCGGGAGAACTCGTCGGACGTCACGATGCGATTGACCACGCCGGCCCGCTCCAGTACCACCAGGTTCCGGTAGGCGGACGACTGGGCGAGGGACCGGTCGCGCTCCAGCAGCTGGGGCAGCGCCAGCGGGGCGTCGGCGTCGGCCATCACGTCGACCAGGGCCCGGCGGGCCCGGGTGTAGCGCTGGCCGGCGCCGGTCAGCCGCAGGGCTGCCACCTCGTGCAGGTCGGACGGCGCCATCAGCCCACGACCGGCGTGTGGGTGTGGGTGACGTGGTGGGGGTCGTCCACGACCACCAGGCCCGAGGGCAGCCGCAGCACCCGGCCGCCGTAAGCGGTGCTGAGCAGGTCCTCCACCAGCACCTGGTCGGGCGGCCCGCAGGCCACGACCCGGTTGGCCAGGAGCAGGACCAGGTCGGCGCGGCGGGCGTCGTCCAGGTCGTGGGTCGAGACCACGACCGTGCGGCCGGCCCCGGTCTCGGCCGCCACCGCCTCGAGGATCAGCTCGCGGGACACCACGTCCAGCCCGGTCACCGGCTCGTCCAGCAGCAGGAGCTCGGCCTGCTGGGCCAGGCCCTGGGCCACCAGCACGCGCTGGCGCTGCCCGCCGGAGAGCTCGTGGAGCTGGCGGCCGGCCAGGTCGGCCACCTCGAGCCGGTCGAGCGCGGCGCGCACCGCGGCGTGGTCGGCCGCCCGCAGCCGCCCGAAGGCGCCGCGGGTGGCGTAGCGGGCCATGGTCACCGTCTCCCGCACCGTGATCGGCAGCGTGCGGTCGACGTCGGTGGTCTGCAGCACCAGCGCCACGGCTCCCCGCCGGGTCCGGGCGGGAACGTCCAAGCTCCCCGCGCGGGGCGGGACGAGGCCGGCCAGCGCCCGCAACAGCGTCGACTTGCCCGAGCCGTTGGGCCCGATCAGGGCGACCGACGCCCCCGCGGGCAGCGCGAACGAGGCGCCCACCAGCGCGGCCCGCTCGCCGTAGGCCAGCGTCAGGCCGTCGGCTGTCGCCGCGACCGCCGATGCTACCTGCCCGGAGGTTGCGGACTGAGAATGAGTCTCGCTACTGTGCATACCCGTTCCAAGAGTGATTCTCGCTCCCATGTTATGAGGTTCTCGATGCGGCGCCACCCCTTGCTCCCCGCGCTGGCGTCGGTGGCCATGCTGGTCATCGCCGCCTGCGGCAGCGCGGGCTCGTCCGCCGCCGGGGACGGGCCCACGATCGTGGTGACCACCTCGATCCTCGGCGACGTGGTCACGAACCTGGTCGGCGACCAGGCCCACGTCGAGGTCCTGATGCCACCCAACGCCGACCCCCACGAGTTCGCCGCCTCCGCCCGCCAGGCCGCCGACCTGCACGAGGCCGACGTGATCGTCACCAACGGCGGCGGCTTCGAGGCGGGCCTGGACGACACGGTGGCCGCGGCCCGCGACGACGGCGTCACCGTGTTCACCGCCCTCGACGCTGTCGACCGGCTGGGCGACGATCCCCACTTCTTCACCGATCCCGCTCGCATGGCCGTGGCGGCCCGGGCGCTGGCGGACTTCCTCCCCGAGCACGTGCCGGCGCTCGACACCGCCGCCTTCCGCCGCCAGGCCGCCGGTTACGTTGCCGACCTCGACGCCCTCGACGCCGAGGTCTCCTCGACGCTCGCCTCGGTTCCGGCCGAGCGCCGCAAGCTGGTGACCAACCACGACGTCTTCGGGTACTTCGCCAACCGCTATGGCTTCACGGTGATCGGGGCGGTGATCCCGTCGATCACGACCCAGTCCCAGCCGTCGGCCGGCGAGCTGGACCGGCTGGCCGCCCAGGTGAAGGCCGCGGGCGTCCCGGCGGTGTTCGCCGACACGTCCTCGCCCGAGGACCTGGCCGACGCCCTGGCCGACGAAGCGGGCAACGTGCGGGTGGTCCAGCTGTACAGCGAGTCGCTGGGCAAGCAGGGCTCGGACGGCGGCACCTACGCCGACATGATGCGCACCAACGCCCAGCGGATCGCGGAGGCCCTCGCATGATCACCTGGTTCAGCGAGGCGTTCGGCCCCGACCTCATGCAGCGGGCCCTGCTGGCCGGGCTGCTGGCCAGCGCGGCGTGCGCGGTGGTCGGCACCTGGGTCGTGCTGCGGGGGCTCACGTTCCTGGGCGACGCCCTGGCCCACGGCGTGGTGCCCGGCCTGGCCCTGGCGCTGCTGTGGGGGTTCAGCCCCATCGTCGGGGCCTTCGTCGCCGCCCTGGCGATGAGCGGCGCAGTGACGCTGGTGACCCGCCGCGCCCGGGTCCGGGAGGACACCGGCATCGGCCTGCTGTTCGTGGGCATGCTGGCCCTCGGGGTGGTGATCATCTCCCGGTCGGCCAGCTTCACCACCGACGTCACGGCGCTGCTGTTCGGCGACGTGCTGGGAGTGACCGTCGCCGACCTGCGGGGCCAGGCCCTGGGCGTCGCCGTGGTGGTGGCCGCCTCGACGATCCTCTACCGGCCGTTCCTGGCCCTGACGTTCAACGAGGAGAAGGCCGCCACGCTCGGCCTGCGTCCCGGACTGGCCCACTTCGCCCTGCTGGCCCTGCTGGCGACGGCGATCGTGGCCTCGTTCCAGGCCATCGGCACCCTGCTGGTGTTCGGCCTGCTCATCGGCCCCCCGGCCACCGCCGGCCTCGTGGTCCGCCGAGTCCCGCTGGTCATGCTCACCGCCGTCGCCCTGGGCGCGCTGGCCGTGGTCCTGGGCCTCGCCCTCAGCTACCACCACGACACCGCGGGTGGCGCCACCATCGCCGGCGTGGCCGTCGCCGAGTTCTTCGCCGTCCTCGCCGCCCAGGAGCTCACGGCCGCCCTCCGCCGGACCCGCCGGCACGCGGTCTAGGCGGGAACGCGGGCGTACGGGTCGTCGACGTCGACGCCGGCGATGACCTGGCGGAGGCCGCCGGGGTGCTGGAGCTCGACGTCGTGGCGGCCGTCGTCGTGGAGGGTCAGCGCCACCACGCCGACCAGCTTGGCGCCCACCGGCGGCTGGATGCTGTCGGGGAGCGAGGCCCAGGTCGCCGGGGCCCACACGTGGTCGATGCCGCCGGCCGAGTGGCGCAAGCACTGGTGCACGTGGCCGGACACCACCAGCGGCCGGCCGCCGGTCCGGACGAGCATGCGGAGCAGGCGGGCGCGGGCGGGCTCGGGGACGTAGCGCTGCGGTGTGTCCCGGGGATCCGCAGGCGGGGGCGAGACCGGCTTGTGCAGGACCATCGCCACCGGGCCGTCCCCCGGCAGCAATACGTGCTCGAGCCACTCCCACTGCTCGGCCTCGGCCGGCGACCCGGCGCCGAGCAGCATGGCGTTCACCCCGACCACCCGCCAGGCACCCGCCCCGACGCAGAAGCGGTCGGGCCCGAGCTCGGCGCGGAAGCGGGCCAGGCTGTCGCCCTCGGCCCCGTCGAGATCACCGTCGAGATCGTGGTTGCCGGGCACGATCGCCCAGGGGACCGGGACCCGGTCCATCGCATGGCGGACCACCGTGAGCTCGGCGGGGTCGCGCCCGGCGTCGAGCGCCGCGTCCCCGGCGTGGACCACCAGGTCAGGCGGGTCGGCGGCCAGGTGCTCGACCACCCAGTCCCAATGTCGGGCGGCCGCCGGGTTCCGCGCGGAGAGATGACTGTCGGACACGACCGTGACCCGGATCCCCATCGCCGCTCAGCGTGTCACATGCGAGCCGCGTTCTCTGAGTCTCCGTCCGGAGCATCTTCGATGATGTGACGGGTGATCGTGGCGCCGGTCCCGCCGAGGCCCGAGACCGTCACCGCGTCGTAGGCGAGAAGGCGGTGAGTATCGGGGTCGAAGTACAGGACCGAAGCGGTCAGCGGGACCGGCTCGTCGCCCTGCAGGGCCCGCAGGCCGCCGCCGCCGGTCGATCCCTCCACCAGCAGCAGGGTGTCGTCGGGGGCCGCCTCGACGCTGCCGCCCGGCGCGGTGGTCGAGCTGGTGGAGCTGGTGGTCGCGGCGTTCTCGGCGTCGTCGCCCTCGTCGGATGCGTGCGGCGGGAGCGGCTCGATGCGGTCCTGGCGAGCGTGGTGCGTGTGCCCGGCCAGCACCAGCGGGACCTCGCCGCCCAGCTCGGCGGCCATGCGCTCGTCGTGCACCATGGCCACGTCCACCTGCGGCGGCTCGTCGGCCAGCATCCGGGCGGACACGATGGGGGCGAACGCCCGGGCCCTCTCCTGCTCCGAGCCGCCACCGACCGGCTGGCTCTTGTCCGGGGTGTAGCGGGGATCGCCGATGCCCCAGAAGTGCAGGCCGGCCACATCCGCGCCGTCGCCGTCGAGCACCACGGCGTTGGGGATCTCGGCCACCGCGTGCTGCGTGCTGCGCGAGTCGTGGTTGCCCCGCACGAACACGTAGGGCACGTCGAGGGTGGCGATCTGGCCCACCAGCGCCGCTTCCGGGTCGGTGCCCCAGTCGGTGAGGTCACCGGTGTCGGCCACCGCGTCCACCGAGAACTGGTCCACCAGCAGGCGCATCAGGTCGAACGCCCCCGGGTTGAGGTGGATGTCGCTCACGTGCAGCACCCGGATCGTCCGGCCGGGCTCGAACGTCGGCAGCTGCGAGCCCGCCAGGTAGAGGGTGGCGACGTTGTCGACCAGGTCGCCGAGCTGGGCGCGGTACTGGCCGAAGCGGTCGAGCACCTTCTCCACGTCGCCGACCGCAGCCGGCGCCCGGGTGAGCAGGCCGCTGTAGCGCGGCTCGGACACGGCGTTGGCGTCGAAGGTCAGCGCCGCTCCGCCGCCCAGCAGGCCCACGACCAGCACGGCGACCAGCAGCCCGCTCAGCCCGGCCCGCCAGTCGGTGCGGGCCGCCAGTCCGCCGAGGACGCCGCCGACGATGGCGACGAGCAGGCAGCGCAGCGCCAGCCCGTACAGCGCAGAGCGCACCTCGTCGGTCGCCGAGTCGCCCAGGCGCTCGATCGCCCCCGGGTTGTCGGCGATCCGCTCGGCGTCGGCCACGCTGATCTCGTCCACCCGCGCCTCGAGCGTGAGCGGGGAGTCGTGGGTGTCGAGGTCGATCGACCCCAACGGCGCCAGGTGGACCAACGTGTGGCCCGACAGCGACGGGCGCGCCGAGAACGTCGTCTCGAACGGGCCGACCTTGGCCGGGACGTGGCCCACCAGCGCCAGCGCGATGGCCGTGCCGGCGAGGGCGAACACGACGATCCGCACCCGCACCGCCCAGGCGCTGCGAGCCATGACCACCGCTCGCTGCCCTGCGGCCACGAAACGTGGCTGCAAGCGCTCCCAGCGACCGGCAGGCGGTGGCGTCTCGGCGTCGGCGTCGTCCTCCATGCGTTCTCCCCGCCGAAAACGCTAGGCCACCGAGGCCGGAGCCCGACCCCAGGGAGAGGATCAGTCCTGCTTGCGGGCGATCGCCTGGGCCAGTTCGAGCTTGTTCATGCGGGAGCGGCCCTTGACCCCGAGCCGCTTGGCCCGCTCGTAGAGCTCGTCGCGGCTGTGGCCGCGCACGTCCACGCCGCCGGCGCTCTGGCCGCCGCCCCGCGGGCCTCGCCGCGCCGCCCGGTCGTCGGACGGCCCTTTGCGCTCCTTGGGCTCCCAGTGGTCGCCCACCTTCTCGAAGCTGTGCTTCAGCGCCGCGTAGGCCGTGCGGTGCGCACGTTCCTCGCTGTCGTAGGTCTCGTGCGCGGACTCCAGCGTCTCGGCGTAGGTCCGCTGGGCCTTGGCCGGCGAGCGCTGGATGGTGCCCGGCAGGTCCTCGGGGCGGTCCTTGGGCATGTCGTCACCTCCAACGGGGACGCGAACGTGCGGTGGACCCGTCCCCATTGACAGGTCCACCGCCAGTTCGGTCTTGGCGCGTCAGGCGCTCTTCGTCGCGGGGTTGGTCGACGTCGTGCCGGCGGATGGCGTCTTGGCCACCTGCTCGGGCTCGACCTTCTCGGCCACCGTCTCGCTGGTGCGGTTGGTGACGTCCTTGACGCGGTGCTCGACGGCGTTGCTCACCCGTTGCACACGGGGGTCGTCCCGTAGCCGGGACACCAACTCGTCGAGCTGCGCCTTGCGCTGCTCGTTCGACTGGCTGGCGAACCAGTAGCCCGCCGCCAGCCCCACTGCCAGTCCGGTCTTGAACTTCATGCGTGGTGAGTACCCACAGCGTTCGGACCTCATGCCTGGTACACCTTTGGCCATGATGACCGCTCCGGCGGCCGGACCAGCCGACGCCGTGCTCGACCACGTGAGCGACGGGGCCGACATCATCGTGCCGCTGGCCAACGGCGAGCCGGTGACGGTCATCGATGCGCTGGAGGCGGAGGCGAAGCGCTTCCGGGGCGTGCGCATCCACCAGATGCACGCCCTGTACGACCGCCCGTACCTGCACGGCGATCGGCGCGAGCACCTGCTGCACGTGTCCTACTTCCTCTCGCACGTGACCCGGCAGGCCTTCCACGACGGCGGCTGCGAGCTGGTCCCGAACAACTTCTCCGAAGTGCCCCGGCTGCTGCGGGAGACCACCAAGTGCTCGCTGGTGGCGGCGGCCGCGGCCCCGCCCGACCGCCACGGCTACTTCTCGCTCGGCACCAACTGCGACTACGTGGCCCCGTTCATCGGGCGGGTGCCGTTCTTCCTCGAGGTCAACGAGCGGATGCCCCGCACGTTCGGCCGCAACCAGGTCCACACCAGCCAGGTGGCCGGCTGGACCGCGGTGGACCGCCCGCTGTTCGAGGCCAAGCCCGCGGTGCCGGGCGAGGTCGAGCGCGCCATCGCCGGCTACGTGGCCGAGCGGGTGCCGGACGGGGCCACGATCCAGACCGGCATCGGCGCGATCCCCAACGCCCTGCTGGAGCAGCTGCAGGACCACCGCGACCTCGGGATCCATACCGAGCTGCTGTCCGACGGCCTCATCGACCTGGTCGAGCGAGGCGTCATCACCGGCACCCGCAAGCGGCTGCGCACCGGCAAGATCGTCGGCACGTTCGCCCTGGGCACCGACAACCTGTACAGCTTCCTGGACCAGAACCCGGCGGTCGAGATGCTGCCCGTCGACTACGTGAACGACCCCCGGGTCATCTCCCAGGAGGAGACGTTCGTCTCGATCAACGCCACCACCGAGGTCGACCTGGTGGGCCAGTGCGCCTCGGAGACCGTCGCCGGCCGCTACTGGTCCTCCAGCGGCGGCCAGGCCGACTTCGCCCGGGGCGCCATGTACTCGCCCCACGGCCGGGGGTTCGTCGTGCTGCCCTCGACGGCCGCCCACGGTGCCGTGTCCCGCATCCGCGGCGTGCTCACGCCGGGGTCCATGGTCACGACCATCAAGAACACCGTCGACATGGTCGTGACCGAGTACGGCGTGGCCGAGATGCGGGGGCGGTCGATCTCACAGCGGGCCCGGGCCCTCATCGCCATCGCCCATCCCGACTTCCGCGAGGACCTGGAGGCCGAGGCCCGGGCGATCGGCTACATCTAGCGGCTACCCCAGGGCCCGACGGCCGATCGGGACGATGTCGACCCGGTCGATCGCCGCCGAGCGCTGCACCAGCGTGCGCTCGACCCCGGCCACCAGCGCCTCGACCTCGTGCCCGCTGAGGCCGTCCTCGACCTCGACCCGGGCCACCACCCACACGACGTCGGGCCGGGTGAACGTCACGGTCAGGTCCCGGACCTCGGCCACGCCCGGGTACTCGGCGATGTAGCCCGCGATGCGGTCCCGGGCCTCGGCCGAGACCCGCTCGCCGGCCAGGAACTCGCGGTTCAGGTCGGTCACGCAGCCGCCCAGGGCCGCCAGGAGCGCGCCGATGGCGACCGAGGCCAGCGCGTCCGGCACGACGGACCCGGTGGCGTGGCTGAGGGCGACGCCGGCGGCGGCGACCACCGTGCCCGCCAGGGCGGCGACGTCGGCCGGGAAGGCCCACTCCCGCGGCTCCGCGGTGCGCAGGCGGCGGCGCAGGTCGCGCACCACCCTGGCCACTTCCACCCCGAACGCCACGGCCAGGACCGCGTAGGCCAGGCCGAACGACGACATCGGCGTGGGGTGGATCAGCTCGTGGATGCCCTGCCAGATCGCCAGCGCGGCGCCTACGGCGAACAGCCCGATGGCGCCGAACAGCGCCCAGAACCACGCGGCCCGATTTCCCCGGCCGTTGGCCGCGGCCTGCAGCGCGTCGCTCCCGGTGCCGGCCACCGACTGGACGGTCCCGGCGAAGAGCGCGGAGGAGCCGGTCACGGCGGCGGCCGCGAGCATGGCGCCGGCCACGCCGACGTCTGCGGCGAGTCCAGCGCGCGTGTGGTTCCTCCCCTCCCCCACACCCCCGTTACTAGCGCACGGGGCTGTACGATGTGCGCAATGGCTTCCAGCCCAGGACCTTCTCCCGCAGTGTCGACGAAGATCCGAGCCACCGGGTTCACCCCGGCCTCCGACGGTGACCTGGGCGATGACGGCGTCGAGCTGGACGACGACCTCTGGCGCCGCTACCGCCAGTCCCGGGTGTGGGTCACGGCCCGCAACCGCAAGCGCTCCACCTACGTGACCCGCGACGAGGCCCCGACCGGCGCCTCCGTCATGCGTTTCTAGGTCCGCTTCAGCGCTGCCCTTCGGCCAGCCCGGTCGAGCGCACTCCCCGCACCGTCGTCTTCTGCACCCACGCGAAGCCGCCGGTGGCGGTGACCGTGGCGATCTCCACCGGACCGCCGACGCCCGGCCACGAGAACTCGGGCGTGGTGGCCACCGGGCCCAGCGTGAGGCGCTGGACGTCGATGGTGGTGTGGATGCACAGCACCGCGAAGTCGATGCCGTCCTGCAGGTTCATCGAGTCGAACGGGATGCGGTAACCGCAGGCGTCGAGCAGCGGCGTGAGCTGGTGGAGCTCGGCGCCGAGCTGGTGGGCGTCGGCCAGCCGCTCCAGCAGCTCGAGGTCGGACCCCCGGATCAGCCGGGTCACCACGTCGGACTGGCCGCGCCAGGCCGCGCCGCCGCCGTCGGCGGTGGTGGCGATGGGCTCGATGATGCGGTCGGGCAGGATCACCTCCCACGCCTCGCCCACGCCCGCGGCGTCGTAGCCGCCGACGAGGAACCCGAGGGCGGCGACCGGCGGCGGGGAGTTGTCCTCGGGGTCGTCGGCCATCTGGGCGTCGTAGCGGTCGCCGAAGAACGCGGACAGCTTCTCGGCCACAGGGCCGGGATGCTCGCAGTTGCCCGCCTCGACCACGGCGAACTCGGCCATGTGGCTGGCGATGCTGCGCCCGCCGACAAAGGCGTCGCCATAAGTGGCGACGGCCACCCGGCCCGACTCGAACACCTTGTGGGTGAAGTCGCTGCCCACCCGCAACATGCGGTGGTTCGCGAGCGTCGTGCGGCTGTCCGCCGCCACGACCACGCCGTCCTGGCACACCACGGTCACCGCCAGAGTCACCCGAGGATCGTACCGACCCCCTGTGACGCTCTAGACCGCACCACCCGGGGCGTCGTAGCCGGGGTTGGCGACGGCGAGCTTGTCCGCCACGGTGGCCCGGACCGCGGCGGCGACCTCGTCCCAGCGGTCGTCGAGAGCGCCGGAGCGGATGGCCGCGGCCAGCGCCGCGTCGTCGGCGAACCCGAGCGCCGCCAGCCGGTCCGCATGCGCCCGGGCCGCCCCGTCGCCCGCCTCCAGCTCGCGCTGCACGATGGCCAGGACCCGGGCCGCCACCCGGGCGTGGAAGCGCAGACGGCCCTCGGTGGCCGCCATCACGTCGCCCTCCAGGAACTCGCGCACGGCCTCGACCAGCTGGGCGGCGCTGGGGGCGTCGTGGGGCGACGAGGGGGTCACGGGAGCAGCTCCAGCAGGTCGCTCTCCACCTCGCACACCCGCCGGCCGATGGCCGCCAGCTCCACCGAACGCACCATGCCGGTCAGGTGGGTGGCGGCCTGCAGGGCGCAGATGATCC
Source organism: Actinomycetota bacterium (assembly GCA_046734695.1). Classification (GTDB taxonomy): domain Bacteria; phylum Actinomycetota; class Acidimicrobiia; order Acidimicrobiales; family VFJN01; genus ZC4RG19. The sequence goes on along the minus strand of JBKPRS010000223.1, from coordinate 7,710 downwards.
CCCACTTGAGCGTGCCCAGGACCTCCCACCAGGCGAGGGCGTCCCGATCGACCTGCGTGCCCGACTCGGCCTCGTAGGCGGCGACGAGGTCGTCCACCGTGCCGAACCCACCGACCCGGGGCTCGGCCCCGAAGCGCCAGGCCCGCACGCACAGCCAGCCCAGGTCCTCCAGCGGGTCGCCCGCGTGCACGAGCTCCCAGTCGAGCGCGGCCCGCAGGCCGTCGGGCCCCACGATGAGGTTGCCCAGCCGGAAGTCCCCGTGGACCACCGTCGTCGAGCCTGGCGGGGGCCGGTGCCGGTCGAGCCAGCGGAAGCCCAGCTCGAAGGCGGGATGGGGCTCGCCCACACCGTCGAGAGTGGCCCGGAACCCGGCTACCTGTTCGCCGTGATCGAGGTCGGGGACCGCCGCGGTGGGGATCCGGTGGATGCGGGCCAGCGCCACGCCGCACTGGCCGGCCAGCAGGGGCAGGGCGGCCGCGTAGGGCTCGTCCCGCAGGATCTTGCGGGCGATGGTCTCGCCCTCGACATGGCTGACCACCATCCACGGCCGCCCGAGCGGTCCGGCACCGCCGCCGCCCTCGTCGCTCGCCACCACCACCGGCACGGGGACGCCCTCGGCGTGGGCCGCCCGCAGCACCGCAACCTCGCGGGCCATGCCGGAGCGGGCCGCGCCCGGGCGCTGCCGCTGCAGGATCAGCGGCCGCTCGCCCGCGGCGAACGAGAACGTCTCGCGACTGGCGCCGCCCGAGAGCCGGCGCAGGCCGGACACCGGCCCCGCGCCGAGCGCGGCCTCCAGGGCCGCGGCCAGATCGGCGTCGTCGCCCGTCACTCGATCGGCACCAGCGGGACGCCCTCCTCGTCGAGCTGGTGGAGGTACTCGCTGATGCCGTAACCGGTCCTGCCCTCGTAGGTCCAGCGGGCCAGGCCCTCGTTGACGACCGTGTAGCGCTCGCCGGTCTTGCGGGGCACGCCGTACACCCGCAGGATGTCGCCCCGCAGCTCGTGGGTGCGGCCCGCCTTGTCCGTCGCCGTCACGTGGCTGACCTGGTGGGTGACGCCGTCGTCGGCCAGCTCGCTGGACACCGTCCAGTCCGAGATCGACGTGGCCTCGCCGTCACGCCACACCCAGCCGCGGTGCAGGTCCCCGGCCGGGGTGCCGATGCGGATGCCGCCGAAGTGGGTGTCGTCGTCGATGTTGATGGAGAACCAGCGCCACATCTGCGGGCCGCCCCAGCGGCGCGGGCCCCACGACTTGTCGCGGTTGCCCCGGGCGACCGCGGGATCGAACACCCAGGTCGAGTCGTCGATGCTGACGCTGCCGGACCAGCGGCCCGCCTGCTCCAGGTGGCCCTTGCCCACGGTCGTGGCGGTGGAGGCCGACTCGTCGCCGCTGCGGTCCGGACGGCCGATGCCGTCGGTGCCGATGGGCGGAGTCAGCGCCGCGAACGTCAGGTCCATGCGCAGCCGGGCCGGCCAGCCCCGCTCCCGTGCCGGCTGGTCCACGCCCTTGACCTCGGCCTCGGCGTCGGCGGTGAGGCGCCAGGTCTGCATCGGCTCGACCCGCTCGTAGGTGACGCCACCGACGTCGAGGTCGTCGTCGGTCATCACCCGCTGCTCACGCACCCCGCGCACGTGCGCCATGCGGTCCCCGGGGAGCCAGACGGACAGCCCGACGTCGATCGTGCCCTCGTTGGGACGCACGCCGATGCGGGTGAACAGCCCGATGTCGGCGTCCGGGTCGTAGCCGTTGAAGTAGTAGGACTCGCTCCACGCCGAGTCACCCTCGACCGGGTGGGCGAAGTCGTGGCTGGCGTCGAGCACCGGCATGACGTGTTTCTATTCCATCCGGAGCCCGGATGCTCAGGCACCCACCAGCTCGCGCAGCAGTGCCCGGGTGCGCCGCCGGGACTCGCTGCGGTCGTCGCCCACCGGGAACGGAGCGGCCCACACGTCGGTGGCACCCGCGGCGACCAGGTCCTCGATGGCCGCGGCGACCTTGTCCTCGGGCCCGACGATGGCGGCGTCGGCCGGTGAGGTGATGCCGCCGGCGGCCAGGACCCGCTGGTAGTTGGGCAGCGTGCCGTAGAGGGAGAACAGGCGGGCCGCGGCCTCGCGGCCGGCGTCGACGTCGTCGGTGACCGCCACCGGCAGGCCCGCCACGATCCGGGGATCGGGCCGGCCCGCGCTCGCCGCCGCCTCCCGCAGCGTCGGGGCGATCAGGCCCTCGATCGCGTCACGGTTGGCCATCCAGAGCACGGTGCCGTCGGCCAGCTCGCCCGCGGAGCGCAGCGACTTGGACGCCAGCGCGGCGGCCAGGACGGGCACGGGCGGATCGACCGGGACGCCGAGGTCGGACGCGGCCCGGTACTCCTCGCCGGAGAACCGCACGGTGCCCTCTCGGAGCAGGGCGCCCAGCACCGTGAGGTACTCGTGCAGGTGGCGGGCGTTGGTGTCGTAGGACAGCCCGTAGCTCGCCTCGATGACCGGGCGGTGCGACACCCCGACGCCGAGGGTCAGGCGCCCGCCGCCGATGGCGTGGGCGACCGTCGCCGCCTGCTGGGCCATGAGGATCGGATGGCGGGGATAGGTCTGCACGATGGCGGTGCCCAGCTCGATGCGGGACGTGGCCCGCCCGACCAGCGGCAGCAGCGTGAGCACGTCCATGCCCCGGCCCCCGCCCCCGTACCAGAGGCTGGTGAAGCCGTCGTTCTCCGCCTCGGCGGCCTGGTCGATGATGCGGTCGACGGTCGAGCCGCCGCCTGTGATCCCGATGCGCAGCGTCACGGCCGCACAAGCTAGCGGTGCGTGTGCTCTACGGTCGCTGGATGGCCGATGCGGTGACCGAGGCGCTCCTCGCGATGGCGGCCGGCCGCCCCCAGGAGGCCGCGGATCTGGCCCGCGGCGCGAGCACCGCGCTGGGCGACCTGCTGGCGGACCACCTCGCGGCGGCGTCGGTCACCGGGGTGTACGAGGAGCCGAGCGCCTTCGACGCCTTCATCTCGGGGGGCGGGAACGTGGCGCTGTATGCCGCGACCATCGCTGCGCTGCGTGCGGTCCACGCCCGCGAGCGGCCGGGATCGCTGGCCGACCTCGGCTGCGGCGACGGCCGCGTCACCGCCGCGGTGGTGCCGGACGGCTGCCGCGAGGTCGTCCTGGTCGAGCCGTCGGCCGCCCTGCTGGCCGCGGCGCAGGCGGGCCTGGCCGGGCGGGTCCTGGCCGTTACCGGCCACAACACGACGCTGGCGGGCTACCTGGCCGAGGCGCCGCCTCCGGTCGACGCGGCCCAGGCGACGTACGCCCTCCACACCGTGGAACCGGGCGCCCGCCCGGCGCTGCTGGCCGCGCTGGCCGAGCGGATCGGCCTGCTGGCCGTGGCCGAGTTCGACGTGCCCGCGTTCGCGGACCGCAGCCCCGCCCATGCCGCGTACGCCGCCGAGCGCTACCCCCGGGGCCTGGCCGAGTACCCGGAGGGCAGCGAGGTGGGCCCCGGCTTCCTGGTCCCGGTGCTGGTCGCCCAGTTCGACCCGGCCCGGCCGCGGCTCACCTGGGAGCAGCCGGTGGCCGCCTGGGTCGTGGAGCTGGAGGCGGCGGGCTACCGGGTCGACGATGTCGTCGACCTGCACGACTACTGGTGGGCGCCCGCCCGCCTGATCGTCGCCCGACCGGCGAGACTGGCCCAGTGCTGATCCCGGCCGACGACCCGCGGGCCACCGCGGCCAAGGCCGCCATCGAGGGCGGTGACCTGGCGGCCCTCACCGCGCTGCTGGGCGAGCACCCCGAGCTCGCCACGGCCCGAGTGGCTCACGCCGACCCGAAGTGCGGTGACACCCGCACACTGCTCCACGTGGCGACGGACTGGCCCGGCCACTTCCCCGACGTGGCCCGCCACCGTGGCGGCTCTGTGGCGGCGGGCGCCGACGTGAACGCCCACATGGAGTCGACCCAGCCCCGCCACCGGGAGACGCCGCTGCACTGGGCGGCCAGCTGCAACGACGTGGCGGTCCTTGACGCCCTGCTCGACGCGGGCGCCGACATCGAGGCCTGCCACGGCGGCCGTCGCCCGACCGCGGAGCTGCTGCTGGCCCGCGGCGCCGATCCCTACTGGATCGGCTGGGACGACCTCAGCGCCGCGGGCGCCGCCCAGCGCAACGGCTTCGACGAGGTGGCCGCCTGAGCCGGCTCACTCGGGGGGCGGCCGGGGGACTGAGGGCCGGGCGTAGCGGGCTCGCACGTTGCGGTAGGTCTTGGGGCCCAGCTTCAGCAGGGCCGCGACCAGGACTGCGGCGAGGACCGAAGCCACGATGGGGTCGTGGAGGAATCCGGAGATGTCGTCCCGGGTCCTGCTCCACGCGGACTGGCGCTCGGGGTTCACGTCGATGGTCGCCTCGTACAGCGTCACCCGGCCCGGGACGCTGCGCCCGGCCTGGAACACCGTCGCCTGGAAGGCGAGCGCCAGCTCCAGGTCGTCGCCATCGCGGCGTGGGCGGACGTCCCAGCTCCACACCAGTGAACGCGTGCCGACGAACGACTGCGCCTCGTCGGACCGCGGCGTGATGTCGAAGTCACCGCCGGTGAGCGTGGCGGACACCGTGCACCGGACGCCTTCGATCGTGACCACGGTCGTGGAGCCCTCGAAGGTCGGATGCGTCTGCACGTCACCGAGCGACAGCTCCGCCGTGACCGCGTACGTCCGCCCGAGCACCATCGACCGCTGCGCCTCGTAGCGGGCCTCGGCCTGCGCTCGCTCGGCTTCCGCCTCGCACGTCTCGATGTCCTGCGGGATCGGCGCGTCGCCCTCGGTCGTGGTCGTCGTGGGGACGCCGCTCTCGCCCTCGGTGGTCGTCGTCTGCGACGGCTCCACCGTGGTGGGCACCTCGGTGGTCGCGACCGTCGTGGTGGTGTCGAGCCCCTCGACGTGGAACTCGCCGTTCCCGCCGCCGGCGTCGGGGTCGTCGCAGGCGCCCTCGACCACGTACTCGCGCCCGCGCGCACGTCCACGGAAACCACGCTAAGTCACTTAGCCCCCACAATCCACGTTATTTCCGGCACACCAGTCCCGTCAGCGCTCGACGATGTAGAGCGTGTTGCCGTCGGGGTCGCGGAAGCTGAACATCGGGGGCACGCCCTCCCAGCGGAGGACCTCGTCGTCGACGTCGACGCCGCGGGCCTTGAGGTCGGCGTGGTCGGCCTCGGCGTCGCTGGTCGACAGGCGGATGCCGGTGTCGACGCCGATGGCGCCGCCCGGGGGCGTCGGCATCAGCGCGAGCGTGGTGTCCGCACCGGCCGGGGCCACCTCGATCCAGCGCATGCCGGGGCCGAAGCTGCCGTCCATGCGCACCTCGCAGCCCAGGCTGTCGCGGTAGAACCCCAGGGCCCGCTCCTGGTCCGACGTCGGGACGCCCACGGTCCCGACCTGTGTGATCTTGGCCATCTCCCCACCTCCGGGTTCTGTGTGTTCTGGACGACCCTTGAGACGTCAGGGGCGGTCCGGACTCATCGCCCGGAGAGCTGGTCGAGGCCGGTGAGGAACGTCTCCAGTCCGAAGGCGAAGACCTTCTCGCTCTCGGCGTCCACCAGCTCCGTCCAGTTGGCGTCGAGGGTGGCGGCGTCGTCGGGCGCAGGGCCGTCCGGCTCGGGGTTGCCGCGGGCCGACTGGAAGAACACGCTGCCGAGGACGTAGTCGATCATGGCCAGGTAGGCGGGGACCGCGAGGTCAGCCGGGTAGCCGTACTCCACGAGGTTGGACAACCCGGCCTCGGCGGCTCGCACCGCATTGGGGCCCATCAGCGGCGCGGCGCGCAGCGCGTCGATCACGTTGGGGTGCGCCAGCAGCACCCGCCGGAACTCGCTGGAGAGCTCCACGCACTTGGTGCGCCCGTCGAGCGAGGGGTCGGGCATCTGGATCTCGCCCAGCACCTGATCGATCAGCAGGATGAGGATCTCGTCCCGGCTGGCGACATGCCGGTAGAGCGTGGCGCTGCTGGTGTCGAACCTTGCCGCCAGCCCCCGGACGGTCAGCGCATCGAGCCCCTCGCTGTCCACGAGGGCCAGCGCTTCGTCCACGACCCGCTCGATCGTCAGGCCGTCAACGCGCGGCCGGCGCCGCTCCAATCGTTCCGCATGGGCCGCCCACCACCCCGATGTGCCGGGCGGCCCGCTCTCCGTCGTCCCGACCATCGACCGAATCCTACGATCGCGTGTCAATGCTCTGGGGGATGACGGGAGCACGGAGCGTCGGAGGCGCCGGCCAGGCGCCGCCTCAGGTCGTCGACGCTGACGAGACCGGGCGCCGCGCCCGCTGCTCGAAGCCGGTCGCCAGGCGGGCCAGCGCCAGCGCACCGACCAGCAGGCCGAAGTCGCGCAGGGCGACGTCGTAGTACTCACCCAGGATCAGCAGGTTGACGATGATCCCGGCCAGCCAGGCGGCCACGAGGTAGCCGCCGAACTTCGGCTTCACGGCCACCACGAGGCCGGCGACGATCTCGATCACGCCGACGGCGAGCATGGCCTGGTGGGCGTTGCCGGGGATGATGTCGTTGATCTCCGGTGCCAGGTAGTGGGGCCAGTCCGTGAGCCAGTTCAGGAACTTGTCCAGCCCGAACAGGATCGGCGCCACGGTGAACCCGACGCGGAGCAGGGAAAACCCCTGGTAGATGGGATCGGCGAACGGGCTGCGGGTGGCGGCCCCGGTGTCGCCGGGACGGCTGACATGGGTCGTGGCCATCACGGCTCCTTTCTAAAGCGGATAAGTTTGACTTTAGAGATTCTGCTGTGTTGCGTCAAGCTTCCTGTGTTTTAGAATTCCCGGTATGGCAGCGACTGATAACCTCGACCGCCGGATCGCCGGCATCGCCGCCCTGGACCAGCCGTTGCGGCGCGAGCTGTACCGGCTGCTGGGCGCCACCGACGGCTGGACCACCCGGGACGAGGCCGCCGCCGCGCTGGACATCCCCCGCTCGGTGGCCGCGTTCCACCTCGACAAGCTGGCCGAGGCCGGCGTGGTCGAGGTGCGCTTCGCCCGCACGAGCGGACGGAGCGGCCCGGGCGCCGGCCGTCCGTCCAAGCTCTACCGCCCCGCCGGGGGCGAGGTGGCTGCCTCGGTCCCCGACCGCCACTACGACCTCGCGGGCTCGCTGCTGGCCACCGCCATCGTCGAGTCGACCCGGACGGGCACGCCCGTCGAGGAGTGCCTACGGGCCGCGGCCCAGGCCGCCGGCCGCACGATCGGCGCCGACGCCCACGCCGCGGTGGACGCCCTCCCGCCCGACGAGGACCGCCGCGCCGCGGTGGTCGAGGTCCTGGCCCAGCACGGTTACGACCCCGAGGATGCGGAGGGCGGCGAGATCGCCCTCGCCAACTGCCCCTTCCACCGCCTGGCCGAGGAGCACCGCACGCTGGTGTGCGGGATGAACCTCGAGTTCCTGGACGGGCTCCTCGACGGCATGGACCGCGACGAGCAGCTCGCGGCCCGGCTCGACCCGGCCCCCGGCTTCTGCTGCGTGCGCATCTCCGCCCCGGGCTGAGAAGATTTCCTCGCCGGGCTGTCGATCTCGACGACCTTGGTGCGTCCTCTCACCTGAAGGACATCACGACCAAGGAGACCACGATGCCCCAGTACCTGCTGCTCATGTACCAGCCCGCCGACGGGGGCCCCCGCCAGGCCGACGGCTCGGTGATCACCGACCCCGAGGACTTCAAGGCCGAGCACGA
>JBKPRS010000222.1:0-40323 GCA_046734695.1 Actinomycetota bacterium | reverse complement strand
GCCCAGGCTCGCCACCGCGAGCTGCCGCCCGCCGCCGCGGTGGGCGAGCTGGAGGCGGCGGCCGAGGCGGTCGACGCCGAGGTGCAGGCCCGGGGCGAGGCCCGCCTCGACGAGCGGGTCGAGTGGTGGGACGGGCCGACGGCGATCCGGGTCGCCCTGCTGGTGCGGGCGTTCGAGACCTGGACCCACGCCGAGGACGTGCGCCGGGCCGCCGGCCGCCCCATGGTGGCGCCGCCGGAGCAGTCGCTGCACACCATGACCTCGGCCGCCTGCGGCTTCGTGCCCGCGTTGCTGGCCGCCCGGGAGGTGCACCATCCCGGCCGGGTGGTGCGCATCCGGTTCGAGGACCTCGGGCCTGACGCGGCGTGGGACATCGACCTCGGCACGATCGGCGGCGTCCGGCCGGCGAGCGACGCGGAGGTCGACACCGAGATCGCCATGGACAGCCTGGCCTTCTGCCGCGCGGTCAGCAACCGGCCCGCGGGCGGTACCCGCGAGTACCAGGCGACCGGGGATACGGGCCTGGCCGCGGCGGTCGTCGACGCCCTTCCGGCCCTGGCGTTCCTCTGATCTAAGTTTCGCTTGACGCTTTAACAAGCTACGGCTTTAGTAAGCGCATGGATGCATACATGCTGCAACGGGCCTGCGCCGCCACTGAGCCCATCGTCGAGCAGGTGACGCCGGCCGACTACGCCAATCGCACCCCGTGCACGGGGTGGGACGTCCACGACCTGGTCAATCACCTGCTCGCGACGCTGGAGCTGGGCCGGGCCCTGTTCTCCGACACGGCCCCCGAGACCGACGCCGGCCCCGGGGAGGTGCCGAGCGCCGACCTGGCCGGCGACGACCCGGCCAAGGCCTACCGTGTCGGCATGGAGTCCCTGCTCGCCGCGGCCACCGGCGATGCCGTGGACCGGGCGCATGCGACACCGTTCGGCGAGATGCCGGGCGCGATGGTCGCGGGGTTCACCGCGGTCGACGTCCTCGTGCACGGCTGGGACCTGGCCCGGGCCACCGGCCAGACCGTGGGCTTCGACGACGCGCTGGCCGGCGAGATCCTCGGCTTCGCTCGCCAGACGATCAGCGACGACACCCGTGCCCCCCGCATCGGGCCCGAGGTCCCCGCCCCGGATGGGGCGTCCGCCTCGGCGATCGACCGGCTCGTCGCCTTCATGGGCCGCACCCCTTGAGTACGGACGCGGTCCTGCACGCTCTGGCCGAGCCCCAACGCCGCCGGATCCTGGCGGTGGTGCGGGACCGCGAGCTGCCCGCGGGCGAGATCGCCCGGCAGTTCGACATCACGCCGCAGGCGGTCTCCCAGCACCTCCGGGTCCTGAAGGACGCGGGGGTGCTGCGCGAGCGCCGCGAGGGCACCCGCCGCCTCTACGCCCTGCGCCCGGAGGCGCTCGACCAGGTGCGGGACTTCCTCGACGAGCTGTGGCCGGCGTCGCTGCAGCGGCTCAAGGACGCGGTCGAGAAGGAGCAGGGCCGGTGACCGACCAGTACACGACCTCGATCCGCATCGAGGCCAAACCGGATGAAGTGTTCCCCTACCTCACCGACGCGTCGCTGATGGTGCGCTGGATGGGCGACTGGGCCGACCTCGCCGCCGAGCCGGGCGGGGCGTTCGCCGTCGACATCGACGGCACCCCGGTGCGCGGCGAGTACCGGGTGGTCGAGCCGCCGAACCGGGTCGTGTTCAGCTGGGGCGTGCCCGGGAACGACGTGATCCCGGCCGGGTCGTCCACGGTCGAGATCACGCTGGCGCCCGACGGCGACGGCACCGTCGTCCAGCTCGTGCACCGCGACCTCCCGCCGGAGGAGGTCGCCAAGCACGGCGTGGGCTGGGAGCACTTCGTGCGCCGCCTGGCCGGGGCGCTCACGCCTCGGTGATGGCACCCCGCTCGGCCCCCGCAGCCAGGCGGGCGTACTTGGCCAGCACGCCGCTCGTGTAGCGGGGCGCGGGCAGCTTCCACTCGCCGCGCCGGCGGGCCAGCGTCGCCTCGTCCACGTCGAGGTCGATCGTCTTGGCGTTCACGTCGATGACGATGCGGTCGCCGTCGGCGACGAACGCGATCGGCCCGCCGTCCACGGCCTCGGGGGCCACGTGGCCGATGCAGAACCCGTGGGTGCCGCCCGAGAAGCGACCGTCGGTGACCAGCGCGCAGTCGCCGCCGCGGCCCGCGCCCTTCATGGCCCCGGTCACGGCCAGCATCTCCCGCATGCCGGGGCCGCCCTTGGGCCCCTCGTAGCGGATGACCACGACGGTGCCGGGCTCGATGGAGCCGGCCAGGATCGCCTCCATGGCGCCGTCCTCGCCGTCGAACACCCGGGCCGTGCCCTCGAAGCGGTCGAAGCTGATGCCCGCCACCTTGACCACTCCGCCCTTGGGGGCCAGCGAGCCGGTCAGCACCGCGATGCCGCCGAGGGCGTGGATGGGCCGGTCGAGCGGATGGATCACGTCGCCGTCGGGCTCCGGCGGGTCGATCTCGGCCAGGTTCTCGGCCATCGTGCGGCCGGTGACGGTCAGGCAGTCGCCGTGCAGCAGGCCGGCGTCCAGCAGGTGGCGCATGACCACCGGGACGCCGCCGATGCGGTCGACGTCGGTCATGTGGTACTTGCCGGCGGGCTTGGTGTCGGCGATGTGGGGCACCCGGGCCGCGACCCGGTTGAAGTCGTCCAGCGCCAGCTCGACCCGGGCCTCGGCCGCGATGGCCAGCAGGTGCAGCACCGCGTTGGTGGAGCCGCCGAGGGCCATGACCACGGCGATGGCGTTCTCGAACGCCTCCTTGGTCATGATCTGGCGGGGCCGGATGCCCTGGCGCAGCAGCTCGACGACGGCCTGGCCCGAGGCGTAGGCGTAATCGTCGCGGCGGCGGTCCACCGCCGGGGCCGATGCCGAGCCGGGCAGCGACATGCCGATGGCCTCGGCCACCGACGCCATGGTGTTGGCGGTGAACATGCCAGCGCACGAGCCCTCGGTGGGACAGGCGTTGCGCTCGATGGCGTCGAGCCCGGCGTCGTCGAGCGTGCCGGCAGCATGGGCGCCGACCGCCTCGAACACGCTCACGATGTCGAGCGCCTCGCCGTTGTGGTGGCCCGGCAGGATCGAGCCGCCGTAGAGGAACACGCTGGGCACGTTGATGCGCGCCGCGGCCATGAGCATGCCCGGCAGCGACTTGTCGCACCCGGCGAAGGTGACCAGGCCGTCGAGACGCTCGGCGTGCATGACGGTCTCCACCGAGTCGGCGATGACCTCGCGCGACACCAGCGAGGCCCGCATGCCCTCGTGGCCCATGGAGATGCCGTCGCTGACCGACACGGTCGTGAACTCGATCGGGAAGGCGCCGGAGGCCCGCACGCCCTCCTTGCACCGCTTGGCCAGCCGGTCCAGCGGCAGGTTGCACGGCGTGACCTCGTTCCACGACGAGCACACGCCCACCTGCGCCTTGCCCCAGTCGTCGTCGGTCATGCCGATGGCGCGGAGCATGGCCCGGGCCGGGGCCCGTTCGTAGCCGTCGGTCACGTCCCGGCTGCGGATCTTTATATCGACGGCGGTCTCGCTGGTGCTGGGGTATGACGGCTCTGGCATGGACGGCAAGCGTACGCCTCTGGCTGTGTTCGGCCGCAGCCGATACGACCGGGAGATCGCCCGGCTGGCGATCCCCGCGTTCGGCGCGCTGATCGCCGAGCCGATCTACCTGCTGACCGACACCGCCATCGTCGGCCACCTGGGCACTCCCCAGCTCGGCGGGCTGGCCGTGGCCATGTCGATCCTGCTCACGCTGTTCGCGGTCTTCATCTTCCTCGCCTACGGTACGACCGCCACCGTCAGCCGGCTGCTGGGTGCGGGCGACGAGGCCGAAGCCGCCCACCAGGCCGTGCAGTCCCTGTGGCTGGCGGGGACGATCGGCGTGGGGATCGTCGTGGTGGGCCTCGCCCTGGCGACCCCGCTGGTGGCCCTGTTCGGCGCCGAGGGCGCGGTGGCGGACAACGCGCTGGTCTTCCTCCGCATCAGCCTGTTCGGCGTGCCCGCCATGCTGGCCGTGCTGGCGGGCACGGGCTACCTGCGCGGCCTCCAGGACACCCGGACCACTCTCGTCGTGGCCGCGGGCACCGCGGTCCTGAACCTGGTGCTCGAGGTCGTCCTCATCTACGGGCTCGACCAGGGCATCGGCGCGTCGGCCCTGTCCACGGTGGTGGCGCAGTGCCTGGCCGCGGCCGTCTACATCCGCCTCATCGCCCGGACCGCGCGGGCATTGCACGTGGAGGTCCGCCCCCACCCCGCCAGCATCGGCCGGCTCAGCCGGATGGGCGCCGACCTCCTGGTCCGCACCGTGGCGCTGCGGGTGGCCCTGGCGGTGTCCACCGCCGTTGCCGCCCGCCTCGGCACCACGTCCCTGGCCGCCCACGAGGTGGCCTTCGGGCTGTGGAACTTCCTCGCCTTCGGCCTCGACGCGGTGGCCATCGCCGGCCAGGCCATGGTGGGCCGGGCGCTGGGCGGCGGGGACGCGGGCTCGGCGCGGGGTGCGGGCCGGCGCATGATCGAGTGGGGCGTGGCGCTGGGCGCGGCCGCGGGGATCGCGGTGCTGGCGACCCGCACGCTGCTCCCCCACGTCTTCAGCGACGACCCCGCGGTGATCGAGGTGGCGAGCTTCCTGCTGGTGTGGGTGGCCGTGCTGCAGCCGCTCAACGGTCTCGTGTTCGTGCTCGACGGCATCCTCATCGGGGCCGGCGACATGGCGTTCCTGGCCCGGGCCATGGTGGGCGCGGCGATCGTCTTCGTCCCCTCGGCGGTGGCCGTGGCCGTGCTGGGCCTGGGGATCGGCTGGCTGTGGGCCTGCATCGGGCTGCTGATGGGGTCCCGCGCCGTCGCCCTCGGGGCCCGGTTCGCGGGTGACCGCTGGGTCGTGCTCGGGGGTCTACCCTCACGGCGATGACGACGCTGCTGATGATCGGCACCCGCAAGGGCCTTTTCCTGGCACGCAGCGAGGACCGGGCCGGTTGGGCCATCGAAGGACCGGCGTTCCCCATGAACGCCGTGTACGCGGTGGCCGTGGACACCCGCCGGGAGACGCCCCGGCTGCTGGTGGGAGCGGACAGCGAGCACTGGGGACCGTCGGTGTTCCACTCCGACGACCTCGGTGCCACCTGGGACGAGCGCGAAGGCGGCGCCCTGCGCTTCCCGGTCGAGACCGGAGCGGCGCTGACCCGCGCCTGGCAGCTCCAGCCCGCGGGGCCGGACCAGCCCGACGTCGTGTACGCCGGGGTCGAGCCCGCGGCGCTGTTCCGCTCCGACGACCGGGGCGACAGCTTCTCGCTGGTGGAGGGCCTGTGGGACCACCCGCACCGCCCGCAATGGCAGCCCGGCGGTGGCGGCCTGTGCCTCCACACCGTCGTCCCCCACCCCACCGACGCCGACCGCGTGCTGGTGGCCGTGTCCGCCGCCGGCGCCTACCGCACCGAGGACGGCGGCAAGTCGTGGCAGGCATCCAACGCGGGGATCCAGGCCCTGCACCAGCCCGACCCGTTCCCCGAGTTCGGCCAGTGCGTCCACAAGATCGCCCGCAACCCGGCCGAGCCGGAGGAGATGTTCCTCCAGAACCACGGCGGCGTGTACCGCAGCCACGACGGTGGTGGGCACTGGGAGGCGGCCGAGAACGGCCTGCCGGCCACGTTCGGTTTCCCCATGGTCGCCCACCCTCACACCCCGGGCACGGCCTACGCCTTCCCGCTGGTGGCCGACGCCCACCGGATGCCGCCCGAGGACCGGCTGAGGGTGTACCGCACCACCGACGGCGGCGACTCGTGGCACGCCCTCGACGCCGGGCTGCCCGAGGAGCCGGCGTACGCCACGGTCCTGCGCGATGCCCTCTGCGCCGACGATGCCACGCCGGCGGGCGTGTACTTCGGGACCCGGGGCGGCGACGTGTTCGGCAGCGCCGACGAGGGCGAGACGTGGGGGTCGGTGGCCCGCTACCTGCCCGACATCCTGAGCCTGCGGGCCGCCCAGGTGCCGTGACCGCCGCGGCGCTGCAGGTACGGGTGCCCGCCAGCCTCCGGGGCTACACCGGGGGCCGGCCGGTCGTCGACGTCGACGTGGCCGCGCTGGGCGACGCCCCCACGGTGGGCGCGCTGCTCGACCACCTGGCCACGACCCTGCCCGACCTGGAGCGCCGGGTGCGCGACGAGCAGCGGCGCCTGCGCCGCCACGTCAACGTGTTCCTGGGCACCGAGAACGTCCGCGACCTGGGCGAGCAGGCAACGCCGCTCGCAGCGGGCGACGAGGTCGCCATCATCCCCGCCGTGTCGGGCGGCGCCTGACGGCCCATCGGGCCGGCGCCCTGCGATCATCTGTGGGCAGTGGCAGGGTGGATCTCGGCCAGGAGCAGACGGAAGGCGGAGCTGGCCGGCTTCGCGGTGTCCCGCGGTTGGGCCTTCACCGGCCGCGACGACCGCTGGGCCCGCATCGCGCCGCGCGTCCCGTTCGGCACGGGCCTGTACCGCCTGGCGGACGACGTGATGCGCGGGCCCGTGCTGCACTACTGGGGCTCGCGTTCAGCTACACGGGCGGGTCCGGCTCGTCGCGCGTCCGCGCCGGCGTCTACGCCATCGAGCTGCCGGCGCGGATGGTGGATCGCCTCCCCGACTACGTGTGGACCAGCCGGGGCGTCGTCCCGCCGCGGCGCGGTTCTGCCATCATCTGACGCACTCGACCTGGAGAGTCACGCTGGACAGCTTGGGGTTCGTCGTCTTCGCCGCCTTCGCCGTGGTGGTGACGGTCGCGGCCTGGTTCATGTCGCAGCTCTTCGAGCGGCGCCGGCGGGTGGCGCTCGGGGCGTACGCCGCGCGCCGGGGGTGGAGCTTCGAGGCCGGGGACGACGCCTGGGCGTACATCGCCGAGGGTGAGCCCTTCGGCGAGGGCCACGGCCGAACCGCCCGCTACGTCATGCGCGGGCCCTACGCCGGCCTGACGTCGGTGGTGTTCGACTACAAGTGGGTGACGGGGACGGGCAACCAGCGCCGCACCCACCGGGCCGGCGTGTACGCCGTCGGCCTGCCGGCCGGCCTGCCCTGGGTGCACATCCGCTCCGAGAACATGCTGGACAAGGCCGCCCGCCTGTTCGGCGGCCAGGACATCGACTTGGAGAGCGAGGAGTTCAACCGCGCCTTCCGGGTTCAGGCCGGCGACGAGCGTTTCGCGTACGACCTGCTCAACGCCCGCACCATGGAGGCGCTGCTGCCGGCGCAGGCCCTGATCGTGCAGGTGGCGGACCGCTACCTGGTGGCCACGCTGGCCGGAGGCCTCGACCTCGACTGCGTCGACTACAACCTCGGGCTGCTGGTCGGGATGGTCGAGCGCCTCCCCGACTACGTCTGGACCGACCGCGGCACCCAGCCACCGACGGTCGGGAAGCGGTCCGCGTGAGCTCGGCGCAGATCGCGGGCGCGGCCATCCTGGCCGGGGTCGGGCTCCTGCTGATCATGACCGCGATCAGCTACAACCGCTTCGTCCGCCAGCGCAACCTGGTGGCCGAGTCGTGGCGCCAGATCGACGTCGAGCTGGTGCGCCGGCACGACCTGGTCCCCCAGCTGGTGGCCGTGGTCAAGGGCTACGCCGCCCACGAGCGGGCGCTGTTCGAGCGGGTGGCGGCGGAGCGGGCCCAGGCCGTGGCGCCGTCGCCCACCGTGGCCGACCAGGGCGCGGACGAGGCCCGGCTCACCGCCGGCCTCCGCCACCTTTTCGCGCTGTCCGAGGGCTACCCGGCGCTGCGGGCCGACGGGCACTTCCGGGCCCTGCAGGACGAGCTGGTCGACACCGAGGACCGCATCGCCGCGGCCCGGCGCTTCTACAACGGCAACGTCCGGGCCCTCAACACGCGGGCCGAGTCGATCCCGTCGTCGCTGGTGGCTGCCCTCGTCGGGATCCGCCGGGCGGACTACTTCCTGGCCGACGAGGCGGACCTGCGCACGGTCCCCGCGCTCGGTCTGCGCTGACGGCGCTCAGCGCTCGGCGGCGCGCTCGCGCAGCAGGGCGGTGACCGCCTTGCCGTCGGCCTTGCGGTCCGTGGCCTCCATCACCTGGCCCACGAAGAACCCCATCAGCCGGCCCCGGGCCTTGTCGTCGCCCTCGCGGAAGCGGGCCCACTCGTCGGGATGGGCGGCGATGACGCCGTCGAGAGCCGCGCCCAGGGCGTCGGCGCCCATGGCCTCGAAGCCGCGGGCCTGGGCGATGTCCTTGGGGTGCGCGCCCGTCTCCACCATCTCGGCCAGGACCGCCTTGGCCTGGGTCGGGGTCAGCTCGCCGCTGGTCTCCATGTCCACCAGCGCCGCCAGGCGGGGGCCGGGCAGCCGGTCGGCGCCCTCGACCGCCAGGTTGTGCTCGACGTGGGTCAGCACCCGGGCCGGGTCGCCGCCCGCGGCGATGGCGTCGACCGCCAGGTCGTCCAGGTCCCGCTCGACGGCGATGGCCACCGCCCCGCCCGTCGAGCCCAGTCCCGCGGCTGCGGCCAACCGGGACCGGCGCTGGGCCGGCAGCGCCGGCAGCGCCTCGTCCACCCGCGCCACCCAATCGTCACCCGGATCGAGCGGGACGAGGTCGGGCTCGGGGAAGTAGCGGTAGTCCTCCGCCTCCTCCTTGGAGCGCAGCGTGTGGGTGCGGCCGTCGTCCTCGTTCCAGTGGCGGGTCTCTTGGCGGACGACCTCGCCCGCCTCCAGCAGCTCGATCTGGCGCCGGGCCTCGTAGTCGATCGCGCGCCCCAGCGAGCGCAGCGAGTTCACGTTCTTGATCTCGCAGCGGGTGCCGAGCGGCTCGCCCGGGCGGCGGACCGACACGTTGGCGTCGACCCGCAGCGACCCTTCCTCCATCTTGGCGTCAGACGCGCCCGTGGCCAGCAGGATCCTCCGGAGCTCGGACACGTACTCCCGGGCGTCCTCGGCCGAGCGCAGGTCGGGCCGGGACACGATCTCCAGCAGGGGGACGCCGGCCCGGTTGTAGTCGACCAGGCTGTAGCCGGCGTCGGTGATCCGGCCGCCGCCACCGATGTGGGTGGACTTGCCGGTGTCCTCCTCCAGGTGGGCCCGCTCGATACCCACCGTCAGCCCCGAGGGCAGCTCCAGCGACCCGTCCACGTTGATGGGCAGGTCGTACTGGCTGATCTGGTAGTCCTTCGGCATGTCCGGGTAGAAGTAGTTCTTCCTGGCGAACACCGAGCGGCGCACGGTGCAGCCGAGCGCCCGCCCCAGCCGGATGGCCAGCTCGACGACGGCCTCGTTGAGGACCGGCAGCGACCCGGGCAGGCCGAGGCACGTCGGGCACACGTTGGTGTTGGGCTCGTCGCCGAAGCGGTTGGGGCACCCGCAGAACAGCTTCGTCGCCGTCGCCAGCTCGGTGTGGACCTCGAGCCCGACGATCGTCTCCCAGTCCGTGGCCATCCGGTCAGGTTAGTGGCGCGTGGCCCGGATGGCCGCAGGGCGGGCGGCCGCCCGTCAGAGGCTGAGCAGGGGGACCAGGATCCACAGCCACCCGGCTGCCCCGGCCAGCCGGAGCCCGCGCCGCGGCCCTAGTCTCAGCGCGCTGGCGGCGCGGAGCTCGAGGCGCATGATCGGCAGGAACCGCAGATCCCTGACGAAGTACCGGTGGAACAGCCGGCGCGGCTCGAGCAGGAAGCGGAAGAACCATTCGCCACCCGCGTGACGCACCCACAGCGGTGCCCGCCGGTGGCGCCCGACGTGCAGCTCCATCGCGCCGCCGATGCACAGGAACACGGGCAGCGGCCGCCCCCGGCGTCGCAGGTGGTCGATGAGCGCGAGCGCCAGCAGCTGCTGCTTCGGGAACGAGATGCCGAGGAAGACGAACTCCGGCGCCGTCCGCTCGAGCACCTCGGCCGCGGCCCGGACGACCTCGCCGAACGCCACGGGATCGGCGGGATCGAACACCGGCGGGACATAGACGCCCAGCGAGGGCATCTCGGCCTGCAGGGGTGCCGCCACCTCGGGGCACGACACGACGACCATCGCGCGCCGGTCCTCGGCGACCAGGCGGTCCCACAGCGGCGGCACGAGGTCGCTGCCCGCCAGGCGGGCGCGGAGCGGCTGGCCGAGCATGCGGCTGGCCCACACGATCGGCTGCCCGTCGGGGAGGATGTAGCGGGAGTTGCGCATGCGCCGGGCGATCCCCAAGCGCTCGAGCTCCCCCATGTGCACCACGGTGTCCACGTTGGGGGTGAACACGATCGGCTCCCGACCGTCGTCGGGCTGGGGTGCGAGCAGGCGCTCGACGGTGGCGTCGATGCTGACGTCGTCGACGAAGTCGAAGCCGAACACGAAGCGGGTGCGGACCGGCGGCGGCGCCGGTGCCCGCGGGGGCGCCGGGGCCCGCGAAGGCGCCGGGCTCATCGTGTCCACGGTCGACCTGCCGTTCGGAGAGCTGCGCTTGTCCGACCGCTACCCCGGTCCGTAGGGTGGCCCCCGGCGGATCCCCGGGCGGGGACGCGGGCATGACGGGGCGGAGCCGACGTGACGACACAACGCGACGAGCAGTCATGAGCGACCAGCCGGCCGGTTCGGTGCTGATCCCCGCCCACGACGAAGAGGCGGTCATCGGCCGCTGCCTCGACCACCTGTTCGACGGGATCGACCCCGCGAGCCTCGAGGTGGCCGTGGTGTGCAACGGCTGCCACGACCGCACCGCGGAGGTGGCCCGGGCCAGCGGCCACCCGGTGCAGGTGATCGAGCTGGATGTGGCGTCGAAGCCCGCGGCACTCCGAGCCGGCGACCGGGCGCTCCGGAACTTCCCACGCCTCTACCTCGACGCCGACGTGGTGCTGCGAGGCGCCAGCGCACGCCGGGTGCTCGAGCACCTCGAGCGGCCGGGTGCGGTGGCGGCCCGGCCCCCGATCCGCTACGACACCTCCCACTCCTCGGGCATCGTGCGCCGCTACTTCCGGGTCCGGGCGCAGATGCCCTCGGTGATGCGATCGCTGTGGGGCGCCGGCGTCTACGGCCTGACGGCCGCCGGCCGGGCCCGGTTCGGCGACCATCCCGACATCACGGCCGAGGACCACTGGGTCGACCAGCACTTCGCGGCGACCGAGATCGACATCGTGGGCGACGAGCCGGTCGTCGTTATGGCGCCGGCGCGCCTGCGGGACCTCCTCAAGGTGCGGCGACGCGCTTACCGCGGCGTGGCCGAGAACCGGGCCGCCGCAGACCACCCGGAGCTGGTCAAGGAGACCACCCCGTCGACCCGGCGCGACCTGCTGCGGCAATGCCGCAGCGTGCGGGGCGCGGTCGACGCCGCGACGTACGCATCGGTCGCCGTGGCCGCCCGCATCTACGCGCGGTTCGGCCGGTCGACGCGCTGGGAGCGCGACGAGAGCTCGCGCTCGGTGGCCGCCGGCTGAGCCGGCCACGGTGCCCCGGCGTCGTCGCCAGGCAGGATACGGGTCCATCAGGCAGCGCTGGAGCTGCCCGCCCCGGCCGCGATCGGTTGCGGGGGGATGGCCTCGGGCACACGCGGGATGGCCCGGCGGTCCGTCTGCCGGCGCATCGGGCTGTCGAGCAGGTCCTCGTAAGCTGCCAGCAGGTTGGTGCGCGAGGTCTCCCACGAGAGGTTCGCCTCCACGCGGCGACGGCCGATGGCCCCCATGCGCTCGCGGCGCTCGGGATCGTCCAGCAGCTCGGCGGTCAGCTCGGCGAAGCGGATCTCGTCGTTGTCGGGCGCGTAGACAGCCGCATCGGAGGCCGTGACCCGGGCCTCCCGCAGGTCGAACGAGACCAGGGGGCGGCTCATGGCCATGTACTCGACGACCTTGTTCATCGACGACACGTCGTTGAGCGGGTTCTTCGGGTCCGGCGACAAGCAGACGTCGGCGGTCGACAGGTACCGCTGCACGGTCTCGTCCGGCACCCGCCCCGTGAACTCCACGACGTCGTCGAGGCCGAGGCGGCCGGCCAGCGCGACCAGGTCGTCGAAGGCGTCGCCGCTGCCGATGAACGTGGTGTGCAGGTCGTCGCGACCCAGCGGGCCGTGCAGGTGGGCGAGGGCGCGGAGCGCGTAGTCGACGCCGTCCTGAGGCCCCATCACGCCCAGGTAGCAGGCGAGGTGGCGCTTCCCCCGCTTGAGGGCGGGATCGGGGGCGACCGGGACGAAGCGCGACAGGTCCGGGGCGCTGCGGACCACCCGCACCCGATCCGGCGGCAGTCCCCCGCGCGTCAGCGCGGCCCAGCGGTAGCTGTCGTTGGTGCTGATCACCGCGTCCGCGGTCCGGAAGGTCAGGCGTTCGAGCAGTGACGACACCCGATGCAGCACCCGGGGCCCGGAGGCGAAGCGTGACTCGAACAGCTCCGGCACGAGGTCGTGGTGGTCGAACATGAAGCGCGCCCCGGTGTGGCGAATCGCCAGGGCGATCAGGAAGAGGAGGTCCGGCGGGTTGCACGCCTGGACGACGTCGAAGGGCTCCTCCCGGGACAGGCGCCGTGCGATGCGCAGCGTGCGCCAGAGCGCGGTGCCGTACTCGCGGACGTACCCCGCAGGGCCGCCCGTCGCCGCCTTGAGCGGGTAGCGGTGGATGCGCACGCCGCCGATCTCGGCGTAGGGCTCCGTGTCCTGCTTGACGCCCTGCGGGCAGATCACCTCGACCCGGTAGCCGGCATCGGTCAGGGCGCGGCACTCCTGCCAGACCCGGCGGTCGAACGGGACGGAGAGGTTCTCCACCAGGATGAGGACCCGGGGGCCGGGCCGGCGCCTACCATCCGACACCGATGTACCTCCCGTCGCCCTCGTAGTCCTCGGAGCCGGGGAACCGGACCAGATCGACGATGATGCGGCCATCGGCCTCACGCAGCTCGGCCAGCGCGTCGGGGTCCGCCGCTCCCACCACGATCACCTCGGCGTGGGCCACGACCTCCTGGGCCGAGCTCGCCATGAGCCGGGACAGGTGGGGGATGCGCTGGTCCACGTAGGCGCGGTTGGCGCCGAGCAGCCGGGACACCGCCACCTGCGGGTCGTGGATCATGAGCTCGAAGCCCCGGCCGAGCAGGCGCTCGGCGAGGGCCACCATGGGGCTCTCGCGCAGGTCGTCCGTACCGGGCTTGAACGACAGTCCGAGCAGCCCGACCCGGCGCTTGCCGGTGGCCTCGATCGTCCGGAACACCCGGTCGATCTGGCCCTCGTTCGACGGCAGGATGCTCTCCAGGATCGGGATCGACACGTCCGCCCGGCGGGCCCGGTGGACGAGCGCACGGAGGTCCTTGGGGAGGCAGGAGCCGCCGAAGGCGTACCCGGGACGCAGGTAGGCCGGGGAGATGTTGAGCTTCGTGTCCGCCGTGAGGATCCCCATCACGGCGTGGCTGTCGAGGCCGAGCGCCTTGCACACCGCGCCCATCTCGTTGGCGAAGCCGGTCTTCAGGGCGTGGAAGCTGTTGTCGGCGTACTTGATCATCTCCGCCACGCCGAGCGGCACCCGGTACACCGGGCCGGGCAGGCCCTCGTAGAGCCGGGCGACCGCGTCGCCGCTGGCCTCGTCGATCTCGCCGATCACGGTCTTGGGCGGGTCGAAGAAGTCACGGACGGAGCTGCCCTCGCGCAGGAACTCCGGGTTCACCGCCAGACCGAAGTCGACGCCGGCACACAGTCCCGACGCCGCCTCCAGGCGGGGGGCGACGATCTCCTCGCAGGTCGTCGGCAGCATGGTGGAGCGGATGACGACCGTGTAGCGGTCCGTCCGCCCGACCAGCGCCGCCCCGATCTGCTCGGCGACCTGCTCGAGATAGGCGGTGAGCAGGCTCCCGCTCGGCGTCGAGGGTGTGCCGACACACACCAGCGCCAGGTCCGTCGCGGCGACCGCTGCGGCCGCGTCGCTGGTGGCGCTGAGCCGGCCGGCAGCAACCTGCTCCGCGATCAGGTCACCGATCCGCTCCTCCACCACCGGAGTTCGCCCCTCGGCCACCATCGTGACCTTGTCGGGGCTCACGTCGACGCCGATGACCGTATATCCACGGCTCGCCAGGCACGCCGCCGATACGGTCCCCACGTAGCCGAGCCCGAAGACGGCAACGCGTGGGCCCCTCGGGCCGGCCGCCTCGTTCGTCCTTACCGCACTCCATGCGCGTCCACCCGTCATGTCGCCGCCCTGTCCGCCCTGGCTGCCATCAAGTCACCTTCCGAGAGAGCAGTCCCTGTCCGCGATTTCCTGCCGCTCGGGTCCGCATGCTGATCGCGGACGCTGAAGGCCACCTGAGGCAAACCTGAGGCGTCACTGAAGCCTGAGGCCGGGAACGGGCACGGATCCCGAGGCGGGTTAGGGTCGGCGTCGATGGCTGCAGAGCGCGCCGAATCCCGCATCACCACGGGCCGCTCGGAGGACGCCGGCGGGGGGATGGTCGTCGTCACGCCGACGTACGCCCCCGACCTGGAGCTGTTCACCGACCTCCACGCGTCGGTGCTGCGATGCTTCCCCGAGGACGTGCGCCACCTGGTCATCGTCACCCAGCCGGACGTGGCGCCCTTCCGCCGGTTCGCCGGACCGCGCTGCGAGGTGCTCGGGGTCCGCGACGTGCTGCCGGGCTCCGTGCGGGCCCTGCCGTGGACCAAGCTGTGGCTGAACGTGCGACGGCCGCTCCCTCCCCTCCGGGGGTGGATCGTCCAGCAGCTGGTCAAGCTGGCGGTCGCCTCTCAGGTAGCCGAGCGAGTGGTCGTCACCGCCGACTCGGACATCGTGTTCATCCGCCCGGTGACGGAGGAGACGTTCGCTCCGGGGGGGCACGTGAGGCTGTTCCGGTTGGACGACGGCGTCGACAGCTCGCTCACGCGCCACGTGCTCTGGCACTCGGTCTCGCGCCGGCTCCTCGGACTGCCGGCCGCCCCGCCACCTCCCCTGCCCGACTACGTCACCGCACTCAACAGCTGGGACCGCGAGGTCGTCGGCCGGATGCTGGCCCGAGTCGAGGAGGTGACCGGGCGCGACTGGCTGGCGGCGGTGGGCAGGGAGCTGCATTTCTCCGAATGCATGCTGTACGGCGTGTACGCGGACGAGATGGAGCAAGCCAAGGGTCTGGTCACCACATCTGACTCGCAGTGCCACACGTATTGGGGCAGCGACCCGCTCACCGTGGACAGCGCGGCGGAGATGATCGCGTCGGCGGGCTCGCATGACGTCGCGTACATGATCTCGGCGAAGTCGTACACGCCCCTGGACGTCCGGCGGGCCGCCCACGCCAGGGTGTTCTCCGACTGACCGACCGGGGGCACCGTCGGACGCAGAGAGTCGTACGGGTTGCGCCGGCCACACGGGTCTGCCACCGTTCGCGGCGATCGCCCCGCTGACACCGCCGATCCAGCACGGGGAGCGGTTTCGGCAAGCTCGCGACACCGAGGTGACTTGTGTGGCCGCGCTGTGCCTTCTATGCTGCCGCCCACAGTCCATAGGGCACAGGCATGGGCTGGTTGGGACACCTGCGAACGGCGGTACACCGTTTGCTTTAGAAGGGCGGGTCAATGTCAACGGGCGGACAAGGCGCTAATGGCGCGCGCGTTCTCGTGATAAGCGGGGACGAGTTTCTCGCAGAAGCAATCGTGCACACTCTGCGAAATGACAATCATGTGGTCGAGCGCACGGCGTCGTGGCGCTCGGCCGAACGGCTGCTCCCGGAGCTGCGACCGCAGCTGCTGGTGATCGACGCCGAGAGCGAAGGTGTGGACGAACGGCCGGTCGTCGACCGGATCCGGATCGTGACCGACATCCCTCTCGTGGTGCTCAGTGCGGCGACGCAGCTCGAGGACCGGCTCGTCGCGTTGCGGGCTGGCGCCGACGAGGTGATGGCGAAGCCGTTCGTCCTGTCCGAGCTTGCCTGCAAGGTGACCGCGCTGACCCGGCGGAACGGGTCGAGCTCCCCGGTCATCGAGCTGGGTGACCTCGTGATCGACGAGGCGGCGCACACGGTCGAGCGGGCCGGTACGCCCGTCGAGCTGACCGCCATCGAGTTCGCCCTGCTGGCGACCTTCTCCCGGCACCGCAGCCAGGTCCTGTCGAAGACCCAGCTCCTCACCATGGTGTGGGGCTTCGACCAGCACAAGGTGAACCTGGTCGAGGTGCACGTCTCGGCGCTGCGGCGCAAGCTCGAGAGTGCCGGTCCCCGGATCATCCACACCGTGCGCGGCGCGGGCTATGCACTGCGGCCGGTCGAGGGCGTCGAGCCTGCGGCCAAGCCGGCGAGGACCAGGGCACACCGCCGGAGCCGGTGCGAGGCGCGGCACAGCAGCGCCTTCCGGCCGCTGCGGCGGCGCTCGCTCGCGCTGATCTAGCGCGGAACGGGCTCGCAGACGGAGCACGGCACCGTCGGTGCTCGCGCGCGGCCGCGGGCCCGGCCGGCTCCACTCCGGGGGCGGCCACGGTTAAGGCAACCCTCAGCACGGCTTCAGCAGCACTTCAGACCTGGTTGCGACAGTCGGACACGAGGCAAGGGCGGAAGGGCGGACATGGGCGGCGGTACACGAGAGTCGAGATTGCTTCTCCTTCACGAACGGGACGAGCCGCGGGCCATACCCGCCCGGGGACATGCCACACACGTCGCTTTGGCGTCCGCGACGCTGACGGCGGGCGGCCCGGACCTCGCCCCGGCCGGCGCAGACCGGCCCGAGCACACGACCGCGCGGGTGCCCGTCGCGCCCGGTCGCCAGCTCCTCGTCGTCGACGCCGTGTCCCTGCTCCTCGGGTGGTCGCTGGGCTGGGCCCTCGCGGGCGCGGGCCGGGACCTCCCCTGGGGTGCCGGCGCCGTCCTCGCCACGATCGCGCTCGGCGTGGTCTCCTCTCTCCTCTGCTTCTCAGCCCTCGACCTCTACCGTCATCCGCTCAGCGGCGTGCGCTCCGGCGCCCTCGGCCGCGTGCTGTTGAGCCTGGGCCTGTCGGGGCTCGCCACCCTCGCCGGGCAGGCGCTGCTGGGTGACACGGCCCCGGTGCTCGTGCTGACGTCGCTGGCAGCGTCGCTGGTGGTCGCCACATCGGCCCGTTACTGCTTCGACGTGTGGCTCGTGAGCAGGCGGGCACGCGGTGACTTCCGGGTCGCCGTCGTGGTCGCCGGGGAGGCCGCCGAGGCCGCCGCGCTCGTCGAGTTCCTGGAGCTCAACCCCGAGGCCGGCTTCGACGCCATAGGGATCGTCGGCGATCGTCCCGTGCCGAGCGGCACCGTCGCCGTGAGCGCGCCGTTCCTGGGCGGCCTCGAGCACGCCGGCGACGTCGTGCGCCGCACCGGCGCTGCGGGGGTCCTCGTGGCGGTGAACGGGCTGGGAAGCCCCACGCTGAACCAGCTCGTCGTCGAGCTGAGCGCGTCCGGCACCGCCGTCTACCTGTCCACGGGCCTCACCGGCGTCTCCGGCGCCCGCCTCCAGACGATACCGCTGGCCCACGAGCCCTTCTCGCTGGTGCGCCCGCCCCACCACTCGAGGACGCAGCTCGCCGTCAAGCGGGCGCTCGACATCGTGATGGCCGCGCTGCTCCTGGTGCTGACCGCTCCGGTCATGGCGGTGGCCGCCCTGCTGATCAAGCTGAACGACCGGGGGCCGGTGCTGTTCCGCCAGATCCGCATCGGCCGCGACGGGGAGCCGTTCACGCTGGTCAAGATGCGCACGATGGAGGTCGACGCCGAGGCTCGGCTCTCCGAGCTGCGTCATCGCAACGAGCGCCACGGCCCGCTGTTCAAGGTGTCGAGCGATCCCCGGATCACGCCGATCGGCAGCGTGCTCCGCGCCACCGCGATCGACGAGCTGCCCCAGCTGATCAACGTGCTCACCGGGCGCATGAGCATCGTCGGGCCTCGCCCCGCCCTCCCGTCGGAGATCGCCGAGTTCGACGACGAGCTGAAGCGGCGGCACATCGTCAAGCCCGGGCTCACCGGCCTGTGGCAGGTCGAGGCCAACCACAAGGCCTCGTTCGACGAGTACCGGCGGCTCGATCTCTTCTACGTGGACAACTGGTCGGTGGCGATGGACATCGCAGTCATGATCGACACCGTGCCCGCCATCCTTCGCCGGGGCCTAAGCGCCCTGCGACGGTCGGCGTCGACCGCCCCGACGCCGGCCGATCCCTCAGCGGCCCTGCGGCATACCGCCGAAGTGGGCCCATGACGCCACCGAGCTCGGTGCGATCCGCCCGCGTACCGGCGGCCGCGCCATCCCCCGGCGCGGCCCGGTGGTCGTCCCCCGACTTGTCGGTGATCCTCGTCAGCTGGAACACCTGCGACGAGCTCCAGGCCTGCCTGGAGTCGGTGGTGGCCGGGGTGCGGGGCATCTCGGCGGAGCTGGTCGTGGTCGACAACGCCTCCGGCGACGGCTCGGCCGACATGGTGGCGGAGCGCTTCCCTGACGCGCGGCTCGTCCGCAACCCCGAGAACCTCGGGTTCGCCGCGGGCTGCAATGCGGGGCTCGAGCTGGCGACGGGTCGCTACGTCCTCCTCCTCAACCCGGACACGATCGTGCTCGACGACGTGCTGGCCGCCACGGTCCGCTATCTCGACGAGCATCCGGACGTCGGGACGCTGGGCTGCCGGGTCCTCAACGCCGACGGCAGCCTGCAGCCCTCGTGCTTCCGCGACCCGTCCGTCCTGAACACCTTCCTGGGCCTGACCGGGCTGGCCAAGCTGCCGTGGCCCCGCTTCCTCGGCCGGGAGCGCATGACGCACTGGCACCGCGACAGCGAGCGCGACGTCGAGGTGGTGACGGGCTGCTACCTGGCGACGCGCCGGGAGCTGGTCGACGATGTCGGGCTGCTCGACGACGGATACTTCTTCTGCGGCGAGGAAGCGGACTGGTGCCGCAGGATGCGCGACCGAGGCTGGGTCCTGCGCTTCGCCCCGGTGGGCGACATCATCCATCTCGACGGCGTGGCCGGGCGCAAGCTCAGCGAGCGGCGGGACCTCCTCGGCATGGCCGGGCTGGTCCGCTACGCCGACCACCACGACGGGCATCTCGCGGGCTGGGCGATGTCGGGCCTGCTGTGGGCCCATGCCGCCAGCCGGGCGGCCGGTTTCTGGGCCGTGGCCTCGACGACGCGCAACGACGAGCGCCGCCAGGAGGCCACGGCCCGACACGAGCACTTCCTGCGCGTGCTGAAGCGCTACCGGGAGGTCCGGGCGCTCGCCGGGCTCCGGCCCGCTACCACGACAGGCACATGAGCTCGGAGTAGAAGTAGTCCACCTGGTCGGCGGGCATCGTCGAGCTCAGGACCATCTTCCGCCTCGGCGCCCCCACCGTGAACCGGGGCCATACCGCGAGCGGGCCGGTCACCCGGTGTTCGATCAGCAGGGCGGCGGCCCGGTGGTGAACCAGGAGGTGGCTGGCGACGGAGCGGATCCGCCGGCGGAAGAGGTCCCGGTCGCTGACATGGAGGATGGAGGCGAACACCGGCGGCAGTTGCTTGCGCCGATCCATGCGGAACACTACCCAGCACGACCGGTCGCCCTCGACCAGGATGGCGTGGCGGGCGCCCGCCAGGCCGGCGTGGTCCCGGTACAGGTCCCGCTGGCCGCCGGAGAGCGCCGCGCTCACGGCGTCGGGATCCGAGCTCACCCGGACGCCGCGCCGTGGCGGCCAGGGCAGCGTGGGCACGAGCACCGTGGTGGGGTCGAGCTCGGTGAAGCCGAGGCGGGCGTTGAGCGGCACGACGTTCCCGCTGGGCGAGAGGTCCGTGAACGTGTAGCCCTCCTGGGCGAGCAGCGCCTTGAGCAGCCGGAGACTGTGGAACCGCTGGTCCTCGCGCACGCACCACGCCGCCAGGTTGCAGATCCTCTCCTGCCGGTCCGCGAGCGTGCGTTCGGAGTACAGCGCGGCGTAGGCCCCGATGACCGCCCCGGCGTCGTCGAGCAGCATGAAGCCATGGTTGGGCTGCTCGAAGGTCCAAGGCGGCGTGAAGGCCGCGACCCACGCGGCTGCCGGCACGCGCTGGTTGAGGTGGGTGTGGAAGAACTCGGCCACGCGGGCGAGGTCGTCGTCGCTGATGGGTTGCACGCGCACGGCCATCCGCCCATTGTGTTGCCTCCCACTCACGCCCTGTCCACTCGGCGTTGCCCGGAGGCGGGGCTTTAGGCTGACTTCAGGCGCCCCTCAGCGCCACTTCAGCCTGGTCGGCAAGACTGTTCCCCGACCGGGATCCGGCGGAGGGGTCCCCGGCCCCCGCACGAGCAGGCACATGCGCAGCCAACTTCACCACATCCTCGCCGAGACAGCTTCGTGGCGCCCTGACGGCCCGGCGCTGACGTTCAAGGCCACCACGCTCACCTACGGGGAGCTGTGGCAGCGCTGCACGGCCCTGGGCGCCGGGCTCCAGGGCCTCGGCCTCGGCCGCGGCCACCGCGTCGCCATCTACCTGGACAAGCGGGTCGAGACGGTCGTCTCCGTGTTCGGCACCTCGATCGCCGGGGGCGTCTTCGTCCCCGTCAACCCGCTGCTGCGGCCCCGCCAGGTCGGCCACATCATCGACGACTCCGGCGCTCGCGTGCTGGTCACCTCGGCCGACCGGTTCGACCAGCTCGAGGACCAGCTCGCCGAGTGCAAGACGATCGAACGGGTCGTCCTGGTCGGCGACGGTCGAGCCGCCCGCCCCGGGGCCCGCTACGAGATCACCGACTGGGCCACGGTGGCCTCGTCGGGTGCCGAGCCGGCCGAGGCCGGGGCGATCGACCTCGACATGGCGGCCATCCTCTACACGTCGGGCAGCACCGGGCGGCCCAAGGGCGTCGTCCTCTCGCACCGCAACCTCATCGTGGGGGCCGAGAGCGTCAGCCACTACCTGGGCAACGACTGCCACGACGTGATCCTGGCGGCGCTGCCGCTCAGCTTCGACGCCGGCTTCAGCCAGCTCACGACCGCCTTCTCCACCGGTGCGCACGTCGTGCTCATGAACTACCTGCTGCCCGGCGATGTGGTCCGCCTGTGCGCCAAGCACGGGGTGACCGGGCTCACATGCGTGCCCCCGTTGTGGATCCAGCTCGCGGAGCAACGCTGGACCCCGCAGGCCTCCGCGTCCCTGCGCTACTTCGCCAACACCGGCGGACGCATGCCCCGGGCCACCCTCGATCGGCTGCGGGCCATCTTCCCCGGAGCCGCGCCGTTCCTCATGTACGGCCTGACCGAGGCGTTCCGCTCCACCTACCTCGACCCGGCCGAGGTCGACCGGCGGCCCGACTCGATCGGCAAGGCGATCCCCGACGCCGAGATCCTCGTGGTCCGGGACGACGGCTCGCTCTGCGATCCGAACGAGGAGGGCGAGCTGGTCCATCGCGGCGCGCTGGTGGCGATGGGCTACTGGAACGATCCGGAGCGCACGGCGGAGCGCTTCCGGCCCGCACCCAACCGCGAGGACGGCCTCTGCACCACGGAGCCTGCGGTGTTCTCGGGGGACATCGTCACGCGGGACGAGGAGGGCTTCCTCTACTTCGTCGGCCGCAAGGACGACATGATCAAGACCTCGGGCTACCGGGTCGCCCCGACGGAGATCGAGGAGGTCACCTACGGCACCGGGCTCGTCCGCGACGCGGTGGCCCTGGGCGTGGACGACGACCGCCTCGGCCAGGCCGTGGTGCTCGTGGTCAGCCCGAAGGCGGACACCGCGTTCGAGGCCGCATCCCTGCTCGACGAGCTCCGCGGACAGCTGCCGCTGTACATGGTGCCCCGCGAGATCGTGGTCCGCGCCGAGCTGCCCCGCTCACCCAACGGCAAGTTCGACCGCACGCTGCTCCGCCAGGAGCTCACGGCTTGACCGAGCTTCGCGTGCATCCCACGATCGCCGGCTATGAGGTCGACGGCGGCGTGCTGGCAGTCGGTGGGATCCCCATCGACCGCTTGGCCCTGCGGGTCGGCGGCACGCCGTTCTTCGCCTACGACCGGGCCAAGATCGCCGAGCGCGTCGGCGAGCTCCGGCGGCTGCTGCCCGGCGGGATCGACCTCAGCTATGCCATCAAGGCCAACCCGATGCCCGCGGTGGTCCACCATCTCCGGGGCCTTGTCGACGGGTTCGACGTCGCCTCCGCCGGCGAGCTGCGCGTCGCGCTCGACACCGCCATGCCGGAGGAGCGCATCAGCTTCGCCGGGCCGGGCAAGCGTCCGGACGAGCTGACCCAGGCGGTGGCCGCCGGCGTGACCGTGGAGATGGAGTCGGAGACCGAGTGGCAGCGTCTCGCCGCCATCGGGGACGAGCTCGGCATCCGGCCCCGGGTGGCGGTCCGGGTGAACCCCGACTTCCAGGTCAAGGGGTCCGGCATGCGGATGGGCGGGGGTCCCCAGCAGTTCGGCGTCGACTCCGAGCGCGTCCCCGCGCTGCTGAAGGAGCTGTCCGTCGCGGAGGTCGACTTCCTCGGCTTCCACATCTTCGCGGGATCGCAGAACCTGCGGGCCGACATCCTCTGCGAGACCCAGCGCAAGACGGTCGAGCTGGCGCTGGCCCTGGCGGAGGACTCCCCGCTCCCGGTGCGCTACCTCAACGTGGGCGGTGGCTTCGGCATCCCCTACGGCGAGAAGGACCAGCCGCTGGACATCGCGCCCATCGGCGCCAACCTGGCTGGACTGCTGGACGAGCTCGTGCGCCCCCGACTGCCGGACGCCCGCCTGAACCTCGAGCTCGGGCGCTACATCGTCGGCGAGGCCGGCGTCTACGTCACGCGGGTGATCGACCGCAAGGAGTCGCGCGGCAAGGTGTTCCTCGTCGTCGACGGCGGCCTGCACCACCAGCTCGCCGCCTCGGGCAACTTCGGCCAGGTGATCCGGCGGAACTACCCGGTCGCGCTCGGGACCCGCATGGGCGGGGAGGCGGGCGCAGGCCGCGAGACCGCCAGCGTGGTCGGCGTGCTGTGCACGCCGCTCGACCTGCTGGCCGATTCCGTCGCTCTGCCTCCGGCCGAGATCGGCGACCTCGTCGTCGTCTTCCAGGCCGGTGCCTACGGGCTGACCGCCAGCCCGACCGCCTTCCTCAGCCACCCTTCGCCTCCCGAGGTCCTCGTATGAACACCGGCACCGCCCCCACCACGCTCGACGCGGTACGTTCCGTCGTGTCCGCCACGCTCGGCATCGACGAAGCCCGCGCCGGCGCCATGGACGCCGCCACCGAACTGCTCGGCAGCCTGCCCGAGCTCGACTCGATGGCGGTGGTCGAGCTCATCTACGCCCTCGAGGAGCGCTTCGCCATCGAGGTCGACGGCGACGAGGTGACGGCGGACGTGTTCGAGACGCTCGGCAGCCTGGCCGCGTTCGTGGACGAGCAGCTCGGCTGACGACGGGCAGACGATGGGAGGGGCCGAGGGCGGGGCCACCGACGGTGGTCACCGGAGGCCGATGCTCCCCACTACTGGCGAGAAACATCCTGGCAGGGCATGATCTCCCCCAGTCGCATGGGGACACGTCAGGTGACGGATGGGGATCACGACCTGCAGCGGGCGGGTCGCATCCCGACTTCCGCCCTCTGCTGGCACTGACGAGAGGACGACGATCACGATGGCGGTAGGCAGATCTCGCAAGCTCGTCCTGGGCCTGGTCGGGGCGGTCGTGGTCGTGGCCGCCGCGGTCGCGGTGGCGGCCACCCGGGGCGGCGACTCGGACCCGCGCCTCGTGGAGGCGGCGGGTTCCGCGACCGCCGGCGCGGACTCGGGAACGACTCTTCCCCCCGCCGCCACGCCCGCCCTCAAGCCTCCTCCGACCTCTGCGACGACTGCGCCCCCCGAGACGACCGGCGCCCCCGAGTCGTCGTCGACTCCGCCGCCTCCCGGCGGCTTCCCCAACCCCGCGAGCACCGGCGTGCCGGCGGGATGGACGCCCGCGCAGACGGTCTCGACCGACATGGAGATCCGCCAGCCCGGCACGGTCGTCGAGGACGTCCGCTTCACGGACGGGGCGAGCATCAGCGTCTTCGCCGACAACGTGACGATCCGCAGGGTGGAGATGCTCGGCGGGTTCATCACCAACCAGTTCGGGGATGCCCCCGCCGGGTGCGGCCACAACATGCTGGTCGAGAACGTCACGTTCAAGCAGGCGCCCGGCGGGTTCACAGCCGGCGACTATCCGGTGATCGGTGAGGGGTCCTACACCGCCCGGAACATCGAGGTGCTGGGGCGCGGCGAGGGGCCGCGCCTGTCGGATTGCGGGCCTGTCACGCTGGAGAACTCCTTCATCAGCATCCACGGAGCCGACGAAGGCACGGCGGCGTGCGACGACGTCCACTCGGACGGGGTGCAGGCGGTGTACGGCGTGGGCGCGACCGCCCGCAACAACACGATCATCTTCGAGACCTCGTGCGGCACGGCGCCCTGGTTCGTGGTGGACCCCGCCGTCAACACCGGGACCTATACCGTGGACCGACTACTCGTCAGCGGTGGCGGCTACACGTTCCGGCACGAGGTGCCGGGCAACGTGACGGGGCTCCGAATCGTGGACCACGCCTGGGTGTACGGCCCGATGGACGGAGTGGACTGCTCCAGGCACCCGAGCTGGGAGGCCAAGCTGGTCACCATCGATGCCAACTACCAGGTGACCGGGGTCGTGGCCGACGAGCCGTGCAACGGCTAGCGCGCTGCCCGCGCGGCCGCACGTAGCATCGGGGCTCAGCTCGGCAGCCGGCTGAGCGCTATCTCGGCGAGCTGGCGGCCGCGGGCCAGGCCCACGTGGCGGTAGTCGAACGCTCCGGCCCTCGCTCTGGCGGCTTCGCCGTAGCGCGCCCGCAGCCCGGGGTCGTTGCCGAGCGTGCGCAGGGCGACGGCCAACTGCGCTCGATCCCCCGGGGGCACGACGATGCCCGTGCGACCGTCCTCCACGAGCCTGGCTGCGCCCATCGGCGTCGTGATGATGGGCAGGCCGCACCCGGCCGCCTCGTAGGTGACCTGGGGGCCACCCTCTTCCAGCGTCGGGAAGACGAAGATGTCGGCGCTCCCGTACTTGGCACCGACGTCCTTCACGTGCCCCGTGAGCCTCACCCGGCCGTCGCGCACATGGCGGTCGACGAGATCGGCGATGGCGGGCTCGACGCTGCCGACGAGGACGAGCTCTCCTTCGACGCCCGAATCGCGCCACGCGTCGAGCAGCTCAGGCACCCCTTTGCGCACGCCGATGATGCCCACGAAAAGCGCCCGCACTCCCCGTTCCGGCCGCGGATCGGGCTCCGACAGGGCGAACTTGTCCGACGTCCAGCCGAACGTCACCGGCAGGATCCGGTCATGCGGGATGCCGATGCGCTCCAGCGACGCCTCCACCTCGGGGTTGGAGGCGAACATGAAGTCGTACTCGTGGAGCTCCCGGATCTCGTCCTCGATCACCTGGGCCGTCGCGAGATGAGCCGGCGGCATGTCCAGCGCCTCGTAGGCCGCGTCGAGGATCTCGCCGTGCGTGGCGCACGTGCAGTTGATCATCTCGCGGACGACCGGGAAGCCCCGTTCGCGGGCCTCACGGATGAGCCACAAGGGCGCACCCGGCCACATGTAGACCACGGTGGAGGCCGGATCGTGCTGGCGGAGCGCAGCAGAGAACCGTCGGTTGACGGCAGCATCGGCGTGCTTCCTGACGAACCGCCACGGCAGGGCACGCACGACGGGCGGCAACGCCTGCAGGGTCCGCACCGTGGCGGGCATCGGCGTGCGGGCCCGAGCGATGACCATCTCCGTCGACAGCTCGTCGGGAAAGTTGGCCACGATGGACGCGCAGCTCTGGGACGGTCCGTGGCCGTTGAACGAGTACGACGCATAGACCAGGCAATGAGGGCGCACCGGCGTCTCAGGTCCTGAGGCCATTGCTCAACGCCACCGCTTGGCGATCCCCGCGAGGTGGCCCCGGAGGCGCTCGTGGGCGCGGGGCGGCGCAAGGACCGTCTCGCGCACCGAACGCGGCGTGTCGCCGGCGCGCACGGAGTACCGCGGCTGGAACCACGCGCCTTCCCGCACACGACGGGCATCGCTGGAGTACACGACCTCGTAGTCATGCCTGCGCAGCGCGGCCAGGACCGTGCGGTCGTACTGCCCGAGGGGAAGGGCGGCGGCGGTGACCGCCGTCCCGACCGCCTCGGCGATGACCTGCCGGGCCTCGACCAGCTCGACCTCGAGCTCGTCGTCGTCGAGGCCTCGCCACGACCGGTGCTCCATGCCGTGGGTGCCGACGCCCATGCCGGCGGCTCGCAGCGCGCCCAGGCCCGCGGCGTCCACGTTGCCCGGGCTCCCGAGCCGGCCGGCCACCACGAAGAAGTCGGCCGTCATGCCGCGCTCGACGAGGGCGGGCAGCGCGACCTCCACGTCCGACGCGTTGCCGTCGTCGAAGCTCAGCCGGACGTCGTCCCGACCCTGCACCTCGTCCAGGAGCGAGAGGAAGGCGTCACGGCCGATCCAGTAGTCGTGCTCACCCGGCTCGCGCGGCGGCCCGAGCGGATCTCCCACACCGTGGAACGAGATGTTGATGATGTCGTCGCTAGCCATCGGCGACCTTCGTCTCGGTGAACGACGCCACCGCTCCTCCGGCGAACTCGAAGTACTCGATGACCACGGTATGCAGTCCCGCCGTCAATGGCACGTCGGCGGAGTAAGTGGTCGGGGCCTGGTAGAACCAGCCGTCCACGACGAGGACGCCGTCGACCAGCACCCGGATCCCATCGTCACCGGTGACGCTGAACCGGTAGGTGCCCTCCGTGTAGGACTCGGTCCTCGTCCAGCGGGCCGAGAAGTTGTTGGTGGGCACGGCGGGGTCCGGAGAGCCGCCTCCCCAGTCGAAGTCGAGCTCGGCGTCCACCCGCGCGAGCACCGGCGTGCCGGTCAGCTCGGGGTTGTCGAAGTACTCCGCCGCGAACGGTGGTGGCGGGTCGGGCGGAGGTTCGGCGCTGGTCTCGTAGCCGAACCGGGCGACGGCGCCGCCACCCAGCTCGAGGTACTCGAGCACGACCGGGTGCGTGCCGGGAGCCAGGTGCACGGTGACCGTGGACGTGGACGTGCCTCCCTGGCCGAACCACTTGTCCAGCACCTTGACCCCGTCGACGTAGAGGCGGGCGCCGTCGTCGACCGTGACGGTGAACTCGTACGAGATGTCCTCCGTCACGACGAGGGACTTGGTCCAGCGGGCCGAGAAGTTGTTGGCGGGCACGCCGTCGCCCGGCGCGCCGTCGGCCCAGTTGAAGTCGACGGCGCTGTCCTGCCGGGTCAGCACCGGTGTGCCGGACAGGTCGGTGTTGGCGAAGTACTCGGCCTGGTACCCGCCGTCGGACGGCGCCGACGTCCCCACCGGGCCGATCCGGTCGTAGGTGAACTCTGCCTTGGCGCCGCCGCCGGACTCGAAGTACTCCACCCGCAGCTGATGGGTGCCGCCGGTCATCTGCTTGTCGACGCTGAAGGAGGTGTTGCCCGCGCTCCAGTCGTTGACGACCGGCACGTCGTCGACGTAGGCGCGCATGCCGTCGTCGTGGACGCCGCTGAACCGGTAGAGGCCCGCCGACAACGACACGGTCTTGGTCCAGCGGGCGACGAAGCGGTTCGACCCGATGGGGGCGCCGGGCGAGCCGTCGTCCCAGTCGAAGTCGAGGGTCCCGTCGTCGCGCTCCAGGTCCGGAGAGCCGCTCGGGATGCTCGGCGGGATGTCCGCGCCGTCCGGCAGGTTCCAGTAGGTGGCGTGGTAGGGCGTCTCGGGCACCAGGTCGCCGACCCGTTGGATGCCCAACTGGGCGACCGCTCCCCCGCCGCTCTCGTAGTACTCCATCACGATCGAGTGAGGAGCGCCGTCGAGCGGCAGCGTCGCGGTGTAGGTCGTGGCCCCCTCGTCGATCCAGCGGTCGATGACCTTGGCGCCGTCGACGAAGAGGCGCACGCCGTCGTCCGCGGTGACCGAGAACTGGTAGTCACCCGGAGTGAAGCTCGCCGTGCGGGTCCAGCGGGCGAGGAAGCGGTCGGTGCCGATGCCGGGGCCCGGCGAGTCGGGTCCCCAGTCGTGGTCGATCGCGGCCTCGTCGCGCGACATGTCGGCGCTCGTGGCGGGGAACTCGTTGATGCTCGACCAGTTCCAGTACTCCGCCCGGTAGGTGCCGACGGGCTGCTCATGGGCCGCCTCGACGGCGAGCGACACGCTGGCGCCACCGAAGATCTCGACGTAGTCCAGCTTGATCGTGTGCAGGCCCACGCCGAGGTCCACGGTGTAGCTGGACGCCGTGCTCGGCGCACCGAACCACCGGTTGATCACCCGTTTGCCGTCGATGTACAGGCGGACGCCGTCGTCGACCACGGTCGTGAAGGTGTAGCGACCGGCCGCGAAGTTCTGGGTCTTGGTCCAGCGGGCCGAGAAGAGGTTGCCGGGCAGCGCCGGATCGGGCGAGCCGCCCCCCCAGTCGAAGCTGAGGTCCTCCTCCTCGCGCGTCACCACCGGTGCGCCCGAGAAGGTGATGTTGTCGTAGTACGTCGCCGTCCACGCCTGCCTCTCCTCGTAGCTGGCCGTGTACGTGACGTCGTCGACCGGCGTGGTGATCGTGTGGCGGATCGGCTTGCCGTCCGACCAGCCGGCGAACTGGAGCGGAGTGCCGTCATGGGCCACGGCATAGAGCGGCGCGGAGAGCTCACGCTGGAAGCCTTCGACGCCCGTGACCTCGTGCGGCGTGCTCACGGGGATGCTGTCGAGGAACAGGCCCAGCCCGGACGGCGAGGTGGCGAGGCTGATCTCGGACTTCTGCGGGAAGACGTTGACCACCTTGCTGGCCGACAGGCCGTTGCCGTCGGTGGCGGTCACCGTGACCTCGTAGGAGGTGTCGGCCGAGGCTTCACCCGTGGTGGGGATGGTGAACGACCCGGCCCGGCCGGTGAGCGGCCCGGCGAAGGGATGGAAGTGCGTGCCGTGGTGCAGCCTGACCGACGTCTTGATGTCGCCGTCGTCGAGGTCGAAGCCGGCGGCGTCGGACGCGAACGCGTTGTAGCTGATCGTGTCGCCCGCCCGGTACAGCTGGCCCTCGGTGGGGAGAGCCACGGTGAGCTGGGGAGGCACCCCGACCTGGACGACGATGGGCTGCGCCGGCACCTCGTCCCCGGCCGCCGACACCGTGAGCCGCGCCGTGTAGACGCCGATGTTCGGGTAGGTCTTCGTCGGGTTCGCCTCGGTGCTGGTCGTCCCGTCGCCGAGGTCCCAGTGGTAGCTCACCGGGTCGCCGTCGGGATCGCTGCTGCCGGCGCTGGAGAAGTGCACGGTGAGCGGCTCGATGCCCTTGGTGACGTCGGCCGAGGCGTTGGCCACCGGCAGGTGGGACGTCGTGTTGAAGGTGACGCGATAGAGCGCAGCCGGGAAGTAGGTGATGTAGTACATCGAGCCGTCCGGCGCGATCTTCATGTCGACGACGCTGCCCGCCTGGTCGTCGAAGTCCTCGACGGACGTGACATGACCGGTGGCATCGAGGTTGGCGTGCTTGATGAAGCCCCGGGCGTAGTCGGCGAAGAAGAGGTCGCCCTGGTACTCGGGCGGGAACATGCCTGCCCGGTAGACCGGCCCGCCGGTGACCGCGGCCGAGCTGCCGTCGTGGGGGTAGGTGTGGATCGGGTCGATGTACCCGGCGCAGTTCGCCGTGCACATGCCCTCGTTCAGCGGCCACCCGTAGTTGCCACCCTTGACGATGTGGTTGACCTCCTCCCAGCTGAAGTTGCCCACGTCGCCGCCATACAGCTCGCCCGTCGCGCCGTCGAACTGGAAGCGCCACGGGTTGCGGAAGCCGTACGCCCAGATGGCCCCCAGCTTGCCGGGCTGCCCCACGAAGGGGTTGTCCGCCGGGATCGAGCCGTCCTTGTTGATGCGCAGGATCTTCCCGTGGGGGTTGCTCAGATCCTGGGCGTTGTCGCCCTGGCCGTTGTCACCGACCGCGAAGTACAGCTTGCCGTCGGGTCCGAAGCGGATGCTGCCTCCGACGTGCAGGAGCTGGGACGGCGACGAGGTCCGGAACAGCTCGAGGGGCGCCTCCTGGGCCACGTCCTGGTCCGCGCTGAAGCGGACCAGGTGGTTCAGCAGGTCGTGGCCGGTGTAATAGAAGTAGACGAAGTGGTTCGCGACCCCGAACTCGGGGTCGAAGGCGATCCCGATGAGCCCTCTGTCACCGGTGTCCTCGGAGGGCAGGTCGGCGAAGGGAGTGGGCAGCAGTTGCCCGTTCTTCACGATCTTGATCTTCCCGGCCCGTTCGAGGATGAAGATCCGGCCGTCCGGGGCGATCTCGAACCCCGAGGACCCGTCCAGCCCGTCACCGATGACGAGCGACGTCTGGAAGTTCCCTGGTGGTGCGGCCGACGCGCGCGGCGCGGACGCCACTCCGGGACCCACCAACAGGATGCTCGCGACCAGCGGGATCAACCACCGCGTGCCGCGGCGATGCTCGCGCAACTTCGGCGCGCCTCCGCCCACCATTTTCCCCTTTGTCCGCCCGTGTTTATTCATATGCTATCGCATGATTCAGTATGCTTAAGGCCCGTTACGTCCGGGCGAGATGCGCAGGTCGCCGGCGCGCCCGGTGCGTGCGCAGCTCGGCCCACGACCGGTGCTCGATGAACGGCCGCTCGACCGCCACATGGAAGGCGTAGCTGGCCGCGATGATCAACGGGACCACTACACCCATCATCGTGGCGAGATCGGCGCCGGCCGGCATGTCGAGCGGCTCGACCACGAACACCCACGCCACCAGCAGCAGCGGAGCGTGGACGAGGTAGAGCGAGTACGAGAACCGCCCGACGCTCAGCAGCGGCTTGTGCTCGAGCAGATGCCGGGTGCGGCTGGTCGCCGCCCCGGTGGCGTAGGCCAGGCAGCAGGCGGTGGCCAGGCCCACCACGAGGTCCAGCCAGTAGAGGTCGGCGACGGCCCGCGCGGTGCCGAACCAGGCACACGCGAACACGGCGGCGAGGCCTGAAGCCACGGCGAGGCCGCCCCAGATGCGCCCGGCGCCCAGGCTCGGAGGCCGGGACGTGGCGGCTGCGGCCACCAGCCCGAACACGAAGAGGGCCCCGAGCTGGGGCGAAAGGCCCAGCAACTTGTCGACGACCACGCCCCCACCGTGGTCGGCTGCGATGCCGACCGCCACGGCTGCGGACACGGCCAGCGCCGTGAGCACCACCGGGCCCCTGAGCCGCCGCACCACCAACAGCAGCGGGAAGATCCAGTAGAGCTGCCACTCGACCGCGATCGACCAGAAGGCCCCGTTCGGCGAGGCTCCCTGGACGAGATCCTGCACCAGGAGGAAATGCGTGCCCACGCCCTTCCACGAGACGGCATCGTGGGTGCGGATGCCCAGCACGGCCACGAGCGCCACCGAGACGGCCAGGGCCGCCCAGTAGGGCGGGATGATCCGCCAGGCGCGCCGTCGCATGAACGTCCAGTAGCCGCCGCGACCGAGCTCCCAGCCACGTTTCGCCGGGGCCAAGCCGAGCGAGAACCCCGACACGACGATGAAGACGGCGACGCCGAAGTGCCCGTAGAGCAGCGGCGTGAGGACCGCCGGCCCGGTGTTGGTGGGGAACCCGTCGTAGACCGTCAGGTAGACGTGGTGGAGGACCACGAAGAGGGCGGCCAGCGCCCGGATGCCGTCGAGGAAGTCCAGCCGCGCCGTGGGCGCCGGGGCCTCGGGCGCCGGGGCCTCGCTCGCCTGCGGCGGCGCGGCGACGGGGCCGGCAGCGAGGTTCACGTGCGTCACGGTCCGGCCCACGACCGCCCGGGCGGTGCGCGGCCGCATCGCGGCGTCCTGGTAGGCCCCCACATACCCGTTCAGACGCGTGCCGCCTGTCAGATCTCCGCTCGCCACCGTCAGCCTCCGCCCTCTCGTCCTGCTTCCAAGTTCGCCTGCCCGCCTTCAGCCCGTCAGGGCGGTGGTTCTGTCGTCGTGGTGGTCGTGGTGGGCGGCTCCGTCGTCGTGGTGGTCGTGGGCGGCGGCTCCGTCGTGGGAGGTGGTTCCGTCGTCGGCGTCGACGGCGCGGTGGTCGGGCTCGACGGCGCCGTGGTCGCGGTCGGTCCGCCGGGCACCGTTCCCCCGGCCGACGTACGGGTGGGAACCGTGGTCGTCGCCCCGCGGCTCACCGTCGTCCGGCTCCCGCCGCCCGTGGTGCTCCCCCGCGACTGCCCGCCTCCCTGCAACCCGACGTCCTTGCCGGACGGCTGGCCGATGAACGTCGTCGAGGGCACGTCCGGCGGCAGGACACCGGATCCGCCGCCGTGCACGCCCACCTGGTCGACCCGCCCGCCGTCGCTCCGCTCGATGAACAACGGCAGTCCCAGGAGCACCATGACCGCGCCCGCGGCCCAGATCAACTTGGCGACGCGGCGCAGGTCACCCGTGCCGGTGCGGTGGACGGGCTGCAAGGGCGGATCGAGGCCCGGGCCGGCATCGTCGACGGTCCCGCCGTCCCCGTCGGGCTCGGGGATGGCGTCGTCGTCCAGAGCCTCCTCGGGACCCGGCTCAGGCAACGCCATCCTGTCGCTGAGGTCGATGACCGTCGTGTCGGCGGTCGGTTCCGGGGCGGCTGCCAAGGCCGGCACCGGGTCGGCCTGCTCGTCCGGGGCGTTGCCGCCGACGGTCGCCGCGGGTGCGACCGTCGCGGCGGGTGCGGCCGCGGCCGGTGCGACGCCGATGGGTGCGGCCGCGGCGACTGCCGGCACTGCGGGGGCCGCCACGGTCCCGCCGCGCCCCGGGCTCGGGTACTCCAGCCGCGTCATCACCCACAGCGCGCCGGCGATGCCGAGGCAGAGCGGGATGATGCCCGCGAACATCCGGAACGCGAGCGAGTCGAAGGTGTAGCTCGTGACCGTGCCGGAGATGCTCGCCGCGGCGAGCGCCTGGCCGAGGTCGCGGGTCGCCCGGTCGGGGGCTCGATGGCGCGCGCCCCGGCCCAGGAACGCAGCGGCGAGGAGGTAGGTGACCACGATCGCCAGGCCGATCACCCCGACCTCGATCAGGGTCCCGAGGGCCTGGTTGTCGAGGACGTTGCCCATGTCGCTGTTCGCGATGAAGCTTCCGGGCCCGTGCCCGAACCAGACTGCCTTCCGGATGAGCGCGAGTGCGGGCCCGTAGTCGTCGGTACGGGAATCCGACCCGGTGGAGAGGAAGAAGCCTCGCAGCGTGCCGAGCAGCCCCGGCGTCGTGGCGTAGATCAGCACGAGGAAGACGGCGACGGACATCAACGCCTTGGGCCGGAGCCGCGGCTCCAGGCCGAGGAAGATGACGATGCCGGCCACGACTGCGCCGAGGATCGCCGACCGGGACACGGCCACCGGGATCCCGATCGCGATCATGGCCACCGGGAACCAGCGGCGGGCCTTCGTCCGGACGGAATCGAAGCGCGCCAGGTGGAGGGCGAGCGGCAGCACCATGGCGATGACGCAGCCGAACTCGATCGGGTGGGTGGCCGTGCCGGACGGCCGGCGGAAGCCCCCGCGGGCCTGGATCGTGATGAGGTCCGCGTTCTCGTGCAGGCCGGGGATCTTCCTCAGGTAGGTCGTGAGATCGATCCCGGCCCGGAACTGGAGGAAGCCGATGACGGCCATGGCGGCGACCGCCCCGACCAAGGTCCGCAGGACACGCTGGATCTCGGCTCTGTCATGCAAGCCCTCGGCGGCGAGGAGGGCGATACCTGCCCACGAGAAGATCCGGAGCAGGAGCACATCGGAACCGGTGATCGCGGCCATCGGGTTGTAGCTGAGGTGCATCAGGGCGTACCGCAGCATGAACGTGGTCACGAGCAGACCCAGGACGACGCGCACGGGCACCACGGTCCGGGCGAGGCCCTCGCCCGGCGTCAGCACCGCCACGGTCCACTGCAGCAGCGCCACGAAGCCGAGCACGGTCGCGGGCGTTCCCGCCGCGCCCAGAGGCTCGAAGATCTCGGTGGGCGGGATCAGGACCAGCAGGATCACGTACAGCTGGATGACGATGACGGGCGTGAAGGCCCGCCAGCCATCACGCACGATTCCCGTCAGGATGGCGGGATCGGAACGGCGATCCGCGACGGTGATCACGACTTCCGGTCGGTCGCCGGCTTCTCGTGCCCGTTGCTGTCAGGTGCGACCGCCAGCGTTGACGGTCGCCAGACAGTCCAGCCCGGTTGACTCCCC
This sequence comes from Actinomycetota bacterium, assembly GCA_046734695.1. Taxonomy (GTDB): domain Bacteria; phylum Actinomycetota; class Acidimicrobiia; order Acidimicrobiales; family VFJN01; genus ZC4RG19. The sequence goes on along the minus strand of JBKPRS010000222.1, from coordinate 6,266 downwards.
GCGGGTCGCTCTGCAGGCGGGACCACCTTGATCCGCGGGCCCGACCGGCGCGCGCCGTTGGCCAGGTCGGTCGGGGCGTCCCCGCCGGGATCAGAGGCCTGCTCCGTCGCGGAGAACGCCGTGCGCGAGGGCGGGTCGGCGAGTTCGTCCGCGGGGTCGCGCATCCGCCAGACGGCGGGACGAACCGTGACACCGGGCGACTGCGCGTGATCGTCCGCCGTCACCGGTGCCGGATCGGACGAGACCTCAGGGAGCGATGCGGGGTCGCCGGAGACGCCGCGCCGGCGATTGAACGCCTCGGCGGCGACGGCGAGCCCGAGCGTGCCCAGGCCGCCGAGAGCGAGCAGGGCGATGCCCGTGCGCACGGTGCTGCCGACCTGGGCGACCGCCGTGTCCGGCGGCTCGACCGGAGCGCTGGTGATGAGATAGTTCGGATCGGCGCCCTCCGCCACCTGCAGGTCCGTCAGCACCGAGTCGAACTTGGCGACCGCAGCCTTGGCCGAGCCGATGGCCGCAGCCGGGTTCGGTCCGGTGCCGGTGACGTCGATGACCGGTCCACGCTGGAGCTTGTTGGCGACGACCGTGTAGCCCGAGACGCCCTCGGCCTTCAGCTCGGCTGCGATGTCCTCGCCGTTCATCTTCCGGGCCACGATGTCGGCCACGACGGACAGGTCCCCGTAGCGGGTGAACGGGTTCTCGCCGGAGCCCTCGGGGATGGGGACGGCGTCTTCCCCTGACGACACCAACGGGGGGCTGAACAGCACGACCGACGCGCCGGCCTCGTAGCTCGGGGACTTCAGGACGAAGGCGCCCACCACCGCGACGAGGGTGAACACTGCGGCCGGGACGGTGACGCGCCAGTGACGCGCCATCAGGCGCATCAGCGACATCAGGTCCATCGACACACCGGAGGACTGGCTTCCGGGATCCTGGTTCGTTGCAGACATGGCTTCCTCTTGGTGGGACATGGAGTCGGGGGCCGGGATCATCGGCAAGTCTTCCCAGCTGAACGGACAATAGGGCTGCCGGCTGCGGCCCGGCGGCCCACACACATTGCGTTTTCACGGCTCTCGCGCGGCACGCTCATGGCCGACCTCTTCCTCTGCTTCGCATGTGTGCCGGCCGGTACTCGCTCTCGGAGGCGGGCGCTCCCGCGACCGCGGGGGTCACGCCGCCGCGTGCGCCCAGGGCCCGCAGCCGGTCACGACCCTTGTCCACGAGCCTCCGCTGCTGCTCGGCCGGGACGACGAGCAGCGCATAGGTGCCGAGACCGACGATGCCGGTCGCGACGAGCTGGACGAACGCCGATCCCGGGATCAGTTCCCGGACGGCGGTGCTCAGCGCCGCGGCAGCCGCCGCCGCCAGCAGAGGGCGGACCAGGCCGCGGGCGATCGGCAGGAGCGTCACCCCGATGCGCCGGAGCGCCGCGAACGCGAGCGGCAGAGCCACGAACAGCGCCACCAGGGAGTGCGCGATCGCCGCCCCCCGTACCCCGTCGACCCGCGTCCCGATGATGAGCGCCGGGACCAGGGCCACAGCCCAGCCGAGGTTGAACCAGAGGGTGGCGCGCGTCGCCCCGGCGCCGGTCAGGATGTCGAGCGAGAGCTGGGTCAGCATCCGCGCGATGCCGAGGATGATCAGGAAGCGCAGCACCGGCGCAGACTGCACCCACTCCAGCCCGTACAGGACCTGGATCAGTGGCAGGGCGAGGACGGCGGTGAGGAAGCCGATGGGCAGGACGGCGCTGACCAGCACCGTGATCGACCGGTGCACCGCCGGCGCCAGCGCGCCCTCCTCTTCGGACAGCCGGGAGAAGCTCGGGATGGAGACCCAGCGGATGGCGGTGCCCAGCACGCCGGGCGCCCAGCCCGAGATGTTGAACGCCAGCAGGTAGAACCCGAGCGCAGTCGCCCCGAGGGTGCGGCCCACGATGACGTAGTCCGCGTTCATCAGGATGGCCTCGATGCCCAGGGCCAGGGCCAGCGGGATCCCGAAGGTCATCAGCCGCCGGGCGATCGCGCGGTCGAAGCCGAATCGCCACGGCATGTGCGCCGACCACAGGACGAACGCGCCGGTGACGACCGCCCCGCTGACCTGGCCCGCCGCGAAGCTCATCGCTCCCACGCCGTGCACGGCCAGCGAGATCGCCACCGTGGCCTGTGCCATCAGCCCGAACAGGTTGGCGGTGGTGATGCGCTGCTGCTGGAAGGTGCGCACCAGGTAACCCGCCCGCACGGCCGTCACCCCGTCGATGAGTATGACGGTCGTGAGCAACCGGACGATCGGCGCCGCTTCGGGGTTCCCCGCCAGGCCCGCGAACGCGGGGGCGAACGCGAAGAACAGGGCGTAGATGACGACGCTGAACGTCACCGCGAGGGTCGTGGCGGTCGGTGCCATCTCCTCGATGCGGCCCCGCCACTGGACGGTGGCGGCGATCAGCCCCACGTCGTTGACGTGCATGACGAAGTACATCGCCCCCAGGGCGATCGCGTAGAGCCCGAAGTCCGCCGGGGTGAGCAGCCGCGCCAGGACCATGCCGAGACCCAGGCCCCCGACGCGCGCCACGAACGCACCGATCAGGCTCCAGCGCAACCCCCGGCCGGCGGCCTTCCCGATGCTCTCGGTCGCCGGCTCGGGAGTGGAGCCGTCCCCATCGGGCTCGGCCGGCGCAGTGAAGGGCCGCCATTGCGAGCCGCGGTAGATGCTGTGGTCCGACCCCTGCACGGCATCGTGCAGGCCGCGTGCCGCCTCGCGTGCATCCGCTCTCACCCTCGGCGCGGGTCGCGCGGGATCGCTCGCGACCGCAGCGTCGAGCGCAGCGGGGGCCGGCCAGGAGCGCTTCTCGGCGACGGGAGGGCTCGTCGGCGTGCCGCGCGGCACCACCGCTGTCACGTTGTCGCCCTTGCGGGAAGGGCAGCACCGGACCGGGGGCGCGACGAGGCGTGGCACGCCTGGCCCGCCCGGGCCGTTGTCTTCGCGCCGACGCGGGAGCGCGTCGCTGGTCGCGGTGAGAACACCTGGCCGCCCTTACTTGTCATCCGGTGCTCACAGTGTGGCTCGCCAGCTTAAAGGCCCGCTGAAGCAGTGCTGAGCCGCGGCTGAAGAACCGCGCTGAGTGCGGTGGTCACCACGAGCACTCTCGTGATCGTTGGTCACCCCGGTCGAGTCTCGCCACTCTGAGTGAGAGTTGGAGACCCTGCGTCAGTGTCCGGTGCGTGATGCCGAAGTGATCGCGAGCCCGCGCGCCGGGCGCCGCGCCACCAGACCGGCCAGCTTCCGGGCGCGGCGGGCGGCTGTGATCTGCTGGCGGCGGACGAAGAGGTGCCTGATCGCCGCGCGTGCCTCCCGACGTTCCCCGGGATCGAGCCTGGCCTCCGCCACGGCGGTGGACAGCTCCCGGCACATCACGAGGTTCGGCACGCGCGCCTGCCAGACCGGGATGCCGAGCCGGCGGGCCGTCGCGGCGCGGGTCCCGAACGGCGGCGCGTGGCGGAAGGAGAGGATCTCGTCTATGTGCCCGAACGGGCCGGCCAGGGCCAGCCGCGCCGCGAACACCTGGTCCTCGTTCATCACTACCGGCCGCGGCAGCGCAGCGACGGGACCGGGCCGCACCATGCCGTACAGCACGTCGAGGTCCACATCGCTCTCGGCGAGCACGTAGAGCAGCCCCTTGAACCGCTCCAGCGGCCGCGACGACCGCAGGTCGGCGCGGTCGTAGCCGGTCGACTCGATCTCTCCCCCGGGCAGGACGTGGCCCTGCCGGGTGGTGACGACGAGGAGCCCGGGGTCTTCCGAGAACATCGCGACGCACCGCCCGACAAAGGTCGGCGTGAGCCAGTCGTCGTCGCCCATCCACTTGAAGTAGGAGCCCCGCGCCTGGTGGAGCACGGCATAGAAGTTGGGGAGCAGGCCGATGTTCTCGGGCTGGCGAATGTAGCGGACCCGCTCGTCGGACCGCGCGAGCTCGCGGCAGATCGCCTCGGTGCCGTCATCGGACGCGTTGTCGGAGATCACGACTTCGAGACGGGCGTGATCCTGCTCCAGCACCGACCGGATCGCCCGGCCGACCGTCCCCGCGCCGTTGCGGACCGGCAGACCGATCGAGACGAGTGGCTCCATCCGGGACATGATGCGGCCCCGTCAGGCGGTCTCGGCGGCGGGGTCGCTCGCCCCTGCGGCCCGGGGGCCTGCCGGCTCCTCGACACGCTGCAGCCAGATCTCGCGCCAGAACGCGTAGATCGAGCGTGGGCACATCACCGTGTAGGTGCCCTCGCAGATGACGCCCTCGAGCACGATGCACGGGTTCTTCATCTGCAGCATCCGGCCCGTGGACTCCTGGATGCAGCGGTCCACGCGGCGCAGCACCCTCGCCTCACGGCCGCAATGGCGTGCCATCTCCTCCTCGAAGCCGAGACCCCGGTTCAGGCCGTCCCTGCTGAGCGTCGCCTCGATCTCGGCCTGGGACTTGATGCGCACGAGCTCTCCGGGCTGGAGATCGGTGTGGCCCGTCGGGGTCTTGGTGAGCGTGCCCTTGACGAACCGCCACCGCAGGCCGTCGCGGAACCACAGACGCCGGGGTAGCACCCGTCTGCTGACCGCCTGGAGGTGGTTGAACAGCCCGACGAGGAAGGCCCGCACGACGTCGAGCACGCCGGCGTTGCCGAAGCGGACGTCGTCGAAGTACTGGCGCATGTCCTTGAACGGCAGCAGCTCGGGCGCGGCCCGGAGCAGCTCGGTGGACTGGCAGGTGTACAGCACCTCGCCCTCGGTCTCGCCGGGTCGGGTCGCCAGCGCGTACAGGTCCTCGGCCGTGACCTGCGGCTCGCCCGCCGGGGCCGCAGGCTCCACGGCGGTGTCGGCCCGCCGGAGCCAGGCGTCCTTCCAGTAGAAGAGGCAGGCGGTCTGGCAGCCGCCGTGGGCCTCGGCATCGCAACGGACGCCGGCCAGGTGCACGGCGTCGCGCATCCGGCGCATGCCGCTGCGGGTCATCGTGTCGCACAGCTTGTGGGCGACCTTGTCGACCGTGAACCGCTTGCCACAGAACTGGAGCATCTCGGGCATGAAGGGCAGGGCGTCGAGCTCGCCCCGCTCGTCCAGGGTCGCCAGGATCTCGGCCTCCGAGCGGACCACGACCACGTCCCCGACCTTCAGGTCGAGGCGGGCGCGCGAGGCCGCCGGCCGGATCTGCACCGCGGTGCTAGCCATCGTTCACTCCCGTCCAGCGCAGTTCCTCGTCGAGGCGGCCCTCGGACTGCAGTCGCTTGATCTCGTTCAGCCGGACGTAGCGCCCGCCGAGGAACTCGTCCTCGGTGAGGCCGTAGCGCCGGTAGGCCTCGTAGAGCTCCTCGACGCCCTTCTGGACCGTCCAGCGCGGCTGGAACTCCGGGAGCACCCGCTGGATCCTGCCGAAGTCCACCCGGTAGTCCCGGGCGTCGGCGCTGGCGCCCTCGGCGAAGCTGGCCTGGCAGCCGGTGACGGCCTCGACCATCTCGGCCACCTCCCGCACCCGGAAGTTCTCCTCGGTGATGCCGACGTTGAACGCCTGGTTGTGCGTGCGCGGGCGGTCGGCCTCGAGCGCGGCCAGGAAGGCCCGGCAGATGTCCTCGACGTGGACCAGCGGCCGCCACGGTGACCCGTCGCTCTTGATCAGGACCTGGCCGGTCGTGACCGCGTAGCCGACGAGGTTGTTCACCATGATGTCGACCCGCAGGTGCGGCGAGACCCCGTAGGCCGTGGCGTTGCGGAAGAACACCGGGCTGAAGTCCGCGGTGGCCAGCTGCGTGACGTCCTGCTCGACGAGGATCTTCGACTCACCGTACGGCGTGACCGGATTGAACGGGGCGTCCTCGGTCAACGGCTCTCCCGTCCCGCTGGCGCCGTAGAGGCTGCACGACGAGGCGAACAGGAACCGCTCGACACCGGCCTGGCGGGCTGCCCGGGCCAGCCTGACCGAGGCCAGGTGGTTGATGTCGTAGGTGAGCTGGGCGTTGAGGTCGCCCAATGGGTCGTTCGACAGCGCAGCCAGGTGGAGCACGGCCTCGAACCCTTCGAGATGGTGGGGCTCGACATTCCGGATGTCGAGCCGGACGCCGGCGACTTGACGCCGGCGATCTCCGAAGCTGCAGGCTTCGTAGAGGCCCGTGTCGAGCCCCACCACCTCGTGACCTGCGTCGACGAGCAGCGGCACCATGACCGAGCCGATGTAGCCCTTGTGGCCCGTGACCAGCACTCTCATCGTTACAGCACCACTTTCGTTCCGTAGAAGC
>JBKPRS010000221.1:0-6704 GCA_046734695.1 Actinomycetota bacterium | reverse complement strand
CTGTGCGCCGCGGTCCACGACCTGGCGGCGCACCCCGGGCGCCGGCTCGTGGTGGTGGCGCCCACCTCGCACCTCAAGCTCCAGTGGGCCGACGCCGCCGCCGGGTTCGGGTTGCACCTCGAGCCCCGCTGGACACCGTCGGGAGGCCGGCTCCCCGCCGACGTCCACGGCATCGTCACCACCTACCAGCAGGTGGCCGCGAGCCCGGACGCGCTGCGCCCGGTGGCCGCGGAGTCCCTGGCCGTGCTGGACGAGATCCACCACGCGGGCGACGACCGGGCCTGGGGCGACGCCGTGCGCCGGGCGTTCGACCCCGCGTCCCGGCGCCTGGCGCTGTCGGGCACGCCGTTCCGCTCCGACACGCGGGCCATCCCCTTCGTCCGCTACGTGGGCGACGAGGCGGTCCCCGACTTCGAGTACGGCTACGCCGACGCGCTGGCGGACGGGCGCGTCGTGCGGCCCGTCTACTTCCCCCGCATCAACGGCTTCATGGAGTGGATCGCCCCCGACGGCGCCGCCCAGGCCGCGGCGTTCGACGATCCGCTGGACCGGGCCCGCGCCGCCCAGCGGCTGCGGACCGCGCTGAGCCTGGAGGGCGAGTGGCTGCCCACGGTGCTGGCCCAGGCGAACGAGCGCCTGGTGGCGCTGCGGCGCCAGCAGCCCGACGCCGGCGGCCTGGTGGTCGCCACCGACCAGGACCACGCCCAGGGCATCGCCGACCTGCTGCGCTACCGCTGTGGCGTGCGGGCCACGGTCGCGGTCTCCGACGACCCCCGGTCCTCCAGCCGCATCGCCCGCTTCTCGGCGTCGTCCGATCCGTGGATCGTGGCGGTGCGCATGGTGTCCGAGGGCGTCGACATCCCCCGGTTGCGGGTCGGCGTCTACGCCACGACCACGACGACCGAGCTGTTCTTCCGCCAGGCGGTGGGCCGCTTCGTGCGCTGGACCCGGGGCGTGCCCCGCCAGAAGGCTTACCTCTTCATCCCCGACGACCTGCGCCTGCGGACCTGGGCCACCCAGATCGCCGACGCCCGGCGTCACAGCTTGCGCCGGCGCGAGCGCGACGGCGACGAGCTCGCCGACGAGGCGGCCCTCGACGCGCTGGTCCATCCCGACGACCGGGGCGAGCAGCTGTCGATGTTCGCCGCCCTCTCGGCGGTCGTGACCGGCGCGGCCGAGTCGTCCGTGTTCGACGTGGACGAGGCCGTGCTCGACCACCTCGACCGCCAGGAGGACGACGCCGCGCTGGAGGTGGCGCTGCCCACCCTTCCCGGCGCGCGGGCCGCCGCCGGAACCGGCAACGGGAACGGGAACGGCGGCAATCCCCGCCGCGAACGATCCGAGCTGCGGGAGCGCAACGCGCGGTTGGTGCAGGACCTGGTGTGGGCGACCGGGCTCGGTCACGCGCAGGTCAACGGTCAACTGAACCGTCTCGTCGGCCTGCGCCGCATCGACGAGGCCACCGTCGAGCAGCTGCGCCGCCGGGCCCGCCAGGCGGAGAGCTGGCTCGCGAAAACTCAGCAATAGCTGAGCGGATGAGGCCGTCGCCGGGTCCCGCCCACTGCACTGAGTAACGATCTGTCGCGGGCCGACGCAGAAAACGCAGGATTCTCAAGGACTTTTCGCGCGCAAAGTGATGCATTTCTGAGAAAAAGTCGTAACAATACCCGCAGTATCCGCGTCTCAGCGGTACGTGTTGAGGAAACTGTGCGCGTACCCGTGACCTAGGAGGAGCCTGTGAATCGTCGTGATCTGGTCCAGGCGGTAGCCACCCAGACGGGTGTTGATCGCAAAGATGTCGATTCGGTGATGAAGGGATTCACCGACGTCGTCACCGCGGTCGTCTCGAAGGGTGAGCCGGTGTCGATCTCGGGCTTCGCGAAGTTCGTGAAGGTCGACCGCCCGGCACGCATGGGCCGTAACCCGCAGACGCAACAGCCCGTCCGCATCAAGGCGTCGAAGAAGGCGCGCATCACTCCGCTCAAGGGCTTCAAGGACGCGGTGGTCAAGACCAGCCTCGCACCCAAGCTCGAGCGCGGCGTGTGGCCGCCCGCCCCGGTCGCCAAGGCCCCGGCGAAGAAGACGGCGACCGCCACCAAGACGGCGGCGAAGAAGGCTCCGGCGAAGAAGGCCCCGGCGAAGAAGGCTCCGGCCCGCACCACGGCCCGCAAGTCCCCGGCCACGACCAAGACGGCGACGGCCCGCAAGGCCGCCACCCGGACGTCGGCCAGCCGCGCCGCCAAGGCTCCGGCCAAGAAGGCCCCGGCTCGCAAGGCCCCCGCCAAGAAGGCCACGACGGCCCGCAAGGCTCCGGCCCGCAAGACTGCCGCCCGCTGACGCGTCCGAGGGGCCTCGGCGGAACGATCTCGGGCGGTCCCCTCCCGGGGGGACCGCCGCGAGGCAGGCCGGTCCGGCAGGGCCGAGGCCGGGTGGCGCGCCCGACGCGACCTTCTGCGGTCTCCGTCCGGGTGGTCCCTCCCGGGGCCGCCATGAGAAAATTCGCGCGAATGCCTACACACCCCGTGCGTCTCGGGCGTTCTTGGGGCAGTGTTGGCAGTGACCGTGGTCTCTGAGCGCTCAACCGAGTCGGCACCGCTCGTCATCGGTGTACGGCCCGCGCTGTCGTTCGAGGGCTTTTACATGGCCAACGAACGGCGGCTCTTCCGCGCGCTCTTCGTGCTCACTGGCAGCCGCGACCAGGCCGAAGACCTGGCTCAGCACGCCTTCTGCAAGGTGTGGGAGCGCTGGGACAAGGTGGCTCACCTCGACGATCCCGTCGGGTACCTGTTCCGCACCGCGTTCAATGCCCACCACAGCGCCACCCGCCGGGCGGTGCGCGCCGCACGCCGGGCGCTGGACGTGGTCACCCACTTCAGTCCCACCCCCGCACCCGAGCCCGCCGACCTGGCCGCCGATCGCGACCAGGTGGTCCGGGCCCTCGGGCAGCTCACCCCCCGCCAGCGCGAAGCGCTGGTTCTGACCCAGCTCCTCGACCGCGACGTCGCCGACGCCGCGCGCATCATGCGCATCCGTCCCGCCACCGTCCGCGTGCTCGTGAGCCAGGCACGCGCCCTCATGTTTCGCCCAGCCCGGCCCGAGCCGGGGCCGGGCGCGTGACAGACGACGACCATGACCTCCGGTCACGGCTCGAACGTCTCGCATCTTCCGCCGGCGACCCGCCCGAGCACGGGCTCGATCGGGTCGCCGCTCGCCGGCACCGCCGGCTGCACCGTCGCCGTGGAGCTGTCGCCACGGCGACGGTGCTGGCGGTCCTGGCCGCCACCCTCTCGCTGATCTCGGACAGCCTCCGGGACGACCGGGAGACGATCCAGGCGGAGAACCGCGCCGACGTCCCCGGTGAAGCACCGGTGGAGGAGCCGCGGCTGGTCGAGGTGCGCTGCGAGCCGACCGGCATCGTGGTGCCGGTCGCATCGGTCCAGGCCCAGCGGGACGGGCTCCACCTGCGGGTGATCAACTCGCTCGGCGTCCCCACCCACGTCACCGTGGACGGCGACCACTGGCACTCGGGCGACGTCCCTGTCGAGGGGCCCACCAAGGAGTTCGAGCAGCCGGTGCCGCCCGGCCAGCTGGACATCGGGTGTGAGATCAACGGCGAGTACCAGAAGCGCCGCGTCGACGTGGTCGATCCGCAGGGCTACTACAAGGAGCCCGAGCTGGCCTGCGACACCAGCGAATGGCAGCCGCTGCGCGACCTCCCGGTGGAGCCCTCCGCCGTCAGGCTCGTGGACGCGGTCCGCGTGGGCCTGGGCGACCGGATGGTGGACGGCGACGCCGTCCTGGCCGTGAGGGGCTACGTCGACCAGGACATGAGCGACCCCACCAAGGATCCCCAGGCCATGGTCTGGCGCGATGGCCAGTACGTGGCCTTCGTCCACGTCCGGGGCGTCGACGGCTCGGGCACCGCGCCCTTCACGTCCATCTCGCTGGTGCAATCGTGCCCGGGTGCCCTGGACGCCCCCACCACGACGACGACCAGCAGCACGGCGCCGACGACGCCGACCAGCGCGCCGGCCACCTGAGCGCTGGGCGCTCTAGTTGCGCGGGCGGGGCGGGGTCGGCAGACTGGCTTGACCGCTCGGTCAAGTGTGCCGGCCAGGACCAAGGAGCAGCCCCATGCCCACCGCCGTGATCGTCGACGCCGTCCGCACCGCGGGGGGCAAGCGCAACGGCAAGCTGTCCGGATGGCACCCGGCCGACCTCGCGGCCGAGACGCTGTCGGCCCTGGTCACCCGCACCGGGATCGATCCCGGGATCGTCGACGACGTCGTCATGGGCTGCGTCATGCAGGCCGGCGCCCAGTCGGTCAACGTCGGCCGCAACGCCGTCCTGGCCGCCGGCTGGCCCGAGGCCGTGCCCGCCACCACCGTCGACCGCCAGTGCGGCTCGTCCCAGCAGGCCGCCCACTTCGCGGCCCAGGCCGTCATCGCCGGCGCCGCCGACGTGGTCGTGGCCGCGGGCGTCGAGGTGATGAGCCAGGTGCCGATGGGCGCCTCCATCGGCGACGGCAAGTTCGGCTTCCCGTTCGGTCCCCGGGTCAACCAGCGCTACGCCGACGTCGGCGGCCTCGTCCCCCAGGGCATCTCCGCCGAGCTCATCGCCGACAAGTGGGGCCTGACCCGCGAGCAGCTCGACGCCTTCGGGGCCGAGAGCCAGCGCCGGGCCGCCCAGGCCACCGCCGAGGGCCGCTTCGACCACGAGATCGTGCCGGTCCGCTCGATCCACCGGGACAAGGACACCGGCGCGATCAACGAGTCCGACGAGCTGGTCACGGCGGACGAGGGCATCCGCGAGGGCACGACCGCCGAGACGCTGGCCAACCTCAAGCCCGCGTTCAAGCCGGACGGCAAGGTCACGGCCGGCAACTCCAGCCAGATCACCGACGGCGCCTCCGCCGCGCTCATCATGAGCGAGGAGAAGGCCGCCGCCCTCGGGCTGCGACCCCGGGCTCGCTTCCACACCTTCGCCCTGGCCGGCGTCGACCCCGTCACCATGCTGACCGGCCCCATCCCGGCCACCCACAAGGTGCTGGAGCGCTCGGGCCTGTCGATCGAGGACATCGACCTGTTCGAGGTCAACGAGGCCTTCGCCTCGGTCGTGCTGGCCTGGCAGCTCGAGACGGGCGCCGACCTGGCCAAGACCAACGTCAACGGCGGCGCCATCGCCCTCGGCCACCCGCTCGGCTGCTCGGGCACCAAGCTGCTGGCGACGTTGCTCAACGAGTTGGAGCGCACGGGCGGCCGCTACGGCCTCCAGACCATGTGCGAGGGCGGCGGCATGGCCAACGCCACCATCATCGAGCGCCTCGGCTGATCCGGGCCTGAGGACCAGGGGGGACATGCGAAGGGCTGCGAGCCTCGCCGCGCTCTTGGTGCTGACCACAGCGTCGCTGGCGTGCGTGAGCGCCAGCGGCAGTGGTGGCGGGGGCGGTGACGGCGGAAGCTTCGCCTCCCTGCGCCACGGTGCCGAGGCCGCCCCGTGGGAGGTGCAGGCCGGGGTCGAGCAGATCACGGTGACCGGGGCCCAACCGGGCGAGCCGCTCACCCTCTACGGCACCGGCAAGCGCAAGCTCATCACCCTGGAGGCCGACGACGCGGGCCAGGCCCACTTCGCCTACCTCCCCGGCGAGTACGCGGAGGTGGCGTCGGGCCCCGACCTCGACTACAGCCAGCTGGACGTGCCCGACGGGTCCACGGTCACGCCGGGCCGCTACCTCGTGACCGACGACAGCGAGGACCCGCGCCTGGCCACCGACGTCATCACGGTGCCGGACCGGGACGACGTGCCCGACACCGCGCTGTACGACCGCCAGGACCTGACGGCGTCCCACCTGGACCTGCTGGGCGGCCCGGCGCCGGGCACGGGCCGCGACGACGGCTACCAGTACCTGGAGATGCGCGACGGCGTGCAGCTGAGCGCCATGGTCCGCTTCCCCGACCAGGGGCTCTACGGCCCGGGGCCGTACCCGACGGTGGTCGAGATCTCGGGCTACTCGCCGTCCGATCCCGCCAGCGAGGAGCCGGCCAGCCGCCTGGCCCGCGCCTTCGGCTACGCCACGGTGTCGGTCAATCTGCGGGGCACGGGCTGCTCGGGCGGGGTCTTCGACGTGTTCAACCCGGCCCAGGCGGCCGACGGCTACGACGTCATCGAGACCGTGGCCCGCCAGGACTGGGTGGCGGGGGGCAAGGTCGGGATGGTGGGCCTGTCCTACTCGGGCATCACCCAGCTGTACGTGGCCGCCACCAACCCGCCGCACCTGGCCGCGGTCACGCCCCAGTCGGTGATCGCCGACCCTTGGCTCCAGGCCTGGCCGGGCGGCATCTTCAACGCCGGCTTCACCCAGCAGTGGATCCGGGCCCGGGACTCCGAGAGCCAGGCGGGGGGCACCGACTGGGTCAGCCAGCGGGCGGCGGCCGGGGACCAGACGTGTGCCGACAACCTGGAGCTGCGCAGCCAGAACCCCGACTTCGAGAACCTGGTCCGCAGCCTGCCCACCTACAACGCGTCGCTCGGCGAGCGGGACCTGCGCCGGCTGGTGGGCGACGTCGAGTCGCCGGTGTTCCTCTCCGGCGCCTTCCAGGACGAGCAGACCGGGCCCCAGTTCACGGCCATGGTCGACAACTTCGACTCGTCCGACCACGTCTACGTCAGCCTGTGGAACGGCCGGCACCCCGACGGCTTCGGGC
>JBKPRS010000220.1:0-13274 GCA_046734695.1 Actinomycetota bacterium | reverse complement strand
GACCACCAGGACGCGCACGCCCGCCGCCGCCGGTCAGTAGGGCCAGGTCCAGTCCCGCACCGCGGGCAGGTCCTCGCCCGCCGCCCGAGTGTGTTCCCGGGCCTCGCGCCGCAGGGCCTCCATCTCGTCGCGCACCTCGGCGACGGCCACGCCCAGGTGTGGCACCCGGTCCACCACGTCCATCACGAGGTGGAACCGGTCGAGGTCGTTGAGCATGACCATGTCGAACGGCGTCGTGGTCGTGCCCTCCTCCTTGTAGCCCCGCACGTGGATGTTGGCGTGGTTGCGCCGCCGGTAGGTCAGCTGGTGGATCAGCGCGGGATAGCCGTGGAAGGCGAACACCACCGGGCGGTCGGCCGTGAACAGCGCGTCGAAGTCGGCGTCGGTCATGCCGTGGGGGTGCTCGGACGACGGTTGCAGCCGCATGAGGTCGACCACGTTGACCACCCGCACGTTGAGGTCGGGCAGCCGCTGGCGGAGCAGGTCGGTCGCGGCCAGCGTCTCCAGCGTGGGAACGTCGCCACAGCACGCCAGCACCACGTCGGGCTGGGCGCCGCGGGCCTCGGAGAGGCGGGGCGAGGACGCCCAGCGCCACTCGGACGCGCCGGCGCGGCAGTGCTCGATGGCGTCGTCCATGCCCAGCCAGTCGGGCAGCGGGTTCTTGCCCGCCACCGTGACGTTCACGTAGTCCCGGCTGCGCAGGCAGTGGTCCGTGACCGACAGCAGCGTGTTGGCGTCCGGCGGCAGGTAGACCCGCACCACCTCGGCCTTCTTGTTCACCACCACGTCGAGGAAGCCGGGGTCCTGGTGGGAGAAGCCGTTGTGGTCCTGGCGCCACACGTGGCTCGACAGCAGGTAGTTGAGCGACGGGATCGGCGCCCGCCACGGCAGCTCGCGGGTGATCTGGAGCCACTTGGCGTGCTGGTTGAACATCGAGTCGACGATGTGGACGAACGCCTCGTAGCAGTTGAACAGCCCGTGGCGGCCGGTGAGCGTGTAGCCCTCGAGCCAGCCCTGGCACAGGTTCTCGGACAGGATCTCCATGACCCGCCCGGAGGTGGAGAGGCCGTCGTCGTTGGGCAGGATGTCGCCCAGCCACACCCGATCGGTCACATCCAGCACCGCGCCCAGGCGGTTGGACACGGTCTCGTCCGGCCCCATGACCCGGAACGTCTCCATGTTCCGCGCCACCACGTCCCGCAGCCAGCCGCCCATGACCCGCGTGGGCTCGGAGCTGGACCCGCCCGGACGCTCCACCGCCACCGCGTAGTCCCGGAAGTCGGGCAGGTCGAGCGGGCGGGTGAGCAGGCCGCCGTTGGCGTGGGGGTTGGCGCCCATGCGGCGGTCGCCCTCGGGGGACAGCGCCGCGATCTCGGCCTGGAGGCGCCCGGTGGCGTCGAACAGCTCCTCGGGCCGGTAGGAGCGCAGCCACTCCTCCAGCAGGCGCAGGTGCTCCTCGTTCTCCGCCAGCCCGGCGAGGGGCACCTGGTGGGCGCGGTAGGTGCCCTCCACCTGCACGCCGTCCACGGTCTGCGGGCCGGTCCAGCCCTTGGGCGTGCGCAGGACGATCATGGGCCAGCGGGGGCGGGTCGTGTCGCCCTCGTCCCGCCAGGCCCGCTGGGCGGCGGCGATCTCGTCCAGCGCGGTGTCGAGCGTGTCGGCCATGGCCCGGTGGACCAGGTCGGGGTCGTCGCCCTCCACGATGTGCACGGTGTGGCCGTAGCCCTCGAACAGGCTGACCAGCTCCTCGCGGCTGATGCGGTCGAGCACCGTGGGGTTGGCGATCTTGTAGCCGTTCAGATGGAGGATCGGCAGCACCGCCCCGTCGGTGACGGGGTTGAGGAACTTGTTGGAGTGCCAGGACGCGGCCAGCGAGCCCGTCTCGGCCTCGCCGTCGCCCACGACGCACGTCACCACCAGGTCGGGGTTGTCGAAGGCGGCGCCGTAGGCGTGGGCCAGCGCGTAGCCCAGCTCGCCGCCCTCGTTGATCGACCCGGGTGTCTCCGGGGCCGCGTGGCTCGGGATCCCACCCGGGAAGGAGAACTGGCGGAAGAGCCGGCGCATGCCCTCCTCGTCCTGGCCGATGCGCGGGTAGATCTCCGTGTACGAGCCCTCCATGTAGGTGTTCGCCACCATGCCGGGACCGCCGTGGCCGGGGCCGCAGACATAGATCGCGTCGAGGTCCCGGGCGCGGATCACCCGGTTGAGATGGGCGTAGATCAGGTTGAGGCCCGGGGTCGTGCCCCAGTGGCCGAGCAGGCGGGGCTTGACGTGGTCGAGGGTCAGCGGCTCGCGCAGGAGCGGGTTGTCCAGCAGGTAGATCTGGCCGACTGACAGGTAGTTCGCCGCGCGCCACCAGGCGTGCACGACGCTGAGCTCTTCGTCAGTGGCCGAGGGGGCCGGGGGAGCGGTGGTCGCCATGCCCGCGATGCTTCCACACCGTCACGCCGCGTAGTCAGGGTTCGATTGGATCCGTGGATCGCGGGCGTGACGTGGGAGAATGACCGTTACGCAGCTGGCGGGGCAGGCGGAGGTAGGTGCGCGTGGAGTTCAGGTTGCTGGGCAACCTCGAGGTGTCCAGGGAAGGGGCGCCCGTCGACGTGGGCGGAACCCAGCCGCGCACCGTGCTGGCCATGCTGCTGGTGGCGGGCGGCCGGGTGGTGCCGGCCGAGTCGATCATCGAGGCGCTGTGGGGCCACGACCCGCCCGACTCGGCCGCGGGCACGCTGCAGAGCTATGTCTCGCGGCTACGCCGGGTGCTGGTTCCGGGGGGCGCCCGCGGCGAGGCGGCCAAGGTCCTGGCCTGGGATCCGCCCGGCTACAAGCTGGTCGTGGGAGCCAAGGCGCTCGACACCCACCGCTTCGAGGCGCTGGCCGACCAGGGCCAGGGGCTGCTGCTGGCGGGCGACTACGAGGCCGCCCGCGGCCTGCTGGACGACGCGCTGGCCCTGTGGCGGGGCCCGGCCCTGCTGGAGTTCGCCCACCTCGACTTCGCCTGGGGCTTCGCCGCCAAGCTGGAGGAGCGCAAGCTGGTGGCGACCGAGGACCGCGTCGACGCGGACCTGCGCCTGGGTCGCCACGCCGCGGTCGTGGGTGAGCTGGGCGAGCTGGTGGCCGCCCACCCGCTCCGGGAGCAGCTGCGCCACCACATGGCGCTGGCCCTGTACCGGTCCGGCCGCCAGGCCGAGGCGCTGCGCATCCTGGACGACGCCCGCCGCACCCTGCGCAACCAGCTGGGCATCGACCCCGGCCGCCCGCTGGTCGAGCTGGAGACGGCCATCCTCAACCAGGACCCGGCGCTGGACCTGGCCCGCCCGGCCGGCGTGCACCCGACCGGCGAGGTGCCGGTCGTGCCGGCGGCCACGCCCGAAGCCGCGCCCGCGCCCGTGCCCGACACTGCCGCGGTCATCGCCGCGGCGCCGTCGCTGGCGCCGGGGGCCCGGCTGGTGGGCCGGGACCCCGAGGTGCGCCAGGTGCTGGCCGCGCTGGACGAGTCCCGGGCCGCGCCCCGCATCGTTCTGGTCGAGGGCGAGCCCGGCATCGGCAAGACCCGCCTACTGGAGGAGCTGGGCGCCGAGGCCACGGCCCGTGGGATGACCGTGCTGTGGGGCCGGGCGTTCGAGGGCGGTGCCGCCCCCGCGTTCTGGCCGTGGCTGCCGCCCCTGCGGGCCCTCGTGGCCGAGCCGCCCGCCGGGCTCGAGATCGGGCCCGAGCTGCGGGCGCTGGCCTCGTCCACCGGCGCCAACGGGTCCGCCGGGACCGGCAGCGACCGCACCCGCTACCTGCTCTTCGACGCCGTCACCGCACTGGTCCGCAGCGCCGCCGCCGAGCGCCCGGTGGTGGTCGTGCTGGACGACATCCAGTGGGCCGACCTGGCCTCCCTGGAGCTGCTGACCTACCTGTCGGGCCAGCTGGTCGACTCGCCCGTCCTGCTGGCCTGTACGGTCCGCCAGCTCGAGGTCGGCCGCAACGACGCGGTGGTGGAGACGCTGGCGTCGCTGTCGCGGGTCCCGGCCACCCGGCGGATCCTGCTGCGGGGCCTGTCGCTGGGGGCGACGGCCGAGCTCGTGGCCTCGGCCACCGGGCGCGAGGTCGAGCCCGCGGTGACCGCCGCCATCCAGCAGCGGGCCGAGGGCAACCCGTTCTTCGCCACCGAGCTGGCCCGCCTGCTCCAGGCCGAGCGGGACGAGGCCGATCCGCTGGTGGCCGTGGCCGCGGGCGGCGACGTGCCCTCCGGCGTGCGGGACGTGGTCCGGCGCCGGATCGCGCTGCTGCCCGAGACCACCGTGCCGGTCCTACAGGTGGCCGCGGTCATCGGCCGGGACGTGGACGTCGACCTGCTCACCACGGCGGCGGGCAACGGCCTGGACGGCGTGCTCGACGCCATCGAGCCCGCGGTGGTGCACCGGCTCATGGCCCCGCTGCCCGACCGGCCCACGACGTTCCGGTTCGCCCACGCGCTCGTGCGCGAGGTGGTGGCCGACGACGTGTCCGCCCTGCGCCGGGCCCGGATCCACCTGGCGGTGGCCGACGCCCTGGACGAGCGGTCCGGGGGACTGGACGACGCGGCGGAGATCCTGGCCGAGCACCTGTGGGCCGCGGCGCCGCTGGGCGTGGGCCAGCGGGCGGCCGCAGCGCTGGAGCACGCGGCCGAGGTGGCCGTGCGGCGCTTCGCGTTCGAGTCGGCCGAGGGCCTGCTGGCCCGGGCGGCGCAGCTGCGGCGCACCGCGGGGTCCACGGCCTCGGACCGGGACGCCGAGCTGGTCACGTCCTGCCGGCTGCTGTCGATCCAGCGCTCGGTGCACGGCTACGCCAGCGTGGCCCAGTCCCCGCACCTGCGCCGGGCCAAGGAGCTGGCCCGCCGGGCCGGGCAGGTCGACGCCCTGGCCCGCCTGCTGTGGACCGAGTGGGCGGCCTACGACACCATGTGCGACTTCGACCGCTCCGACGCCGTCGCCCTCCAGCTCCACGAGCTGGGCACCGGCTCCACCGTGCCGCTGGCCCGCGTCACCGGCCTGGCCGCGCTGGGCATCTCGCGCTGGCACCGGGGCGAGGTGGGCGAGGCCAGCAGGCTGCTGGACGAGGCAGTGGTGGCGGGGGCGGACGTGCCGGTCCCGGCCATGACGCTGGGCCTCGACCTGGAGGTCCTGCTGCTGCCCCACCCCTTCAGCCGTTACCTGCAGGTGCTGACCGGCGCACTGGACTCCGCCGCCGAGGCCGAGACCGCGTTCGAGGAGCTGGCCGCACTGGCGCCCGACCGCTATGCCGTGTCGCTGGTGCAGATGTTCTCGGCCGCGGGGGCGCTCACCACCGGGCGCTTCGAGTGGGCCGAGCGGGCCGCCCGCAAGGGCGTCGAGGCCGACCCCGAGTCGACGTTCAGCTTCTGGGGCCGTGGCCTTCAGGGCTACCTGGCCGCCGCGCTGATCGAGCAGGGCCGCTACGACGAGGGGCTGGCCGCCCTGGAGGTGGCCATCGATCGCTTCGTGGAGGCGGGCGGCCGGACCGGCGTGGTGGTCTACAAGGCCGCCCGGGCCGCGGGCCTGACCGACGCGGGCCGGATGGACGCGGCGGCGCGGGCGGTGGCGTCCGCCTACAAGGAGCTGCAGACCTTCGGCGAGCGCTTCGCCGAGCCCCTGGTCCTGGAGGCCGACGCCCGCTTCCGCCACGCCGCGGGCGAGCCTGGCGCCGAGGACCTGATGACCCGGGCCGTCGAGCTCGCCACCGCAGGCGGCGCCCACGGCATCGCCAAGCGCGTCCTCGCGACGGCGGAGCGGCTCGTCACCGGCCGAGCGGATGGGGCCTGAGCCGCAGCCCAAGAGTCCGCGATTTGGTGGCCGGGCCGCGGCTCGACTGCGAGGCCTTCAGGCAACACGTCACTTCGTGAGGTCCGTGGCTTCGGCCAGGACCGCGAAGTACTCCAGGACCTCGTTGAGGCCGTGCTCGCCGTCGAGGCCGAGGATCACCTCGTGGGCGCCGGCCCGGCGGGTGGCGTCGAGGTCGTCCGCCACCTGGTCCACGGTGCCGTGGTAGGACGGGCGGCCCACCGGTAGGGGGCGATCGCTGAGCGTGACGTTGGCCCGCACCACCAGCTCCAGGCCGTCGGGATCGCGGCCGTGGCCTGCGGCCAGGGTCCGCACGGTGGTCCACAGCGGGCCCAGGCGGCCCACGGGCACACCCTGGGGGTTCCAGCCGTCGGCCCGCCGGGCCACCCGGTCCAGGCTGGAGGACGAGGTGCCGGCCAGCAGCAGCGGGGGGCGCGACCGCGGGTCGGGGGCAGCGGCCCAGGCCGCGTCGAGCACGTCGAGCGCCTCCTCCAGCCGCCGGCCCCGCTCGGCGTGGGGGACGCCGACGGCCTTGTACTCCTCCTGGGACGAGCCGAGGCCCAGGCCGATGGTGAGCCGGCCGTCGCTCAGCAGGTCGAGCGAGGCCAGCGACCGGGCCAGCAGCACCGGCCGGTACCAGGGGGCGACCAGCACGCTGGTCCCCAGGCGCACGCGGTCGGTCACCGCCGCGGCGTAGGACAGCGCGGCGATCGGATCGATCACGGCGCACGGGTCCGAGAGGCGGTCCACGACCCAGATCGACGAGTAGCCGACCTGCTCGGCGCCCGCGGCGGCCGACCGCACCGACGCGGGGTCGGCGAGGCAGCCGCTCTGGCCCAGGGCGACGCCGAGTCTCATGAGTTGCCTCCAGCGGGATCGGGTGTCGGACCCTGTTATCCCCCGCGGCACTTTCCGTGCGCTTGACGATCGCTTGCACGGCGAGCCGCAAGCGGGCGCCAAGGACGGCCTGGCTGGATGCCGCCATCCCCACAGAGACCAACGCAGCCAGGAGATCCACCGCCATGGACGTACCCATCCGGTTCGTCGACACCGAGCGTGTCACCCCCGACACCCACGTCATCCGCCAGATCGCCGGCGAGGGCATGGGCCCGGTCGCCCACTACATCAACTCCGCCGTCATCACCGGCGCGGAGCCCGTCATCGTGGACTGCGGCCCCGCCATCACCCGCGAGGGCTGGCTGGAGCGGACGTTCGAGCTGGTCGATCCGCTCGACGTCCGCTGGGTCTACGTCTCCCACGACGACTCCGACCACGTCGGCAACCTGTTCGAGGTCCTCGACCTGTGCCCGCGGGCCACGGTCGTCACGACGTTCTTCGCCATCCAGCGCATGGCCGGCGACGGCCACGGCATGGTGCCGCTCGACCGGGTGCGCCTGGTCAACGACGGCGAGTCGTTCTGGGCCGGCGACCGCGAGCTGGTGGCGGTGCGCCCGCCGACCTACGACAGCCCGACCACCCGGGGCCTCTACGACACCGTCTCGGGCGTCTACTGGGCGTCCGACGCCTTCTGCGCCGCGGTGCCCCATCCGGTGGACGACGTGTCCGAGCTGGACACGGGCTTCTTCGCCGACAGCTTCCTCACGACCGCCCAGATGATCAGCCCGTGGCACGAGTGGCTCGACCAGGGCCGCTACGACGCCCATCTCGCCCGCCTGTCCCGCTTCGGCTTCCGGGCCGTGACCTCGGCTCACGGGCCCACCCTGCGGGGCGACCAGGTGGCCTGGTCCCTCGACCTGCTGTCCCAGCTCCCGTCGCGCCCCGTGATCTCGGACCTGAGCCAGCCCGACCTCGACCACATGCTCGCCGCCCTCACGGTCCCGGCCTGAGAGACAAGGACTCCCCCGATGCACAAGACGCGCAAGCTCACGTTCGCCGCCGGTCTGCTGGCCGTGCTCGCCCTCGGAGCCGCCTGTGGTGGCGACGACGGCGACAACACCGCCTCCGGTGACAGCAGCACCGGCGGCCTCTCCTCCGCCGCGGCCGAGCCCGCGGCGGCCGAGGTCCAGACACTCGAGGCCGTGGTCCCCGGCGGGGAGGGCGGCGAGTTCAGCTTCGCCGCCACCCCCGACCTGGTGGCCGGCCCGGTGGAGATCTCCCTGGTCAACCACGGGGCGCTGGAGCACCAGGCCATGGTCATGCGGTTCAAGCCCGGCGCCGACTTCGGTCAGTTCGCGGCGGCCGCCGCCGGCGACCCGAGCGGGACGTCGGCGCTGGCCCTGGTCGAGGGCTTCGGCGGTCCCAATGCGGCGCCCCCCGGCGAGACCCGGACGTCGACCCAGGTGCTGGAAGCCGGCGACTACATGCTGATCTGCGTGCTGCCCGGCGACGACGGATCGCCCCACGCGACGCACGGCATGGTGCTGCCGTTCACGGTGGGCGCGGCGGATGACGAGGTCACCGCCGACACCCCGACCGGGGTCGAGGCCGACGCCGAGGTGCGGCTGGTCGACTTCGGCTTCGTGTACGAGGGCCCGTTCTCGGCGGGCGAGACGCTCCACGTCGTCAACGAGGGCGACCAGGCGCACGAGTTCGTGGCCTACAAGCTCGAAGAGGGCGCCTCGGCCGACGAGTTCGCGGCCGCCATGGAGAGCCCGACCGGCCCACCCCCGGCCACCGCGGGCACGGGGATCGGCATGCTGGCCCCTGGCCGGTCCGCCGACCTCACGCTGCCGGACGACCCGGGCGAGTACGTCCTGTTCTGCATGCTGCCCGACGTGGCCGGCGACGGCGCCCCCCACGTCGGCCACGGGATGCTGTCCCAGACCAGCGTCGACTAGCACCACTCGTGCCACGATGGCGGGTCGTGGGGGAGACCATGACCGCCTACCGAATCGTGAGCTGGGGCCAGGCGCCTCAGCTCACGGTCGCGCCCGTGCCCGAGCCGGGACCGGGCGAGGTGCTGGTCGAGGTGGCCGGCAACGGGCTGTGCCACTCGGACGTGGACATGGCCGCCATCCCCGCGGAGCTCGCCGAGGCGCTGGGCTGGTCGCTCCCGTTCACGCTGGGCCACGAGGTGGGTGGCCGCATCGCCGCCCTCGGCCCCGGCGTCACGGGGTTCGCGGTGGGCGAAGGCGTGGCCCTGGTGTCGCCCGCGTCCTGCGGGACCTGCCCGGCCTGCCGCCGCGGCCAGGACAGCGCGTGCCCGAACGGGCTGGCGGGCCGCGGCTACGGCCGTGATGGCGGCCTGGCCCGCTACGTGGTCGCCCCTGCGCCCCGGGGCCTGGTCCGGCTGGCGGGCCTGGACCCGCTGGTGGCCGGGCCGCTGACCGACGCGGGCGCCACCACCCACCACGCGGTCTCCCGGGTGCTGTCCCGCCTGGACGGCGAGGCGACCGCGGTGGTCGTCGGCGCGGGCGGGCTGGGCGGGTTCGCCGTGCAGCTCCTGCGGGCCCTGAGCCCGGCCCGGGTGGTGGCCGTCGACCCCAACCCGGCCCGGCGGGCCGTCGCCCTCGACCTCGGCGCGCATGAGGCCGTCCCCGCCGTCGGCGACGCTGTGGCGCCCGGGTCGGCGGCCGCGGTGCTGGACCTGGTGGGCACGGACGACACGATCCTGGCGGGGCTCGCCGCGGTGCGCCCCTACGGCGCGTTCGGCCTGGTGGGGGCAGCGGGCGGGCGGCTGCGCCGGCCGTGGTTCGGCACCCTGCCCCGCGACGGCGAGGTGTTCACGTTCCAGGGGTCCAACATCGCCGACGTCGAGGCGGTGGTGGCGCTGGCCGAGGCCGGCCGGATCCGCAGCGAGGTGGACGTGTTCCCCCTGTCCCGGGTGGTGGACGCGTACGAGGCTCTGGCCCGCGGCGAGCTCCGTGGCCGTGCCGTGGTCACGCCCGACGGAGACTGAGAGCGCAGCAGAGAGAGGGAGCCATGGACCTGCTCGACGGCATCGCCACCACCCGCGCCATCCGCCGCTACCGGCCCGATCCCATCCCGGAGGACGACCTGGCGACGCTGCTGTGGCACGCCACTCGGGCGCCCTCGGGCTCCAACCGCCAGCCCGCCCGGTTCCTGGTGCTGCGGGACGGTCCCCGGGCGCGGCAGGCCAAGGCCATCCTCGGCCGCGCCTTCCGGGAGGGCTGGGACCTCAAGCGCACGGACCACGACTTCGACAAGGGCTCGGGCGTCGATCCCACGTCCCCGAAGGCTCGCGCCGCCCGGGCCATGCAGAGCTTCGTCGATCGCTTCGAGCAGACCCCGGTCGTGGTGCTGGCCTGCATCCGGCGCTGGCGCCGGCCACACATCTCCGAGGGCGGGTCGGTCTACCCCGCGTGCCAGAACCTGCTGCTCGCGGCCCGGGCGCTCGGCTACGGCGGTGTGCTGTCCATGTGGCACAGCTTCGTGGAGGACGACCTGCGCGCCGCGCTGGCCATCCCCGACGACGTGGTGATCGCGGCCACGATCACCCTGGGCGTGCCCGAGGGCAGGCATGGGCCGGTCCGGCGGCTCCCGCTCCGGGAGGTCGTCTACGACGACGGGTGGGGGGACGATGCGCCCTGGGCGCTCGATCCCCCCGACACCCGGTTCACCGGGGCGGGACCGGCCCGCGAAGCCCGCTAGCGCTAGCCGCCCACGTCCACGCCGGCCGCGATGCAGTCGGTGGCCGCCTGCTCCAGGGCCGCTTCCAGGTCGGGGTCGGCACTGACCCCGCTGTCGCCCTGGGTGAGGGCCGCGGTCATGAGCTGGTCGAACGTGTCGTCGTCCAGGTTGTCGACCAGGCACTGCGCCCCCTCGGGTGGGACGCTGCCGTCGGAGGCCAGCTGGGTCTCCAGCAGCGCGCGCATGTCGGTGCACCCGTTGAGACCCTCCAGCAGGTCGGCGCCCTGCTGGTCGTCGAGTTCGATGCCGAAGTCGGCCAGGTTGCCGTCCGGGTTGTCCTGGATCTTGTCGTAGGCGCCGGCCGCCTCCAGGCCGTCGACGCCCACGATGTCGATCAGCACGCCCGCGAAGCACTCGGCGTCGTCGTCGGACAGGCCGAAGTCTTCGCCGGCGCCCGCGCTCAGGACCGCCTCGTAGTCGGCCCGGTCGTGCCCGCCGCCGCTGTCGCTGCCGGACTGCTCGTTGCTGCCGCCGGTGGTGTTGGTCGTGTTGCTGCTGCTGTCGTCGTCATCGCCGCCGCATGCCGCCGCGCCGAGACTCACGGCCAG
The DNA here is from genome assembly GCA_046734695.1 of Actinomycetota bacterium. Taxonomy (GTDB): domain Bacteria; phylum Actinomycetota; class Acidimicrobiia; order Acidimicrobiales; family VFJN01; genus ZC4RG19. The sequence continues at coordinate 2,293 of JBKPRS010000220.1, read as the reverse complement.
GAGCAACGCCGTGGCCGCGTAGGTTCTGTACCTCATTGGTAGTGCCGCCTTGTCGGTTTGCTTCACGCCCCGATGTCTCGGGGCGGCCGCCCCCTCAGCAAACCTTGATCAGCGCTCCCGGCTACGCCCGCCGGGCCGTCAGACGCCCATGTCCACGCCCGAGGCGGCGCAATCGGTCGCCGCCTGCTCCAACGCCCCCTGGAACTCGGGGTTGGCGTCCAACGCCGCTTCGCCGTCGACGAAGCCGGCGACCATCATCTGGGAGAACGTGGCCTCGTCGATGCCGTCCACGACGCACGAGGCTCCCTCCGGCGTCACGCCGCCCTGGGAGGTCAGCGCCTCGGTGAAGAACTCACGCATGTCCTTGCAGTCGTTGAGCCCCGCGTACAGGTCGGGTCCCTGGGCCTCGTCGACCACGATGCCCCAGTCGGAGAGGTCTCCGTCCGGGTTGTCCTGGATCTTCTCGAAGGCGCCGGCCTCCTCCAGGGCGTCCACGCCGACGACGTCCACGACCGCGCCCGCAGCGCACTCGGCCTCGTCGGCCGTGAAGCCTGAGCCCTCCCCGCCCATGGCGGCCACGTAGTCGGCCCGGCTGTGCCCGTCGTCCCCGCACGCCGCCGCGCCGAGGCCCACGGTCAGCAGCAGCGCTGCCACCGCATAGGTTCTGTACCGCATTGATCCCTGCCGCCTTTCGGATGCTGCTCCACCCCGGAGCGCAACGGCGGGAGAGCGTAAGGGCGGTTGACGCGGGATTCAGGTCACCCCGACGAGTCAGATGTCACACGCGCTCGAGGCCTGCTGGAAGGACGACGTCAGCGCCCGGTCGGCCACCAGCGCGGCCTGGCCGCCGGTGAAGGCCAACGTCCAGAGCCGCGTCAACGTGGGGTCGTCGACGTGCTCCACGACGCACGCCGCTGCCTCGGGCGACACGCTGCCCGAGGCCAACACCTGCTTGAACCAGGTGCGTACGTCCACGCACGCGGTGAGGGTCGCGGCGAACGTGCCGCTCTGCGCCTCGTCGAGGGTGAGGCCGCTCTCGGCCAGCGTGCCCTCGGGGTTGGCCCGGACGGACTCGTAGATGCGGGCCGCCTCCAGCTGGTCGACCCCGACGGCGTCGACGAACCCGCCCAGGACGCACTCGACCTCCTCGTCGGTCACACCGTCGAGCTGCCGGCCGGCGTGAGTCCGCAGCAGGGCCACGTAGGCGGCCTTGTCGTGCGGGCCGGTGGCCGCCGCCGTGGTCTCCGTGGTGTCGCCGGCGGCCTCGCTGGTGGTGGTGTCGCGGTTGTCCGCGGCGTCGTCGTCCCCACCGCCACCGCACCCGGCCGCCCCGAGCCCGGCGAGCGCCAGGAAGGCTGCCGCCACATGGCCGATGTAGCGCTGCACGGGCCCGAGCGTAGGGCGTCCGCTACTGCGATGACCGCTCCATCACCATGTCGGCCAGCAGGCTCACGATCGCGGGGTCGGCCTTGGCCACGGAGCCGGAGTCGAACGGCGGCTGCGGGTCGTACTCGATGCCCAGCTGGATGGCCCGGGCCACGTCGTCCCCCGCGATCTGGGCTGCCAGCCACAGGGCCATGTCGATTCCGGACGACACCCCGGCGGCGGTGACGACCTTGCCCTGGGGCACGACCCGGCGGTCCTTGACCACCTGGCCGCACAGCGGGGCCAGCTCGCCCATGGCGGCCCAGTGGGTGGTCGCCTCGAGGCCCTGGAGCAGCCCGGCCGTCCCCAGGATGAGCGAGCCGGTGCACACCGAGGTGGTCCACTGCGTGCCCTCGTGCACCCGGGCGATCCACTCGTGCAGCGGGCCGCGCTCCAGCATGGCCCGGGTGCCGGGGCCGCCGGGGACGACGAGCACGTCGCAGGCGTCGACCTCGTCGAGGCCGGCGTCGATGGTCACGGCCAGCATGGCGTTGTCGCTGCGGACCGGTCCGGTGCGCTCGCCCACGAACGTGACCTCGGCGCCGGGCAGGCGGGACAGGACCTCGTAGGGGCCGATGGCGTCGAGGGCGGTGAACCGGTCGAACAGGGGGATCGCGACGAGCATGGGGGTCTCCTTGGGTCTGATCGGGTAGTCGCGCCGGCCAGGGCGGTGGCTCTCAGCCGGTGGCTCGGTCGGTGGTGGCTCGCAGGTGGTGGCTCGGTCGGTGGTGGCTTGTCAGGCGGTGGCGGCGAAGTGGCGCCGGTACTGCCCGGGGGTCGTGTGCACGGTGCGCCGGAACGCCCGGTGCATGGTCTCGACGGTGCCGAACCCACAGGTGCGGGCCACCTCGGCGGTGCCGTCGGTGGT
>JBKPRS010000219.1:0-9324 GCA_046734695.1 Actinomycetota bacterium | reverse complement strand
GCGTGGTGGAGGCCGCCGCCTGGGCGTCCGGTGAGCGCCGGCCCACCGAGCCCGGGATCGTCCCGGCCCTCGCCGGCGTGGTGACGGGCCACGACGACGCCCTGTGCCGCGAGGCGGCGGTGGCCGCGCTGGGCGCCATCGGCGATCCGGCCGGTCTCGACGCCGTGCTGGCGGCGACCACGGATCGGCCCGCCGTGCGCCGGCGGGCCGTCCTGGCCCTGGCCCCGTTCGACGGCCCGCAGGTGGACGCGGCCATCACGCGCGCCCTCACCGACCGCGACTGGCAGGTCCGCCAGGCCGCGGAGGACATCGCCCGCCAGACCTGACCGCCCCGGCCCAGATCAGCGACCCGTGGCACCCGGGCCCGAACAGCGGGCGCGGCCACGGTCGATGCGGCGGGTTGGCGCGCTAGTGGGTGCCGCGGTGGGTGGCGCCGCAAGTCCGGCAGGTGGCCGTCCAGCCCGTGGGCGTGACCTGGGTGGCCAGCCACGTGCCGCAGGCGGGGCAGTAATGCCAGGGATCGGACGGCCGGGCGCAGCCGCCGTCGCAGTCGGCCACCGGGCGTCCGCACCCGGTGCAGTGGTCTGGCGACGCCACGTCAGATCACCTTGGACAACGTCCCGATCGGCATCTTGAGGCCCCGCAGCATGACGACGTCCTCCTGCGGCGACCGGCCCAGCGTGGTCAGGTAGTTGCCGGTGATCAGGGCGTTGATGCCCGCGGTCATGCCCAGCTCCTGCAGGTCGCCGAGCGTGACCTCCCGGCCGCCCGCGTAGCGCAGGATCACGTCGGGCAGCGCCAGCCGGAACAGGGCGATCCAGCGGATGGCCTCCAGCGCCGCCATCAGCGGCCGCCCGGCCAGCGGCGTCCCCGGCCGGGGGTCGAGGAAGTTGACCGGCACCTCGGCCGGCCCCACCGACCGCAGCTGGCCCAGCAGCTCGATGCGCTGCTCGTCGGTCTCGCCCATGCCCAGCAGCACCCCGCAGCACAGCTCCATCCCGTGCTCGCGCACCAGGGCGCAGGTGGCGAAGCGCTCGTCCCAGGTGTGGGTGGTGACGATCGACGGGAAGTGCGTCCGGGACGTCTCGAGGTTGTGGTTGTACCGGTGCGTCCCGGCCGCGGCGAGGCGTGCGGCCTGCGCGGCGGTGAGGATCCCGGCGCTGACCGCCACGTTGAGCCCGGTCTCCCTGCGCACGAGCGGCACGACCTCCTCCAGGTGGCCCATGAGCCGCTCGTCCGGTCCACGCACCGCGTACACGAGGCAGAACTCGCTGGCGCCCAGCTCAGCGGTCTCGGCCGCCGCGGCCAGGATCTCGGCGTGCGACAGCAGCGGCACCGCCTTGACCGGCGAGTCGAAGCGGGACGACTGCGAGCAGAAGTGGCAGTCCTCGGGGCAGCCGCCGGTCTTGGCCGACAGGATCCCCTCGATCTCCACCACGTCGCCGCACCAGGCCCGACGGACGGCGTGGGCGGCCTCGGCCAGGGCCGACACGTCGGAGTCCGGCAGCGCCGCCAGGGCCCTCAGCTCGTCCAGCGACAGCGACCGCCGCTCGTCGACGAGGGCGCGGCGGACGGAGGTGATCACGTCGGGGGCCAGCACCGCGGGAACGCTAGTGGACGCCCGTCAACGGCCCAGAGCCGGATCAGCGGCCGGCCTGGAACGCCACCCGCAGGGCGGCGGGGTCCTCGATGCAGCGGCCCGCGCCCAGCACGACCGACTCCAGGGCGTTGTCGACCAGGTGGACGTCGATCTCGGTCTCGTGCGCGATGCGCTGGTCGAGGCCGGCCAGCATGCCGCCCCCGCCCACCAGCACCATGCCCTGGCCGATCAGGTCGTGGGCCAGCTCGGGCGGGGCGCTGCCCAGGCAGGCGATGACCGACTCGACGATCTCGATGATGACGTCGTCGATGGCGGCGCGGATCTCGGCCGGGGTCAGGATCACCGTCTTGGGCAGGCCCGACGCCAGGTCCCGGCCCCGGACCTCGGCCTTGAGCTCGTCGCGCACGGGCCACGCGGAGCCGATGGCGACCTTGATCTCCTCGGCCGTGCGCTCCCCCACCGCGATGCCGTACTCCCGCCGGACGTAGGACTGGATCGCGGCGTCGATGTCGAAGCTGCCCACCCGCACGGCGGACAGGCCCACCACCCCACCGAGGGAGATCAGCGCGGTCTCGGTCGTGCCGCCGCCCACGTCGATGACCAGGTTGCCGACCGGCTCGTGGATCGGCAGGCCCGCCCCGATGGCCGCGGCCATGGGCTGGTCGATGAGGAACGCGTCGTTGGCCCCGGCCCGGCGCACCGCCTCGAGCACGGCCCGGCGCTCGACCGTGGTGATGGCGGACGGGACGCACACGACCACCCGGGGCCGGTTGAAGCGCCCGACCCGCACCCGGTGCAGGAGCAGCCGGATCATCCGCTGGGTGACGTCGAAGTCGGTGATGGCACCCTGGCGCAACGGTCGCTCGGCCACGATGTCACTGGGCGTGCGCCCGATCATCTGCCAGGCGTCGTGGCCCATGGCCAGCACCTCACGGGTGCGGGTGTTGAGGGCGATGACGGTCGGCTCGTTGAGCACGATGCCCCGCCCCCGCTCGTAGACGAGGGTGTTGGCGGTGCCGAGGTCGATGGCGAGGTCGCGGGCCACCGGGCGTCAGCGCCTCCACCAGCGGCGGGACGGTGCCTCCTCGTCACGAGGGGCGAGGGCCTGCATCTCCCGGCGGAAGTTGTCGACGCTCGACTCGTACGACGTCGGCGTGCGGTTGCGCAGGTAGAGGATCCCGCAGCCGACCACGATGATCACCACGGCGAGCAGGAGGAATGCGACCGGGCTCACCGATCACCCCGCTCCTGCGTCGACGATGTGCTGCGCCTCGAGGCCCCAACTGCTGCCGCCCGCCCACGTCTCGCGCTTCCAGATCGGCACCGAGCGCTTGAGCGAGTCGATGCAGAACCGGGCGGCGGCGAACGCCTCCTCCCGATGCGGCGCCGAGGCCACGACGACCACCGCGCTCTCGCCCACGGCCAGGACGCCGACCCGGTGGAGCAGCGCGATGCGCCCCACGACCGGCCACCGCACCCGGGCCTCTTCGGCCACCGCCTCCAGGCGGGGCACGACCTGGCTCTCGTAGGCCTCGTACTCCAGCGCCTCGACTCCGGGGCGGCCGTCGGCGTGGTCGCGGGCCGTGCCCGAGAACAGGACGACGCCGCCACAGTCGGGCCGCACGGCCCAGTCCAGCGCCTCGGCCACCGGCAACGGGGCCGCGGAGAGCCCCAGCCAGGTATCCCCGGAGGGCGGGACGAGGGGCGTCGCCGGGTCCATCACGCTCATGGTACGCAGGTAGTGCCCACTGCCCGTGCCATCGAGCCCCAGGAATCTCCGGGCGCGCCCGCCGGGCGCGCTGCCCGCAGCACGCGGCGCGCAGATATCCTCCCGGCGGTGCCCTTCGACGAAGAAGCCGAAGAGGGGCAGTCGGGGTTTCGTCCGCCGCCTCACCCCGACGATCGGCTGTGGCGTCATCCGTCCGAGATACGCGCTCACCCGATCGTCCAACTGAACGCGCCCGAGCGCGCGCGGATGGAGCGCAGAGCCACCCGGCCCGAACGCCACGGAACGAATCGGCCTGCGCGCTCGCGGTGGGCCACGGTTGCGGTTGCCGGCACCGCCGGCGCCGTGCTCGCGGTGGGCGCGGTGGCCGTCCTCGGCTTCGGCCAGCGGGTGATCGAGCGCCCGGTGATCGAGCGGGTGGCGCTCAACCCCGTGAACACCCACCCGGGCCTGGAGGGCCGCACGCTCGACGGCGTGCGCCAGCGGGTGGCGCCCGCGGTGGTGGGCATCGTGGCTGCGCCCGCCGGCGCGCCGCTCGGCACATCCGGTGAGATCACGGGCTCGGGCGTCGTCATCCGCGACGACGGCATCGTCGTGACGAGCACGGCGCTCGTGCCGTCCGGCGACGACCCCGTGCGGGTGCGGCTGCCCGATGGGACCGAGAAGTCCGGCCGGGTGGTCGGCAGCGACGCCGCCACCGGCCTCAGCATCGTCGACCTCGACGGCCGCGGCTACACCGCCAGCGTGCTCGCTCAGGACAGCGACCTCGTGAGCGGCGAGACGTCCTACGCCGTGAGCGCCCGCGACGCGATCGGCACCGACACCACCACCGGAGTGGTCGCCGTCAGCCAGCGCTACGTGGGCCCGTCCGGGATCGCGCTCGACGGCGTGGAGATCGAGGGCGAGGCCCCGCCGCTCGGCCTCGGCAGCCCGCTGGTCGACGACCGCGGCGCCGTGGTCGGCATCACCACCGCGGTGGACCAGGGCGGCTCGTGGTACGTGTCGCCGGTCGAGGTCGTGCACAAGGTGGCCGACGACCTGCTGATCGACGGGGTCGTGCACACCTGCTGGCTCGGCATCGAGGGCATCGACACCCCGGCGGCGGGCGTGGCCACGTCCACGGTCGGCGGCGGCACCCAGGTCGCCTCGGTCGTCGCCGGCAGCCCGGCCGCGAGCGCGGGGCTCCAGGCCGGCGACGTCGTCGTGCGCTTCGACGACCATCCCATCGCCCGCATGCCGGACCTGCTGGTGGCCCTGCGGGCCTACTCCCCGGGCGACCAGGTCGACATCGAGGTGACCCGCGCCGACGGCTCCCGAGCCACCCTGCACGTCACCCTGGCCGAGCATCCGAGCACCTGAGCTCGCGCGCGGCCCAGCACCCTGGTCGGCCGCTACGACCGTTCGGGGGTCAGGAGCGCAACCAGCGCCGAGCCGCGAGGACGGCTCCGGCCACCACCGCGAGCAGGCCCGCGCCCGCCACGCCCAACGCGATCTCCTGGCGCCGGCGGGGACTGAGGGTGGCCCAGGCGCCCACCTCGTGGGCCTCGACGCACGCTTCCTCGTTGGACACCGTCGCGGCCCAGCCCTCGGCCCGCAGTCGATCCGAGGCGACGACCCAGGGGTGCTGAACGTAGGGCAGCAGCTCGGGCGGAGTGGAGCCGAGCCCGACACGGAAGCGCCAGCGCAGCAGCCGGCTCGCCACCCGCCGGGGCAGCGGCACCTTCACCGGCACTCCGGCCAGCGAGCGCACCTGGTCACCCGGGATCGAGCCCTCGGGCGCCACGTTGAACGCCCCGTCGAGCCGGCGCCGCCCGGCCAGGTCGCACGCCGCGGCCAGATCGTCGAGGTCGACGAACTGCACCGGCGGCTCCTCCACGTCGTCGGGCACCGCCGGGGCGGGCCGCAGCGCCCGAACCAGCCAGTCGCTGTGATCCGACCCCGCGGCCCGGGCCGGGCGCAGGATCGCCACGGTCGTGCCCGGGTGGGCGTCACGCCATTCGCCGGCCATACGCTCGATCTCGGCCCGCTCGCCGGCGAAGGCGAAGCCGGGGTGCGGGCGCAGCGTTGCGTCCTCGGTCAGGGGCACCGGGTTGTCGGGCCAGGCGCCGTACACGGTGGCGCTGGACAGGACCACCAGGTGCGGCACCCCGCCGTCGCCCGCGGCCTCCAGCACCCGGCGGGCCACCGCCACGTCGTCGGTGGCGGCCGCGGGGGTGGCGGGCACCGAGGTGGCCAGGTGGAGCACCGCGTCGGCGTCCTGCAGGTGCGGCTTGACGTCGTCACCGGTCAGGTCGACCCGGTAGACCGCCACCGAGGCGGGCAGGCCGGTCACCGGCCCCCGGGCCAGGCCGACGACGTCGGCATCGACTTCCTCGGCGGCCAGGCGCGCCACCCGTCGCCCGAGCGGAGTCTCGACTCCGGTGATCACGACGTTCCTCCCCATGGCTCTAGGTTGCCAGTTGACGCGGCCTCAAACACCCCGCCCCCGGCGATAGCGTGCAGGGGTGAGCGACGAACCGGGCTCCCCCAACCCGTTCGAGGGCTTTCCGCTGTTCGGTGACCTGGCCAAGCTGTTCGGCCAGGCCGGGCGGGGCGTGCCCTGGGACGCGGCGCGCAACCTGGCGCTGGCCGTCGCCACCGACAACGCGACCGAGCCCAACGTCGACCCGCTGGAGCGCATCAAGCTGGAGCAGCTGGCCCGGGTGGCCGAGCTGCACGTCAGCAACGTGACCGGGCTGTCGACCTCGACCACCGGCCGCGGCCTCACGGTCCTGCCCGTCACCCGCGGCCACTGGGCCCAGCGCACGCTGGAGGACTACCGGCCGCTGCTCGAGAAGCTGGCGGGATCGCTGGGCGCGGCCGACACATCGGGTGCGGCCGACATCAGCCGGGGCATCGGCCTCCCGGCCGACCCCGACGACCCGTTCTCGGACCCCGAGGACCAGCTCGCGGCGATGCTCGGCCCCATGATCCAGGCCATGCAGCCGATGATGGTGGCGATGACCGCCGGTTCGATGGTCGGCCATCTGGCCCAGCGGTCCCTCGGCCAGTACGACCTGCCGGTCCCCCGCCCACCGTCGGACGAGCTGATGATCCTCGTGCGCAACCTCGACGAGTTCGGCTCGGAGTGGAGCCTGCCGCCCGACGACCTCCGCCTGTGGATCTGCCTGCACGAGATCGCCCACCACGCGGTGCTGGGCGTGCCCCACGTGCGGGCCCGGCTGGAGTCGCTGCTGGCCGAGTACACCACCAAGTTCCGCAACGATCCCGGGGCGCTCGAGGATCAGCTCGGCGACCTCGACCTCACCGGCGGGCCCGAGTCGCTGGCCCGCATCCAGCAGGCGCTGAGCGAGCCCGGCGCCCTGCTCGGCGCCATCCAGTCCGATGAGCAGCGTGCGCTCCAGCCGCACCTGGAGGCCATCGTGGGCGTGGTGGTCGGCGTGGTCGACCACGTGATGGACACGGTGGGGACCAAGCTCATCTCGAGCTACGGCATGCTCACCGAGGCGCTGCGCCGCCGCCGGGTGGAGACGGCCGAGTCGGACCGCTTCGTGGAGCGGCTGATGGGCCTGGAGCTGACCCAGGCGGTGTACGACCGCGGTGCGAACTTCGTGGACGGGGTCATCGAGCGGGCCGGCGAGGACGGTCTGGCCCGGCTGTGGCAGAGCGAGAAGATGCTGCCGAGCCCGCCGGAGATCGAAGCGCCCGGTCTGTGGCTGGCCCGCATCGACCTTCCCGACGACGCCTGACCGGCCCCGCCCGGCCGGAGGGCCGCTAGAGGTTCGTCGGGTCGATCACCACGCCGCGCTCGTCGTCCGCGTCCTCACGCGACCGCAGGGGCGGAGGCGGAGGAGGCGGCGGGTACGGCGGCGGCGGTGGTGGGGGCGGCGGCGGAGGCGGGGGCGGCGGCAGAGCCATGGCGAACTCGACGTCCTCCTCCTCGACGTCCTCCTCGAGGTCCTCGGCGGGTGGCGGGTCCGCATCGGCCTCGTCATCGGGCCGCCGGGCTCCGGCGCCCGCGTCGTCGTCGTCGACCGGGTCGGGGTCGCGATCCCGGATTGGATCGGGCCGGGAGGCGGCGGGCTTGCGGAACGGGAGCTGGATGGTGGGGGCGTGCCACTGGCGCCGGGCCGGCATCTGGCCCCGGTCGAGGGCCTTGAGGCCGCCCAGGTACGAGAACAGCGCGAAGCCGGCCATCAGCGCGATGACCAGGAAGCCGATCTCCATCGGGATGGGCACCACGACCGGGACGAACGCGCCGATCACCCAGGTGAGCTGGAAGCGGGTCTCGAACTTGGCGAAGGACCGGCCCCGGTTGGCGTCAGGGGCGTCCCGCTGGACCACCGAGTCGAACGCCAGCTTGCCGCAGCCCGCCGACATGCCGACCACCGTGGCCAGGATCGCTGCCGAGGACAGCCCGCCCGCCCAGGCGGCCAGCACGGCGCCCGTGGCGGTGAGCGCGAGGACGATCTGGAGGATGCGCTCCTCGGCCATGTTGTTGCGCCGCAGCGCCGGCGCCAGCAGCGAGCCCAGCAGGGCGCCGACGCCGCTGGCCGCGATGACCACGCCGAACTGCCAGGTGGGCGCCCCGTCGGTGCGCAGCTGGAAGGCGATCAGGAACGTGAGGAACCCGACGATGCAGCGCAACAGGCCCATCGCCGTGGCGGCCAGCAGGATGCCGCCGCCGCGCAGCTCCTGGCGCTCGGTCTGGGAGGTGTCGTCCGCCGCCACCTGGGTGGCCGGGATCTTCAGGCCGAGCACGGCGGCGGTGGCGAACACGCCGGAGGCCACCAGCAGCACGCCCTCGCCCCCCGCCAGCGCGCTGACGGCGATGCCGGGCACCGCGGCGGCGAAGCCCATGACCCCGGACAGGAACGACAGGCGGGAGTTGGCCTCGACCAGCTCGTCGTCCGAGCGCACGACGGTGGGCACGATGGCCGACTTGGCCACGTGGTAGCTCTTGGCCAGCACGAGGATGGCGAACGCCTCGGGGAACAGCAGGTTCGAGGACAGGTCCCCGATCATCACGAGGCACAGCAGGGCCCGCAGGGCGTTGCCTCCGATGATGATGAAGCGCCGCCCGCCCTTGGCCCGGTCCAGCGCCGGGCCGATGAGCGGCGCCACCACGGCGAACGGCGCCATGGTGAAGAGCAGGTAGAGCGCCACCTTGCCGCGGGCCGCGCTCGGGTCGATGTCGAAGAACAGCGAGCCCGCCAGGGCCAGCGCGATGAGGGTGTCCCCGGCCACCGCCGCGGCGTGGGTGCGGGCCAGGCGGGTGAAGGGCGTGATGACGAACGGGCTCGACCCCGGGCTCCTGCGGGGCTTGGACAGCGGCTGCCACCCGTTCTCGGTAGCCATCGATCCGAGGGTACAAGCCGATCGGCGAGCGGCGGCGCAGCCCCGCCCGGCGGATCAGGCCGGGGCGGGCAGCCTGAACGCCGCGAGGGTGCCGTCGTCGAGGGCCACGAACACCCTGCCGTCGACCACCACCGGCTCCGCCGCGAAGGCCACGGTCGCCTCCACGTGGGCGGTGCTGCTGTTCGTCGAGTACAGGACACCATCGGCGATGGCCGGCCCGCCGCCTCCCTGACCCCGCCACAGGGGCGCGCACAGTGGCGCCCCGCAGTCTCCGGCGGCGAACACCGTGCTCCCGACGGCGACGAAATCGCCCGACACCGCGGGAGGACTCCCGGGACCGCGCCCCAGAGCGGCCGGCACACGGTCGGGTCCCGGAGCAGCCTTCGACGCCGGCCGCGTCGTAGGCCTGCAGCCCCTGCCGCGCCTCGTAGACCCGGCCACCCGCGACCGCCACCGGCCAGAACTGCGGCTGGAAGGTGCCCGGCTCGCTCCGCCACTCGGACGTCCCGGTCGCCACATCCCAAGGCCTCCACAACGATGCCCTCGGGCGCCTGGGTCACGGCGTAGAGGCGACCGCCGGTCACCGCAGGCTGGGCCGTGGCGGCCGTTGCGTAGGTGCGCACCAGGTCACCGGTGTGCA
>JBKPRS010000218.1:0-5516 GCA_046734695.1 Actinomycetota bacterium | reverse complement strand
CACGGGGCTGATCGAGGAGACGACCGACCGGCGGCCCCGCACCGACAACGAGCGGCGGCGTTACTACGAGCTCACCAAGACCGGCCGAGCGGTAGCGCTCGACGAGCTCGCCCGGCTCCAGACCCTCGTGCACCGGACCGCTGGTCACCTCCCGGGCGCCGCACCGGCATGAGCGCGGCCTAGCCCTGCGCCGACGCCTCCACCGCGGCCAGGACCCGCAGGGCGTTGGCGCCGAGGATCGCCTCCACCTCCCCGGCGTCGAAGCCGCCGTCGAGCAATGCGGCCGTCAGCTTGGGCAGATCCGCCTCGCCCCCGTACCCGGCCATGACCCCGGGGACGCCGTTCATGTCGGTGCCGATGGCCAGGTGCTCCGGTCCGACGACACCCGCGATGTGGCGGGCGTGGCCGACGAGGTCGCCGACGGTGCGCACCCCGACCCGGCGGGCGCGGTAGGGCCAGAGCCCGACCACGCCGCCCGTCGACGCGATCGCCCGCAGCTCGTCGTCGGCCAGGTAGCGGGCGAAGTCCTGCAGCGCCCGGGCTCCGCTGTGCGACGACACGACGGGCGCCGTCGCCGCGTCGACGGCGCCGAGCAGGGTGGCCCGGTCCGAGTGGGCCACGTCGACCAGCACCCCGAGCCGGTTCATGCGCTCGACGACCCGTTTGCCGGCCGGGCTGAGGCCGGGCGAGGCGTGACGCCGGACCGGCAGCGGCCCCGCGTACTGCTGCCAGGGCAGGCACGTCGTGCCGAGGACGTTGTCGCGCAGGTGGACCAGCACGATCACGCGCACGCCGCGCTCGTGCCAGGCGTCGATGCGGTCCACGTCCTCCCCCACCGCGTCGGCGCCCTCGACCCCGAGCACCACCGCCGGCACCCCGTTTGCTCGGGCCTGCTCCAGGTCCCCGACAGACCGGGCGACGACCGCGCCGGCCTCCACCGCCTGGCGCTCGATCAGGGCGAGCTGCGCCTCGACCGCGTCCCACGGGCTCCGGCCGACGTACCACCGGGTGACGATCCGGTCGCCGACGGCCTTGGCGACCGTCGCGTCCACTCCCGCGGCCGGGAGGACGTCGAAACCGGCCTCGGCTGGCGCACGTCGCGTCACGCCGCGCCACACCGTGCGGAACGGCGGTGGCACGAAGCCACGGCCGTGGGTGTGCAGGTCGAGCACGAACGACTCCCGGTGGATCCGGTCGGCTGCGGTAGCCGGCTCCGGCGAAGTCATGCCTCGAACACGACGGTCCGCTCGCTGACCTCGGCCGCGGCCCCGGCGGCGCCCGCGCCGTCGCCCGCGTCCGCCCGCTCGGCCCGCTCGGCGTGGCGCAGCAGGTGCCAGATCGCGTTGCCGAGGAGGTCGAGCTCGGTCGAGGCGTAGTGCTCGCCGCCGAGGCTGCGCGTCCGCTCGGTCTGCTGGGCCAGGGCACGGGCGTCCTGGCGCAGGATCTGCCGTCCCCGCTGCAGCACCGCGGGCCGCACGACCCACGCCGGCAGCCGGCTCTGGAACCGGACGACGAACCAGGCGCGGGTGCGGAACGGCGACAGCGGCAGGTGGACGATCGTGTTGACGATCCGGAACCAGCCTTCGACCACGTACTCGATCTGGGCGATGGAGGGAAGGAAGAAGCGGTCCCAGTGGTCGAAGGTGCGGCCCGTGTCCTCGCCGAGCCGGATCGGGCCCATCCCGACCGGCTCTCCCAGGTACTGCACCTCCACGCCGTCGCTCACCGGGCGGCGCACGGCGGTGATCGAGCGGGGGGTGCCGCCCCGGAAGATCCCGCGGTGCAGGAAGGCCGTGTGCGGGACGTCGAGCGCGTTCTCCAGGGACGCGTGCAGGGTGCACTCGAGGTCCCGCCGGAAGACCACCTCACCGGCCCCGGGACCTGCGACCTCGGGGAGGGCGAACGGGCGCCGCGACGGCTCGCTGTCGGGCTCGCCCCACGCCCACACGATGCCGTCCTGCTCGACCGCGGCATGGGACGGGACCTGCCGGGTGTCGGCCGCCGCCGTCCGGTCGCCGGCGAGCCCGGGGACGCGCACGCACTGCCCCGCGCCGTCGTAGGTCCAGCCGTGGTAGCCGCACTCGAGCGTGCAGCCGCCGGTGACCCGCCCGAGCGAAAGGGGGTAGTTGCGGTGGGCGCAGCGGTCGAGGAGGACGGCCGGGCGGCCGCCCGCGCCACGGAACACCACGAGCGGGGTGTCCATCAGGGTCACGGCCAACGGTCGCCGGCCCAGCTCGGACGAGCGGGCCACCGGGTACCACCAGCGCCGCGGGAACGCGACGGAGTACGGCCCGGTCTCCATCCCCGCCATCATGCCGGGGGCCGGCGACCCACGTCCCGCATCCGGGCGATGTACGTGCGGATCAGGCGGTGGAGGTAGGAGTCCGGCACCTCGCGCAGCGGTGGCACCGCGACCTCGATGCGGGCGACGCCCGGCTCGGCCGGGGTGATCCGCCACTGCTCGTCGGCGAGCAGGTCCATGGCGGCGGCGTTGTCCCAGAGTACGTAGTTGACGAAGGTGCGGATGCCGTTGCCGGCCGCCACATCGCCGAGCGTGCGGACCAGCAACGTGCCGATCCCCCGGCGCTGGTAGGCGTCCGCCACGGTCACGGCGACCTCGGCGACCGTCGGGTCGCCGGCCTCGCGGACGTAGCGCGCGACGCCGACACCCTTGGGCACCGGCCTGTCCTCCAGCACGGCGACACAGGCGAAGTGGTCGCGGTAGTCGATGTTGGTCAGGTGCTCGAGCAGGTCGTCGTCGAGCTCGTTCACGGTGTGGAAGAAGCGGTGCCGGCGGGACAGCGGCGACAGCTCGGCGAACCCTGCCGCCAGCTCGGAGCGGTCGCTGTAGAGCAGCGGGCGGATCAGGACCGGCTGGCCGTCGCGCAGCACCTCGCGGCGCGACATCTCCTCGACCAGGAAGGTCGGGCACGACTCGCCGTCATCCATACAGCTCCTCGACGACGGCCCCGTAGGACTTGATCACGATGGCCCGCCGCACCTTCAAGGTCGGGGTGAGCTCGCCCGAGTCGACCGTCAGGTCGCGGGGCAGGATGGCGAAGGCCCGGATGGACTCGGCCTTGGACACCGAGCGGTTGGCGTCGTCGACGGCGCCCTGCAGGTGCTCGCGCAGGAGCTCGTGCTGGAGGAGCTCCGCCGCCGCCGCGCTCTCCATGTCCTGGTCGGCGGCCCACTCCCGCAATGCCTCCTGGTCGACCGCGATCATGGCCGCCACGAACGGGCGCTGGTCGCCGACCACCACCGCCTGGCTGATCAGTGGGTGGGCCCGGAGGCGGTCCTCCAGCGGCGCCGGCGCCACGTTCTTGCCCGCGGCGGTGACGATGAGCTCCTTCTTGCGCCCGGTGATCCGCAGGAAGCCCTCGGCGTCCAGCTCGCCGATGTCGCCGGTGTGGAACCACCCCTCGGCGTCGATCACCTCGGCGGTCGCGGCCTCGGCGTTCCAGTAGCCGTCGAACACCTGGGGCCCGGAGGCCAGGATCTCGCCGTCGTCCGCGATACGGATGGACGTGCCCGCGACCGCCCGTCCGACGGTCCCGGGCTTCCAGGCGTCGGCGCGGTTGACGGTCAGCGTCGGGCTGGTCTCGGTGAGGCCGTAGCCCTCGAAGATCCGCACGCCCATCCCGTTGTAGAAGTGGGTCAGCCGCTCCCCGAGCGGTCCCCCGCCGCTGAACGCGAACCTGAGCCGCCCGCCGAACGCGGAGTTCAGCTTGCGGTACACCAGCGGGCCGAACGCGGCGTGCTGGGCGCTGACGACGGGCTGGAGGCGTCCCGCGGATCTGCCCTCCGACCAGCGGATGGCCACCCGCTCGGCCCGGTCGAAGATCTTGCCCTTGCCCTGGGCGGCGGCCTGGCGCTGGGCGGCGTTGAAGACCTTCTCGAACACGCGGGGCACGGCCACGAGCAGCGTCGGCCGGGCCAGCGTCACCTCCTTCGGGAAGTGGGCGAAGTCCGTGGCGAAGGCCAGCTTGGCCCCCCACTCGATGCACACGAGGGCGATGCTCTTGGTGAGGGTGTGGGCCAGGGGCAGGAAGAGCAGGGTGACCTCGTCGTCCCGGAGCATCGAGCGGACGGCGTCGAGGTTCTGGGCGACGTTGGTGCGCAGGTTGCGGTGGGTCTGCATGCAGCCCTTGGGACGCCCGGTGGTCCCCGACGTGTAGACGATCGAGGCCAGGCGGTCGGCGGCCAGGCCCGCGATGCGCTCGTCGAGCGTGGCGTCCTCGACGTCACGGCCGCGGTCCACGAGGTCGTCCAGGCCCCCCTCGTCGATCACCAGCGCCTCGCGGCAGGCGCCGGCTTCGTCGTGGATCTTGTCATAGGAGGACCGCATGGCCGGGTTCTCGACCACGGCCATGCACGCGCCGCTGTTCTCGAGGATCCACTGGATCTGCTCGGCCGACGAGGTCTCGTAGATCGGCACCGTGACGCCCCCGACGGCCAGGATGGCGTAGTCCGTGAGCAGCCATTCGAGGCGCGTGTGGGACAGGAGGGCGACCCGGTCGCCGGGCGCCACCCCGCTGGCGACGAAGCCCTTGGCCAGGGCCCGGACCCGGTCGTAGAACTCCCGCGCGGAGACGTCGACGAACCCGGCGCCCTCCCGGTAGGCCGCGAGCGGCCGGTCCGGCTCGCGCTCGGCCCACCGGATGACCGGCTCGAGCAGGTGGGCGGTGTCGGGGAGCGGGGTCAGGTCGGGACCGGTCGCCAGCCGCAGGGTCGTGTGTGTCTCGCTGGAGGTCATCTTGTGCCCCTTCCCGCGGTGACGCCGCACGAACACCATCGCGCCGACGACAAGGCTCGGCCAGGCCACCGGCTACTACGGTGCCGTCCCGTCCGTGCAGGTGGGAAGGGTGGGGGGAGACAGAGTGGGATTCGAGCGTGAGGAGATCGCCGAGGCGTTCCGCCGCTACACGGAGGCCGCCGGCCACGCCGGGCGCACCGGTGACTGGGGCCCGTGGGTCGAGTGCTTCACCCCCGACGTGCACTACATCGAGCACCACTTCGGCGAGTTCCACGGCCGGCAGCCGCTCCTGGAGTGGATCTCCGCCACCATGTCCGCGTGGCCGTACACCCACATGCAGGAGTTCCCGTGGGACTGGTACACGATCGACGCGGAAGGCGGCTGGGTGATCGGCCAGGTCGAGAACCGCTTCGTCGACCCGGGCGACGGCCGGACCTACGAGATCCCCAACTGGACCCGCCTGGTCTACGCGGGCGACGGCCTGTTCGCCTCCGAGGAGGACGTCTACAACCCGGCCGAGTTCGGGCCCATCGTCGAGAGCTGGCTGGCCGCATGGGCGGAGCACCACCCCGAGCCCTGACCGCGGGGCAGCGTCCGAGGTCGTACCATGCGCCAGGGCTGATTCGCTCTGCCCGCCGGGAGGGGATTCGACGTGACGCACCACGGGTTCAAGGGACTCTTCGTCGTCGCGGCCATGTGTGCCGTGACGCTGGGCGCCGCGGGGGGCGCCGGGGCGGCGCCGGCGACCGGGTCGCAGTGC
>JBKPRS010000217.1:0-11767 GCA_046734695.1 Actinomycetota bacterium | reverse complement strand
CGATGGGCACCACGCGGCGGGGCTCCAGCGCCAGCACCGCGAGCAGGGCGCGCTGGCGCACCGTGCCGAGATGCACCGGCTGGCCCTGCCGCTCGGCCACGACCGGGCCGAGCACCCCGAACGTCACCGCCATCGGTTCATGTCATAGCGCAAGCGGGGTCATAGCAAGCGGAGCACCATGGAAGGATGACTGACGTCTCGGAGATGCGGGTCGCGCTGACGGTGGACGACTTCGACGCCGCGCTGGCGCTCTACCGCGACGCCCTCGGGCTCGATCAGATAGCCGACTGGACGTCCGAGAACGGCCGGGTCGTCCTGCTCTCTGCGGGCCGGGCGACGCTCGAGCTGTTCGACGAAGCCCAGGCCGGCTACGTCGACTCGATCGAAGCCGGCCGGCGGGTGTCGGGCACGGTCCGGCTCGCGTTCGGGGTCGGCGACAGCACCGACGCGGCGCACCGGCTCGAAGCCGCCGGGGCCGACCCTGTCGCCGCGCCGGTGGTCACGCCCTGGGGCGACCGCAACGCGCGGGTCCGGGCGCCCGGCGGGATGCAGCTCACCTTGTTCTCGGGTGAGCCGTGACGGCGGCTACTCGATGCGCAGGCCGCTGATCGCCCGGGCGATCACCAGCTGCTGGATCTGCTCGGTGCCCTCGAAGATGTCGTAGATCTTGGCGTCGCGGTGCATGCGCTCGACCGGGTACTCGCGGGTGTAGCCGTACCCGCCGAGGATCTGGATGGCCCGCTCGGTGACCCACACCGCGGTGCGGCCGGCCTTGAGCTTGGACATCGAGCCCTCGGCGTTGGTGTAGCCGCCGTTGCGGGACAGCCAGGCGGCCCGGTGCACCAGCAGGCGGGCGGCGTCGATCTCGGTCGCCATGTCGGCGAGCATGAAGGCGATCGCCTGGTTCTCGATGATCGCCTTGCCGAACGCCTTGCGCTCCTGGGCGTAGTCCAGCGCGTACTCGTAGGCGGCACGGGCGATGCCGACGGCCATGGCGGCGACGGACGGGCGGGTGGCCTCGAAGGTGGCCATCGCCGGCTGCTTGGCGCCGGTCCGCTGCTGCTCCCGGGCCCGGGCCAGCTTCTCGTCGAGCTTCTCCTTGCCGCCGAGCAGCAGGCGCCCGGGCAGGCGCACGTCCTCCAGCACGACCTCGGCGGTGTGGGAGGCCCGGATGCCGTGCTTGAGGTACTTCTGGCCCTGGGACAGGCCCTTGGTGTTGGGTGGGACCACGAAGCTGGCCTGGCCCCGGCCCTTGAGCGAGGGATCGACCGTCGCCACCACGACGTGGATGTCGGCGATGCCGCCGTTGGTGATCCACGCCTTGGTGCCGTTGAGCACCCACTCGTCGTTGGCCTCGTCGTAGGTGGCCCGGGTCTTGAGCGAGCTCACGTCGGACCCGGCGTCCGGCTCGGACACGCAGAACGCGCCCAGCTGGATGTTGTCGGCGTCACCGAAGCACTGCGGGACCCACTCCATGACCTGCTCGGCCAGCCCGGTCCCGGCGATGCCGGCCGCGGCCAGCCCGGAGCCGAAGATCGACAGCCCGATGCCCGCGTCGCCCCAGAAGAGCTCCTCCAGCGCCACCGGCAGCGTGAGGCCGGTGCTGTCGCCCAGCGAGGCCTGCGCGAAGAAGTCGAAGGAGTACAGGCCGATCTTGGCCGCCTCCTCCACGATGGGCCACGGGAACTCCTCCCGCTCGTCCCACTCGTGGGCCGCCGGGCGGACGACCGCTTCGGCGAAGTCGTGGACCCACTTCTGGATCTGCTGCTGGTCTTCGTTGAGTTCGAGGGAGAATTCGCTCATTGGGGTGGCCCCTGGATCGAGTCGGCGTCGAGATGCTGTTACCGCCCGGTAACAAGAACTGACCGTAGGGTAGCGGCTCCGTCCGGATTGTGCTGCCGCACCGACGTCACCGTCAGTCAGCCCCCACCCACTCTGACGCACATTTGTGTCATTTTCCGCACAAACGCCCGAGAAAGTGTCATCCTTGTACCTCTAGTTTGCGACGCATGGCGACGCTCGACGATGTCATAGCCGGGGCGGTCGGGGGACACCGGGCACCGGGGGCGGTGGTGGCGGTCGGCCTCGGCGGGGAGGGGGTCGACATCGGCGCGGCCAACGCCGACCCCGAGGCGCTGTTCCAGATCGGGTCGGTGACCAAGGTGATGACGGCCACGCTCGTGCTCCAGCACGTCGAGCGGGGCGACATCGCCCTCGACGATCCGGTGGCCGACCACCTCACCGACTTCCGGCTGGAGCCGCCCGAGGCCACCCGGGAGGTCACCGTCCGCCACCTGCTCACCCACACCTGCGGGATCGACCGGGCCGACGACTTCAGCGACACCGGGTCGGGCGACGATGCCGTGGCCCGCTACGTCGCCGACATCATCGCGGGCGCGCCGCTGATCCACCCGCCCGGCGAGCGCTGGTCCTACTGCAACGCGGGCTACGTGGTGCTGGGCCGGCTGGTGGAGGTGCTCGACGGCCGGCCCTGGGACGACGCCATCTCCGCCCGGATCTTCGCCCCGCTGGGGATGGCGGCGACCACGATGAGCGGGCTCGACCGCACCGACCACCCGCTCGCCGCCGGGCACCGCTACAACCCCGAGCGCGGCGCGGTCCTCCCCGAGCCGACGCTCGTCCCCCGCAGCTCCGGGCCCGCCGGCGGCGTGGTGGCCACGGCCGCCGACCTGGTCACGTTCGCGGAGGCGCTGACCGGGGGCGACGGCAGGCTGCTCGGGGCGGACCTGGCGGCGGCGATGCTGGCCCCGGAGGTGCCGATGCGGACCGGCCACCAGGGCCTGGGATGGGTCGTCCCGACGGCCGGGATCGCCCTCCACGGCGGGACCACGGTGGGCGGGACGGCCCTGCTGACGGCGATCCCCGGGTGGGGGGCGTTGGCAGTGGTGGCCGACGGGCCGGGCGCCCCTGCGATCGGCGCTGCCGTGCGGGAGCACCTGTTGGGACCAGCGGCGCAGAGGCTCGCGCCGGGCCGCGAGCCCGGAGCGGGGCCCGACGTGTCACCGGAGGCGTGCACCGGCCGGTACGCCCGCCGCTTCGTGACCAACGACATCGCGTGCGACCAGGCCGGCACGCTGACGGCGACCACGACGTACGACGAGCCCCTCGCCCGATTGTTCCCGGCGCCCCCGCCGGTGGCACTCGAACGGCTCGGCGGCGGGCGGTGGGCCGGCCAGCGCCCGTACGAGGACTTTCCCCAGCTGTGGGACTTCAGCGAGCCGGACGGCGACGGCCGCCCGCGCCTGCTGATGGTCGGCCGCTTGAGCGTCCGGGCCGGCTGACCCGGACGAGGCTCAGGCCGGTCACGCCGGTCAGGCCGGGCGGACGACGGGGCCGGCGGGGGTGTCCTCCACCACGTAGCCCGCCGCCTTGATCTGGTCGCGGAGGGCGTCGGCGCGGGACCAGTCGCGCTCGGCGCGGGCCTCCTCGCGCTGGCGGGCCAGCTCGACCAGCTCCGCAGGGACCTCGGCCTCCTCGCCGTGCAGCTCCAGGCCCAGGGCGCCTGCGATCTCCAGCACGGCGGCGGCCTTGGGGGCCGCGGCCTCCGTCTCCCCCGCGGCCAGGGCGGTGTTGGCTTCCCGGACCAGGTCGAACACCAGCGCCATGGCCTCCTGCGTGTGGAGGTCGTCGTCCATCACGCTGCGGAAGCGCTCGATCGCGGCCGGATCGGAGGGCACCTCCCCGGCGGCCACGGACGGGAGGTCCGTCGCCACCTTGCGGGCGAACGTGTCGAGGCGGTCGAGGCCGCCTTCCGCCTGCACCAGCGTCTCGTCGGTCACCTCGACCGGCGAGCGGTAGTGCGATTGGAGCGACAGCAGCCGGTAGGCCCGCGGGTCGTAGCGCTCGACCAGGTCCAGCACGTTGGCCACGTTGCCCAGCGACTTGGACATCTTGGTGCCCTCGACCTCGACCATCCCGCAGTGGAACCACAGCCGGGCGAACTCGCGGCCGTCGGCCACCGCCTGGGCCCGCTCGTTCTCGTGGTGAGGGAAGCGCAGGTCGAGCCCGCCGCAGTGGATGTCGAACCCCTCGCCCAGCAGGTCGAGCGACATGACCACGCACTCGGTGTGCCAGCCGGGCCGGCCCGGGCCCCAGGGCGAGTCCCAGGTGGGCTCGCCGGGCTTGGCCTTCTTCCACAGCACGAAGTCGATGGGCGAGCGCTTCTCCTCGGCGGCCTCGACGCGGGCGCCGGCGCGCAGCGACTCCAGCGGCTGGCCGGCCAGCTCGCCGTAGCCCGGGACCTTGTCGACCTCCATGTACACGCCGTCGCTGGTCTCGTAGGCGAAGCCGCCGTCCACCAGCCGGCCGATGAGGTCGAGCATGTCGTCGACGTAGGCGGTGGCGTGCGGGTCGTGGTCGGGCCGCCCCACGCCGAGGGCGCCGATCCCCTGGTACCAGACGGCTTCGCACTTCTCCGTGATGTCGCGCCAGTCCCGGCCCTCGGCTTCGGCGCGGGCGATGATCTTGTCCTCGATGTCGGTGATGTTCGACACGAACGTGACGTCGTAGCCCGACCACGTGAGGTAGCGGCGCAGCACGTCGTAGGAGATGTTCGTCCGCCCGTGGCCGATGTGGGGCGGACCGTAGACGGTCGGCCCACACGCGTAGATCGACACCTTGCCGGGATCGCGCGGCTCCAGGGGCACGACGCGGCCCCTGGCGGTGTCGAACAACCTGAACATGGGGCGCGAGGGTAGCTAGCGGCCCATGGGGTCCGGCACCGAGTAACCGGCTCGGCCCGGGCCGGCCCCGTGACCCGGGGGCGAGACCTTTGCTTTCCGAAGCGACCGGCCCTCCCCATTACGCTTGACCAGCGTGAGCAGCATCCCCGACAAGCCCAGCCTCGAGGGGCTGGAGGCCAAGTGGCGCAAGCTCTGGGCCGACGAGGGCACCTACCGGTTCGACCGCACCAAGACCCGGGCCGAGGTGTTCTCCATCGACACGCCGCCCCCCACCGTGTCGGGCACGCTGCACCCGGGCCACGTCTGCTCCTACACCCACACCGACTTCGTCGCCCGCTACCAGCGCATGCGGGGGCGGGAGGTGTACTACCCGATGGGCTGGGACGACAACGGCCTCAACGTCGAGCGCCGCGTCCAGATCCTCACGGGCACCCGCTGCGATCCCTCGCTCCCCTACGACCCCGACTTCCACCCGCCCGAGACGGTGGGCAAGAAGGACCGGCCCATCCCCATCAGCCGCCCCAACTTCGTCGCCCTGTGCGGTGAGGTGGTCGAGCAGCTGGAGGAGACCTACTTCGACCTGTGGTCGGACATCGGCCTGTCGGTCGACTGGAACTACGGCTATCGCACCATCGGCCCCGAGGCCATCCGGGCCAGCCAGCGGGGGTTCCTGCGGCTGGTGACCCGCGACCTGGCCTACCGCTCCGAGTCCCCCACGCTGTGGGACGTCGACTTCCGCACCGCGGTGGCCCAGGCCGAGCTGGCCGACCGCGACATGCCCGGCGCCTACCACAAGCTGCGCTTCGGAGGTCCCGACGGCAGCGACCTGTGGGTCGACACCACCCGGCCCGAGCTGCTGCCGGCGTGCGTGGCGCTGGTCGCCCACCCCTCCGACGAGCGCTACCGGCCGCTGTTCGGCCGCACCGCCACCACGCCGCTGTTCGGCGTCGAGGTCCCGGTCGTGGCGCACGGGCTGGCCGACCCCGAGAAGGGGACCGGCATCGCCATGATCTGCACGTTCGGCGACACCACCGACGTGACCTGGTGGCGCGAGCTGAGCTTGCCCATCCGCACCGTCGTCGAGCGCGACGGGCGGCTGCGCCCGGTCACCTGGGGCGAGCCGGGCTGGGAGTCCACCGACCCGGCCACGGCCCAGCGCCACTACGACGAGCTGGCCGGCCGCACCGTCAAGCAGGCCCAGGCCCGGATCGTCGAGCTGCTCGGCGAGACGGGCGAGATGGAGGGCCCGCCCCGGCCCATCTCCCACCCGGTCAAGTTCTGGGAGAACGGCACGAGGCCGCTGGAGATCGTCACGTCCAACCAGTGGTTCATCCGCTACCCGCCCAAGGACGCCATGCTGGCCCGGGGTCGGGAGCTGGCCTGGTGGCCCGAGTTCATGCGGGTCCGCTACGAGAACTGGGTCAACGGCCTGCAGGGCGACTGGAACATCACCCGCCAGCGCTTCTTCGGCGTGCCCTTCCCCGCCTGGTACCCCATCGACGCCGACGGCAACGTCGACTACCTGGCGCCGATCCTGTCCGACGAGGCGTCGCTGCCGATCGACCCCACGACCGACGTCCCGCCCGGGTACTCCCAGGACCAGCGCGACCAGCCCGGCGGGTTCGCCGCCGATCCCGACGTCATGGACACGTGGGCCACGTCGTCGCTGACCCCCCAGATCGTGTCGGGCTGGGTCGACGACCCCGACCTGTTCGAGCGCACGTTCCCGATGGACCTGCGGCCCCAGGCGCACGAGATCATCCGGACCTGGCTCTTCTACACGGTGGTCCGGGCCCACTACGAGCACGACGTCCTGCCGTGGGCCAACGCCGCCATCTCGGGCTTCGTGACCGACCCCGACCGCAAGAAGCTGTCCAAGTCGGCCGGCAACGCGGCCGACGACCCCGTGGCCCTCATCGCCACCCACGGCGCCGACGCCGTGCGCTACTGGGCCGCGGGGGCGCGCCCGGGCATGGACCTGGCCATGGAGCCGGGGCAGATGAAGATCGGCCGCAAGCTGGCCATCAAGCTGCTCAACGCCTCCAAGTTCTCCCTGGGCCTGGACGCCACCACCTCGGGCCAGGTCACCGAGCCGCTCGACCGCTCGATGCTGGCCGCGCTGGGCGACCTGGTGGCCGAGGCCACCGCAGCCTTCGACCGCTACGACTACGCCCGGGCCCTGGAGCGCACCGAGGGCTTCTTCTGGTCCTTCTGCGACGACTACCTGGAGCTGGTCAAGAACCGGGCCTACGGCTCCGACGGCGAGGCCGGCCAGGCATCGGCCCGCACCGCGCTGGGCGTCGCCCTGCGGGCGCTGCTCGGGCTGTTCGCCCCGTTCCTCCCGTTCGTCACCGAGGAGGTCTGGTCCTGGTGGCAGGCGGGCTCGATCCACCGCTCGCCGTGGCCTTCGGCCGACGCGCTGCACGAAGCGGCCGAAGTCGACGCCGCGTCGCCCGGCGACGAGCCCGACCCCCAGGTCCTGGCGGTGGCGGCCGCGGTCCTGGGCGAGGTACGCAAGGCCAAGAGCGAGGCGAAGCGCTCCATGCGCGCCGAGGTGGCCACGGCCACGGTGGTCGACACCCCGGCCCGGCTGGCCCTGCTGTCCCTGGTCTCCGACGACGTCCGCCGCGCCGGCCACATCGCCCACTGGCGCCTGGTCGAGGGCGACGCCCTCGCCGTCACCGCGGAGCTGGCCCCCGAAGACTGACAGCCGCTAGCCCCGGATCGACACGCTCACCGGGCTGAGGGAGCCGTCGGGGCTCCACTGGCCGACGAAGCAGTGGGAGAAGCGGCGGCCCGAGGCCCAGCTCTCGGGCGACAGGCCCTCGTCGCTGTACGCCCAGGGCTCCTGCGGCTCGCCGCCCAGGTAGGCGACGGCGACGTCGTGGCAGCGCACGTCCGGCTCGTCCAGCGGCACCTGAGCCTGGTCCGTGTAGTCGATCCGCCCGATGATCTCCATCTGGTGGGGCTGGGTGCACGGCACGACCATCATGGCCTGGGCCGCGGGCGGGTAGGCGACGCACTGGCCGGCCTCGAAGTGGTACGCCTGGTCCGCGCCGCGGGCGTCCTCGTGGAGCAGCGAGGCGGGATCGACCGTCTCCCCCCACGTGCCCACGCCGCACCACACGACCCGGTCACCCTCGCTCCACCCCTCCGGTTGCGGCTGGATCGCCTCGATATGGAGGCGCCCGTCAGGGTCCAGCGGAGCGCCCAGCAGGGCCGCGGCCGAGGCGGCACAGGTCTCGTCGATGATGGTGGTCCACTGGTCGAACGTCGGGTACCCGTCCTGGTCGGGCGCGGCCACCGACCCGGAGATCTGGATCCGGTGTGGCTCCGTGCAGGCCACGACGTCGGTGACGGCGAAGGGCCCGGTGGGATCCCACGTGACACAGTCGCCGACCTCGTAGCCGCGCGACGACAGCTCTATCCCGCCGTCCGGCAGGGTCGTGCCGTCGGACGGGTCGTCCCGCCCGCCTTCCGCATCCGGCGGGTCGGCCTGATCCGGCACCATCTCGCTGTCGCTCAGGCTGAGCCCGGCCGCCGTCGAGAGCCCCGCCAGTACGCCACCGATCACCCAGAGTGCCCGTCCCCCAGCCATAGTCGGCGGAGCGTATCCCCAGGTCGCGGGGCCGTGACGCCCGGGCGCGGAGCGCGGTCGTGAGCGTCGCCGCGGTGGTCAGGTGAGGGGGCCTGCCATGTGGATGTCGAGCTCGCGGAAGGCGTCGCACACCCGGCGGCGCATCTCGCGCATGACTTTGAACTGCTCGGCGGGGCGGGTCTTGATCAGCGTGCGGAGCGTGATTCCGGTGTTCGCGATCTTCTCCACGCCCAGGACCTCGGGCTCCTCCAGGATGCGGGCCGACCAGTCCGGGTCCTCCCACAGCTCGTCGACGACGGCCTTGACCGCACCCAGCGCCCGGGCCAGGTCGGTGTCCTCGGTGACCTCGACGTCGAGCACGGCCCGGGACCAGTCCTGGGACATGTTGCCCACCCGCAGGATCGTGCCGTTGGGGACGTACCAGAGCGTGCCGCTGGTGTCCCGGATCTGGGTGGTGCGCAGCGTGACGTCCTCGACCGTGCCGGTCGCCACGCCCAGGTCGATGAGGTCGCCCACGCCGTACTGGTCCTCGATCAGCATGAAGATGCCGGACAGGAAGTCCTTGACCAGGCTCTGGGCGCCGAAGCCGAGGGCCACGCCCGCGATGCCGGCGCCGGCGATGAGCGGGCCGAGCGCCACGCCCAGCTCGCCCAGGATCATGATGCCGGCGATCGTCCAGATGACGGTGCTGGCGATGGACCGCAGCACGAGGCCCAGGGTTTGGGCCCGGGCGGCGGCGCGCATCGAATGCGAGCCGGTGCCCAGGAGGGCGCCGGGCGTGTGGTTCCTGAGGGTGCCGAGGGTCCCGTTGGCCCCCGAATCGACGATCCTCGCCGTCAGGCGCCTGATGCTCCGGCGCACCAGCCGGTTGGCGATGTAGGCGACGAGGACGATCAGCAGGATGTGGAGAGGCGGCACCACGAAGCGGTCCGCCGCCTGGGCCCACGCCTCGCTGCCGGTCCAGTCGAACACCTGGCGGCAGACCAACGACGGGTCCTGTCCGCAGGCTTCCTGCACGGTTTGAGCCAGCGCCACGGGGGGCCACCGTACCGAGAGCGTGTGTTGAGTGTCACGCGCTCAAGATTGCTGGGTGGGGAATCCTCAGGCCGCCCCTAGAGTTACTTGCGTCAGTCAACGATCTCTGCACCCCGCCCGAGAAGGGGACCTTCCGATGGCCGATCTGGACACCGTCACTCTGCCGGTCCTGCCGCTGACCAACGACGTCGTGCTGCCTGGCATGGTCGTGACGCTCGCCCTCGAGACCGACGAGGCCAAGGCCGCGGCCGACGCGGCCTCCAAGGCCGGCAACACCCTCCTGCTCGTCCCCCGCCTCGGGGACGGCCGCTACGCCCGGGTCGGCACCGTGGCCCGCATCGAGAACCGGGGCCAGCTCCCCGGCGGCATGCCCGCGCTCGTGATCCGCGCCACCGTCCGGGCCGAGGTCGGCCTGGGCGTCATCGGCGAGACCAGTGGCCTGTGGGTCCACGCCGCGCCGGTCGACGACGGCGAGCTGTCCGGAGAGGCCGAGGCCACCGCCACCGAGCTGCGCGCCGCGCTGCGGGCGCTGTTCCAGGCCCTGGGCGGCCGCCGGCTGACCGAGGTCCTGCGCGGCGTCGACGAGCCTTCTGCCCTGGCCGACCTGGTGGGCTGGTGGCCCGACCTGGCCGTCGAGCGCAAGATCGAGCTGCTCGAGACCCTCGAGCTGGCCGACCGGCTGACGCTGGTCCTCGGCTGGGTCAAGGACGCGCTGGCCGAGCACGAGCTGGCCGAGAAGATCCGCAGCGACGTGTCCGAGGGGCTGGAGAGCCGCCAGCGCGAGTTCCTGCTCCGCCAGCAGATGGAGGCCATCCGCAAGGAGCTGGGCGAGGACGGCGACGACGACACCATCGGCAGTTACCGCGAGCGCCTGACCGCGCTGGTGGAGGCGGGTGCGGTGCCCGAGGCCACCCGCAAGGCCATCGAGCGCGAGATCGACCGCTTCGAGCGCACGCCCGAGCAGAACATCGAGCACGGCTGGATCCGCAACTGGCTGGACACCGTGTTCGAGATCCCGTGGGGCGAGCACAGCGTGGACGACTACGACATCGCCAGGGCCCGCGAGGTGCTCGACGCCGACCACACCGGGCTGGAAGAGGTCAAGGACCGCATCGTCGAGATGCTGGCCGTCCGCAAGCTGCTGGCCGAGCGGGCCGCCGAGTCCGGGTCCGAGGATGCCGAGTCCGAGGACCAGCCCGCCGAGGTCCTCGACAACGGCCGCCGGCCGGGCGCCATCGTGGCCCTCGCCGGTCCCCCCGGGGTCGGCAAGACCTCGCTGGGCGCCTCCGTCGCCCGGGCGCTGGGCCGCAAGTTCACCCGCATCGCCCTCGGCGGCATCCGGGACGAGGCCGAGATCCGGGGCCACCGGCGCACCTACGTCGGCGCCCAGGCGGGCCGGATCGTCCGGGCCCTGACCGAGGCCGGGAGCATGAACCCGGTCATCCTCCTCGACGAGGTGGACAAGATCGGCGCCGACTGGCGGGGCGACCCCTCGTCCGCCCTGCTGGAGGTGCTGGACCCGGCCCAGAACCACACCTTCCGGGACCACTACCTGGAGGTCGACCTCGACCTGTCCGACGTGCTGTTCCTGGCCACCGCCAACATGCTCGAGACCATCCCCGGCCCGCTGCTGGACCGCATGGAGATCATCCGGCTCGACGGCTACACCCACGACGAGAAGGTCGCCATCGCCCGCGACCACCTCTTCGCCCGCCAGCAGGCCCGCAACGGCCTGCGCGACGGCGAGGTCGAGGTGACCGACGCGGCGCTGGGCGAGATCGTCGACGGCTACACCCGGGAGGCCGGGGTCCGGAGCCTGGAGCGCGAGCTCGGCAAGCTGCTGCGCAAGACCGCCACTGCGGTGGCCCAGGGCGCCGAGACACCCATCGTGGTCGACATCGGCGACGTGCCCACCTACCTCAAGCGGCGCCGGTTCCACGACGAGGCGGCCGACCGCACGTCGGTGCCCGGCGTGGCCACCGGACTGGCCGTGACCGGCGTGGGCGGCGACGTGCTGTTCGTGGAGGCCACCTCCATGCCCGGAGAGTCGGGCATGACCGTCACCGGCCAGCTCGGTGACGTGATGAAGGAGTCGGCCCAGATCGCCCTGTCCTACGTCCGCTCCCGGGCTGACCGGCTCGGCATCGACCAGTCCGCCCTGGACGGCCGGCGCTTCCACGTCCACTTCCCGGCAGGCGCCATCCCCAAGGACGGCCCGTCGGCCGGCATCACCATGACGACCGCCCTGGTCAGCCTGCTGCGGGGCACGCCGGTCCGGTCCACCGTGGCCATGACCGGCGAGGTCACGCTGTCGGGCCGGGTGCTGCCCATCGGCGGGGTCAAGCAGAAGGTGCTGGCCGCCCACCGGGCCGGGCTGCGGGAGGTCATCCTGCCGCTGCGCAACGAGGCCGACCTGGACGACGTCCCCGAG
>JBKPRS010000216.1:0-14651 GCA_046734695.1 Actinomycetota bacterium | reverse complement strand
AGCTCGGCCAGCCGCTCGGTGACCAGCGACGGATCGACGACGCCGTCGAGATCGGCCGCGTAGGTGCCCTCCTCGGCGCTGTAGGCGAAGAACCCCGCCCAGTCGAGGTCGGCGTCGGCCACGAAGGCCAGCAGGGCGTCGTGGTCGGCCTCCGTCTCGCCGGGATAGCCGACGATGAAGCTCGACCGGAACGCGGCCTCCGGCTCGGCCGAGCGGATCCGCTCGATGCGGGCCAGGAAGCGCCCGCCGTCACCCCAGCGGCGCATGCGGCGCAGGAGCCGACCCGAGGCGTGCTGGAGCGACAGGTCGAAATAGGGCACGCCGGTGGCGCAGATGGCCTCGATCAGCCCGTCGGTCAGGTCCGACGGGTACAGGTACAGCAGCCGCACCCGGTCCACGAGCGACGCCACCGACTCGACCAGCGGGACGATGGCGCGGGTGCCTTTGCCCTGGTCACGGCCGTAAGCGGCCAGGTCCTGGGCCACGAGGACGATCTCCCGCACCCCGCCCTCCGCCAGGCCGTCGACCTCCGCCAGCAGCGAGTCGAACGCCCGGCTGCGCTGGCGCCCGCGGAACGAGGGGATGGCACAGAACCCGCAGGCCCGGTCGCAGCCCTCGGCCACCTTCACATAGGCCCAGGGGGCGGCGGCCGGAGGCCGGGCCAGGTTCAGCAGGTCGAAGGAGGGCACCGACGGCGCCCGGGTCGGGCCCAGCGTGACCGGGACGCCGAAGCCGACGACCGCGTCCGCCTCCGGGAGCGCGGAGGCCAGCTCGTCGCCGTAGCGCTCGGCCATGCAGCCGGTGACGACCAGCTCCGCCCCGGCCGCCTTGCGATCGGCCAGGTCGAGGATCACGTCGACCGACTCCCGCCGCGCCTCCTCGATGAAGGCGCAGGTGTTGACCACGACCAGGTCGGCGTCCTCGGGCGCGCCGGCCGGGACGAGCCCGCCGGCGAGCATCGTCCCCGTGAGCTTGTCCGTGTCGACCTGGTTCTTCGGACAGCCCAGCGTCTCGACCCAGAAGGTGCGGGACATCGCAGGCAGGGTACTTGTCACCGGGCGGAACCCCGGCATCCGAGCGCGGTCGGGTGACCGCGGATCAGGACAGGATCCAGCCGGTCTTCACCGGGCTCTCGCCGGCCACCACGAAGCAGACCGGCCGCCGGGGCAGGTCGTCGAAGCGGAAGGACCCCCGATCGTCGGCCGTCGTGGCCTGCCGGCCCTCGGGCCACACCGCGACGACCTCGACCGCGGCCGCCGGCGACACCTCGCCGACCACCCGCACGCGGTCGGCGTTGAGGTCGACCTCCAGGCTCAGCCCCGCGGCCCCGGCCGCGTAGCGCAGCTCCCGCACGGCCTGCGTGCCGGGCTGGCCACCGGCCAGGCGCGGGTCCCGACCCGAGAGCGAGTCGTAGGCCAGGGCCGCAGGTTCGGCGTCGATGTCCTGCCAGGCGAGGCTGGCCAGCGCCGCCTGCCGCCAGGCGGCGGGCACCGGATCCGCGAGAGCGCGCACGCGACGCAGCTCGTCCACGAGGGCGTCGTCCGTCGGCAGAGGCGCCGACGTGTGGCTCATCGCGTCATCCCTCCCCAGGGAGTCGTCCCAGCGGCCCGAGCTTACGGGACGGTCACGCCAGCGAGCGGCGCAGCTCGTCCAGGCAGCGGCTCTGGGCCGAGCGCACCGCGCCGACCGGCATGTCGAGGGCGGCGGCGATCTCGTCGTCGCCGGGCCGGGGTTCGGCCATGAGCAGGCGCAGGACCCGCTGGCAGCGGTGGTCGAGGCGGGCGAACGCCCCGAGCAGCGCCCGGTCCCGCTCGTAGACCAGCAGGCCGGCGTCGATGCCGGTGTCGGGACCGTCGAGCCCGCCCTGCTCGTCGACCGCCAGGCTGCGGTCGGGGGACCGCAGCACCCGGAGGCACTCGTTGCGGGCGGTGGCGGCGATCCAGCCGCCGACCGCCTCGGGCGTGCGGATGCGGCCCAGGTGCTCGACCAGCCGCAACCACACCACCTGGTTGACCCCCGCCGCGTCCGCCCCGGACAGCCGGTAGCCCCGGCAGATGGCGTGCACCATGCCGAGGTACCGCTGCACCAGGTCTGCCCATGCCCGTTCGTCGCCCTCGCGCGCCCGGGTCACGAGGTCGGCCACCTCGCCCGCGTCCACGCTCCGATCCTACGCACGGCATCGGGCGCGCCACCGGCGATCGCGCCCGCCTCACTCCGTGTTGATGGCCTGCAGCACGTCCATGCGGGAGGCCCGCCAGGCGGGGATCAGCGCCGCGGCCAGACCCAGGAATCCGGCGATCACCGCGATGACCAGCAGCGCGACCGTGGGGACGGCGAAGGCCTCGAAGCCCTCGTCGCGCAGCGAGCGGGTGATCGCCCACCCGCCGAGCAGCCCGACCGCGAGGCCCAGCACCGTGCCGAACAGGGAGATGATGGCCGACTCCCAGCGAATGGCCGAGCGCACCTGCTTGCGGCGCATGCCGACCGCCCGGAGCAGCCCGAGCTCGCGGGTGCGCTCCAGCACCGACAAGGCGATGGTGTTGGCGATGCCCAGGAAGGCGATGATGACCGACAGCGTCAAGAGCACGACGATGAGGTAGAGGATCGGGTTGAACTGGGCGCTGATCGTGTCCTTGAACTCGTCGACACTCTGGACCTCGGCCGTCGGGTACTGGTTGACGATGGCCTTGATCTTGGGCTGGGCCTCGGCCACCGACACGCCCGGGTCCAGCTGCACGAAGATCTGGGCGTCGCTGGGCGAGCTCACGGCCGTGTCGAAGTCGTCGGTCCCGATGACGTACGACCCGATGTTGTCCGCCGGGCCGGCCTTGTAGATCCCCGACACCGTGGCCGGCGGCGGCTCCGCCCCGCGGGCGTCGTTGAGCAGCCGGATCGGCACCCGCGAGCCCACCCGCAGGTGCTTGCTCTTCGCCGTGTCCTGGTCGATGACGACGTCGCCCGGGTCGAGGCGGCCCTCGCCCGCGACGATGTCCAGCTTGCGCAGCTCGAAGACGCCGTCGTTGGTGCCCGTCACCGCGCTGGTGTCGTCGCCCACGAACGCGGGCGCGAAGCGGAACGGGACCACCCGGGCCACGCCCGGCACCGAGGCGACGTCCTCGGCCACCGTCGGCGGCAGGCCGACCAGCCCGAAGTCGTCGGTCATGATGATGAAGTCGCCCCGGAACCCGGAGTCGATCGACTCGTTGATCGACTTGCGGACCGAGGAGTTGAGCACCAGGAAGAAGGCGACGAGCCCCACGCCGATCATGAGGGCGAAGGCGGTGGAGGCCGAGCGCCGCGGGTTGCGGACGGCGTTGTCCCGGGCCAGCTCGCCCGAGACGCCCCGGAACCGGGCCACCGGCGCCCCGAGGAGGCGGGTCACGGGGTGGGCGAGCACGGGGCTCACCAGCAGGGTGCCGATCAGCACCAGGAACACACCGAGCCCGACGTAGGCCGGCGTCGTGCCCAGCGCTCCGCTGACGACCAGGAACAGGCCGAGGGCCAGGATGACGCTCCCCAGGACGAGGCGCACGCGGGACCGGGCGGTGGTGTCGACGCTGACGTCCCGCAGGGCCGCGAGGGGCGGGACGCGAGACGCCCGCCATGCCGGGATGAGCGCTGAGACCAGCGTGACGACGATCCCGGTCGCCAGGGCGATGATGATCGAGGACGGCAGGATCGCCAGCGACGAGTCGGGCAGCCCGAGGAAGCCCGACAGCGCGAGGGCCACGCCGATCCCCAGGATGTAGCCCACGACCGAGCCGGCCACCCCGACGATCAGCGCCTCCACCACCACGGCGCGCCGGACCTGCCGGCGCCGGGCGCCCACGGCCCGGAGCAGCGCCATCTCCCGGGTGCGCTGGGCCACGATGATCGCGAAGGCGTTGTAGATCACGAAGGACCCGACCACGACGGCGATCAGGCCGAAGAAGCCGAGGAAGATGGTCACGAACATCAGCGCCTGCTGGATGTCGTCCTTGTTCTCCTTGGTGATCTGCTCACCGGTGATGACCTGCACGCCCGCGTCCGGCCCCAGGGCGTCCTCGATGTTCGTCACCAGCTGGTGCTGGGACACGCCCTGGTCGGCGGCGGCCGAGATCGAGCTGACCTTGCCCGGCTGGCCCAGCACCCGCTGGGCCTCGGGGACGGTGAACATGGCGAACGAGGCGCCGCCGGGGCTGTCGGCACTGCCGAACTTGGCGATGCCGGTCAGGGTGTAGTCGAACGTGCCCGCCTGGGTCTGGACCGGCACCGTGTCGCCCACCTTGTAGTCCGCGTCGTTCGCGGACTTCCGGTCGATCACCAGGTCGGTGTCGCGGCTGGGGGCCTTGCCGTCGGACAGCGTGAACGGGTTGAGCGCGTCGGACTCGTTCCAGTTCGTGCCGAACGTGGGCGCCCCCATGGCGGGGTTGCCCATGGGGTCGCCGTTCTTGTCGATGATGCGGGCGAAGCCGTCGACCGACACGTCGGCATCGGCCACGCCGTCGACATCCTTCACCTCGGCGAGCAGGTCCTCGTCGATGTTGCCCCGCACCTTCCCGCCGCCGAAGCCCTGGTCGATCTCCTGGTCGGAGCGGACGACGGCGTCGGTGTCCTTGAACACGTTGGAGAACAGGTCGTCGAAGGTGCGGCTCACCGTGTCGGTGAGCACCAGCACGCCGCTGACGAACGCGACACCCAGCGCCACGGCCAGGAACGTGGTGACCAGGCGCGACTTGTGCGCCATGAGGCCCCGGAGGGCGACCTTGAGCACGGCCTACTCCCCGAAGCTCTTGAGGCGGTCGAGCACCCGTTCCGCCGTCGGGTCCTCCATGGTGTCGACGATCTGGCCGTCGTTCAGGAACACAGCGGTGTCCGCGTAGGACGCCGCCTGCGGGTCGTGGGTGACCATCACGATGGTCTGGCCCATCTCCCGTACGGCGCTGCGCATGAAGTCGAGGATCTCGGCCCCGGCGCGGGAGTCGAGGTTGCCGGTGGGCTCGTCGGCGAAGATGATCTCGGGCCGGCTGGCCAGGGCGCGGGCCACCGCCACGCGCTGCTGCTGGCCGCCGGACAGCTCGCTCGGTCGGTGGGTCAGCCGGTCGCCGAGGCCGGTGGTCTTCACGACCGTGTCGAGCCACTCCTTGTCGGCCTTGCGCCCGGCCAGCGACAGGGGCAGCACGATGTTCTCCTGCGCGTTGAGCGTCGGGACCAGGTTGAACGCCTGGAACACGAAGCCGATCCGGTCGCGGCGCAGCAGGGTGAGCTCGTCCTCTGAGAGCGCTCCCAAATCCTGCCCGCCGATGAAGACCTGCCCCGAGGTAAGCGAGTCCAGGCCGGCCATGCAGTGCATGAGCGTCGACTTGCCCGAGCCGGACGGGCCCATGATCGCGGTGTAGCGACCCTTGGGGATGTCGATGGACACGCCCGCCAGGGCGACCACGGCGGTGTCGCCGGAGCCGTAGACCTTGGTGGCCTCGACCGCGCGGGCTGCGGGAGGCTCGGCGACGCCGACCGCGGCGTCTTCGGGAGGGGGAGAGTCGGCCGTCAGTTCCATGCGCGCCAACCTACGCGCAGCGGAGGGGTGTCACGACACACCTTTCCGTTTCCGGCCGCTCGGCCGGACCATCCATGGATGGGTGCTAGTCGCGGCCCTCGAGCAGTTCGTCGAGCTCGTCCACGGTCATGAGCACGGCCCGGGCCTTGGACCCCTCGGACGGCCCCACCACGCCCCGCTGCTCCAGCAGGTCCATCAGCCGCCCGGCGCGGGCGAAGCCGACCCGGAGCTTGCGCTGCAGCATCGACGTGGACCCGAGCTGGCTGCGCACCACCAGCTCCATGGCCTGCCACAACAGGTCGTCGTCATCGTCGCCCCCGCCGCCGGAGCCGGACAGCCCGCCCATGCCGTCGTCGTCGCTGCCCTGCACCGACTCGTCGAAGGCGACGTCGGGGGCCTGGCGCTTCCACACCGAGGCCACCTTGCGGACCTCTTCCTCGGTGACCCAGGCGCCCTGGATGCGGCGCGCCACCGACGAGCCGCCGTCGAGGACGAGCATGTCGCCCTTGCCGATCAGGCGCTCGGCGCCGCCCTGGTCGAGGATGACCCGGCTGTCGGTCACGGAAGACACCGCGAAGGCGATGCGGGCGGGCACGTTGGCCTTGATGAGGCCGGTGATCACGTTCACCGACGGCCGCTGGGTGGCGATGACCAGGTGGATGCCCACGGCCCGGGCCATCTGGGCCAGGCGGGCGATCGACTCCTCCACGTCGCGGGCGGCCACCATCATGAGGTCCGACAGCTCGTCGATGACGACGAGGATGAACGGCAGGCGGGGGTACTGGCGGCCGGACTCCTCGGCGTCGCCCTGGCCATCGCCGTCCTCGTCGACGTAGCCGCCGTGGACCGTGCCGTAGCCGTCGCCGTCCAGGTCGCCGCGGGCGACCGCGGCGTTGTAGCCGGTGATGTCGCGGAAGCCCACTTCGGCCAGCAGGTCGTAGCGGCGCTCCATCTCCTTGACCGCCCAGGCCAGGGCGTTGGCCGCCTTCTTGGGGTTGGTGACGACCTGGGTGAGCAGGTGGGGCAGCCGGTCGTACTGGCCCATCTCGACCCGCTTGGGGTCGACCAGGATCAGGCGGACCTGGTCGGGCGTCGACCGCATGAGGATCGACGTGATGATCGAGTTGAGGCAGCTCGACTTGCCCGCGCCCGTGGTGCCGGCGATCAGCACGTGGGGCAGCGAGGCCAGGTTCATCATGATGGCCCGGCCGTTGATGTCGCGGCCGACCGCCACCTCCAGCGGGTGGCTGGCGCGCCGGGCCTCCTCGCTGACCAGGATGTCGCCCAGCGACACGATCTGGCGGCGGGCGTTGGGCACCTCGATGCCGATGGCCTGCTTGCCGGGGATGGGCGCGAGGATGCGCACGTCCGGCGTGGCCATGTTGTACGCGATGTCCTTGTGCAGGCTGGTGACCCGATTGACCTTGACCCCGGGCCCCAGCTCCAGCTCGTAGCGGGTCACCGTGGGGCCGACGACCATGCCCACCAGGCGGGTCTCGACCCCGTGTTCGGCGAGCGCCTTCTCCAGCGTGCGGCCGGTCTCCTCGATGGCGCGGCGGTCGACCTGCTGGGCCCCGGCCCGGTCGAGCAGCGTGGCCGGCGGCAGCTTCCAGGGCGACCCCTTGGCCGCAGGCCCGAGCGCGATCTGGAGCTGCTCGGACTCGACGGCGTCGTCCTCGGGGATGACGAACTTCGGCTTCTTGCGCCGGCTCCGCTTGGCCTTGGCCTCCTCCTCGGGCGGCTCGACCAGCGTGTCGTCGTCGGGCACCTCGGGCGGCGGTTCGAGCACCTCGGTGCCTGTCGCCGTCGAGTCCTCCTCGTACGGCAGGCGGAACAGCGTGGAGAGGCGCCGGTTGGCCCCGGTGGTGAGGGGCTTGACACCCTTCATCGTGCGGTCGGCGGCGTCGCGCAACGGCGTGCGGGTGAGCACGACCAGGCCGGCGACCGCCAGCAGGATCAGCACGGCGGCCGAGCCCGCGGTGCCCAGCGACGTCTGCAGCGGCCGGCCGACGCCGGCGCCCAGCCAGCCGCCGGCCTCGCGCAGCTTGTGCGCGTTGGCGGGGCCGTAGAAGTCCGGGTTGCCGCCGATGAGGTGGGCCAGGCCCGCCGAGGCGAGCACGAGCAGGGTGGTGCCGACGCCGATGTGGGCGGCGATCGAGGTCGTCTCGGTGCCGTCGCCGTTCTCGGTCGGGGCCGGAGGGCGGACGAGGATCAGCATGCCGCCCGCGACCACCAGGGCGATGGGCAGGACATAGCGCAGTGCCCCGAGGACCACCGCGGCGCCGTCGGCCAGGCCGCGCCCGGCCGGTCCGCCGCCGGCCGCGTAGATGCCCAGGGCGGACACGACGCCGAGCCCGACCAGCAGCAAGCCGACCAGCTCGTCGGCGTGGCGGAGCAGCACCTGGGACGACGCCTTGGCCGCCCGGGAGGTCAGCGACGGCTTGGCCGGCTTGCGGGAGACCGTGTCCTTCCGGGTCGTCTTCTTGCGCGCCGGGGCGGCACGGCCGCGGCTGGAGGACCGCGACGAGGACCGCGAGGAACTCTGACGCGTCGTCACAATGGCCACAACGCTACCAGCAGCCCCATAGGCCCCAGCACCATCATTCGCCCAGCACCATCAGTACGGTGGCCGTCATGGACGAGGCTACGACACGCCCTGTCGCGGTGGTGACCGGGGCGAGCTCCGGCATCGGCGCCGCCACCGCTCGAGCGCTGGCCGGCGACGGCTGGGAGGTGGTCGTCGGCGCCCGCCGATCCGACCGCATCGAGGCGCTGGCCGCGGAGATCGGGGGCCGGGGCCACACCCTCGACGTCACCGACCCGGCGTCCGTCGACGCCTTCGTGGCCGGGGTGCCCGAGTGCCGGCTGCTCGTGAACAACGCCGGCGGGGCCCTGGGGTGGTCCACGGTCGCCGAGGCGGACGACGACCAGTGGCAGGCCATGTACGACACCAACGTGCTCGGCACGATGCGCATGATCCGGGGCCTGCTCCCCGCGCTCGAGGCCAGCGGCGACGGCCACGTCGTCACGATCGGGTCGATCGCGGGCTACGAGCCCTACCCCTTCGGCGCCGGCTACAACGCGGCCAAGTTCGCCGTGCGGGCGGTCAGCGGAGTGCTGCGCCAGGAGCTGCTGGGCCGGCCGGTGCGGGTGTCCGAGATCGATCCCGGCATGGTGGAGACCGAGTTCAGCCTGGTGCGCTTCGATGGGGACGCCGAGCGGGCAGCCAAGGTGTACGAGGGCGTGACGCCGCTGCAGGCCGACGACGTGGCGGAGTGCGTGCGCTGGGTCGCATCCCGCCCCAGCCACGTCAACGTCGACCAGCTGATCGTGCTGGCGCGCGACCAGGCGGGCGCCCGCCAGGTCCACCGCCGCAGCTGAGCTAGCGCCTCTGGCAGGTGGGGCACCAGGTGGCGGTGCGGCCGTCCAGGGTGCGGGAGCGCAGCTCGGTCCCACAGCGGGGGCACGGCAGCCCGGCCTGGCCGTACACGTCGAGCCGTTGCTGGTTGCGGCCGGGCTCGCCGTTGACCGAGCGGTAGTCGGACAGGGTCGTGCCGCCGTAGCGGATGCTGGAGGACAGCACGTCGCGCAGGGCGTCCAGCAGCGCCGCGGCCTGGGCCCGGGTCACGGTGCGGCGGGCCGGGTGGATGCGGGCCCGCCACAGCGCCTCGTCGGCGTAGATGTTGCCCACGCCCGCGATCGGGCGCTGGCTGAGCAGCTGGGTCTTGATCGCCCGGCGGCTCGCCTTCAGCGAGCGCCAGAAGGTGTCGGCGTCGAGGGCGGGGTCGAGGGCGTCGGGCCCCTGGACGGCCAGCGTGCCCGCGTACACGCCGCCGACGGCCACGGCGAGGCGGCCGAAGCGGCGCACGTCCCGGTACTCCAGCGCCTCGCCCGCCGGGCCGTCGAGCGCCCACCACGCCCGCACGTAGGCGTCGCCGGTGTCGCCCGCGGGCCGCACCCGCAGCGAGCCGGTCATGCCCAGGTGGACGATCAGCTCGCGGTCGTCGTCCAGGCCCAGCAGCAGATATTTGCCCCGCCGTCCCACGGACTCGACGGCCGCGCCCTGGGCGTCCATCGCGGGAGTGAACTTGGGGTGGGCGAAGGCCCAGGCGTCGCCGAAGCGTCGCCCCACCACCAGCGGCTCCAGCTGGCGGCGGATGGTCTCGACCTCGGGCAGTTCAGGCACGCGTGGGCCGCCTAGGCCTCCATGACCACGGGCACGATCATGGGCCGGCGCTTGGTCGACTCGTTCACGAAGCGGCCCGCGGCCCGGCGCACGGTCTTCTGGAGCGCCTCGATGTCGGTGGCGCCGGTGGCGAACGCCTCCTTGACCGCCTGGCGGACCTCCTCGGCGCACTCGGCCAGCAGCGGCTCGGCCTCGGGCGCGTAGACCCAGCCCCGGGTGATGACCTCGGGGCCGACCAGGATGGCGCCGGTGGCCACGTCCACCGTGACGACCACGACCACGACGCCCTCCTCGGCCAGGACCCGCCGGTCGCGCAGCACGCCGTGGCCCACGTCCCCGATGATCCCGTCCACGTACAGATAGCCGGCGGGCACGGTCCCGCCCACCCGCAGCCCCTTGTCGTCCAGCACCAGCTGGTCGCCGTCGGTGCACACCAGCACGTGGTCGTGCGGCATCACGCCCATGCTCCGCGCCAGCTTGGCGTGGGCCACCATGTGGCGGTACTCGCCGTGGACCGGCACGAACCAGTCGGGCCTCACCACCGAGATCAGGGTCTTGAGCTCCTCCTGCTTGGCGTGGCCCGAGGCATGCACGTCGGCGATGCCGGAGTGGACCACCTCGGCCCCCAGCCGCACGAGGCCGTCGATGACCTTGGACACGTTCATCTCGTTGCCCGGGATGGGGTGCGAGGACAGGATCACGGTGTCGTCGGCGTCGATCTCCAGCCAGCGGTTGTTGCGCTGGGCCATGAGCGCCAGCGCCGACAT
Organism: Actinomycetota bacterium; assembly: GCA_046734695.1. Lineage (GTDB taxonomy): Bacteria > Actinomycetota > Acidimicrobiia > Acidimicrobiales > VFJN01 > ZC4RG19. Next base: position 4,162 of record JBKPRS010000216.1, on the reverse strand, counting down.
GGGCTCGCCCTGGCTGCCCGTGGAGATCACGCAGACCTGCCCGGGCGGCAGGTCGCGCACGTCGTCGATGTCGACCAGGGCGTGGTCGGGGATGCGCAGCAGCCCCATCTCTCGGGCCAGGCGGACGTTCTTCTTCATCGACAGGCCGAGCGTCGCCACCTTGCGGCCGAAGGCCATGGCCGCGTCGGCGATCTGCTGGACCCGGTGGATGTGGCTGGCGAAGCAGGCGATGACGATGCGCCGGCCCTCGTGCTCGTGGAACAGGTGGTAGAGGACCTTGCCCACCGAGGTCTCGCTGCGGGCGTAGCCGGGCTCGTCCGCGTTGGTGGAGTCGCTCAGCAGCAGCCGGATGCCGTCGCCCGAGGCGAGCGCCCCGATCCGGGCCAGGTCGGTGAGCCGGCCGTCCACCGGCGTGAGGTCGAGCTTGAAGTCGCCGGTGTGCAGGATCGTGCCCTGGGGCGTGTGGAAGGCGGTGGCGAAGCCGTGGGGCACCGAGTGGGTCACGGGGATGAACTCGACGTCGCACGGCCCGATGCGGCGGCGCTCGCCGTCGGACACCGGGATCAGCTCGGTGTGGTCGAGGACCCCGGCCTCCTCGATGCGGTTGCGGGCCAGGCCCAGCGTGAGCGCCGAGCCGTAGATCGGGAACGACAGCTCCCGCAACAGGTAGCTGAGGCCGCCCATGTGGTCCTCGTGGCCATGCGTGATGATGGCCCCGTCCACCCGGTCCGCGTTCTGGCGCAGGTAGGTGAAGTCGGGCAGGACCAGGTCGACGCCGAGCATGTCCAGCTCGGGGAACATGAGGCCGACGTCGAGCAGCAGGATGCGCCCGTTCACCTCGATGCAGGCGCAGTTGCGACCGATCTCCCCGAGCCCACCCAGGAAGGTGATGCGGACCGGGTCAGCCATCGGCCGCGAGCCCGAGGTCGTGGAGCACCGTGCGGACCGCCGTGTGCACGTCGTCGCCCAGTGGTGGCAGCGGCAGCCGGCACGGACCGGCCGGTTGGCCCAACGCCGTCATGGCCGCCTTGGCCGCGGCGGTGTGGATCCAGGTCTCGCTGCTCTCGACCGCGAACGAGGGTGCCAGGCGGGCGTTGATCTGGCGGGCGGTCAGCACGTCGCCCTTTTCGAAGGCGGCGATCATCTCCGCGTGCAGGCCGGCGGTCCAGTGGCTGCAGACGCCGACCACGCCCACCGCCCCCACCGCCAGCAGCGACAGCGTGAGCCCGGTGTCGCCGGAGTAGAGGTCGAAGTCGTCGGGCGCCCCGGCGATGATCTCGGCGGCCTGGGACGGGTTGCCGCGGGCATCCTTGAGCCCGACGATGTTGGGCACCTCGTTGGCCAGGCGCACGATGGTGCCGACCGCGATGGCCCGGCCGGTGCGGGACGGGACGTCGTACATGACGACGGGTAGGTCGGTGGCGGCGGCGACGGCCCGGTAGTGGAGGTCGAGCCCGGACTGGGGCGGCCGGTTGTAGTACGGCGACACCACCAGCAGCCCGTCCACGCCGGTCTCCGCGGCCCGCTGCGAGAGCTCGACCGTGTGGCGGGTCTCGTTGCTGCCGGTGCCGGCCAGCAGCGGGACGTCGACCGCGGCCCGGACGGCGCGCCACAGCGCCACCGCCTCGTCGTCGCTGAGCGTGGGAGCCTCGCCGGTGGTGCCGGACAGGACCAGGCCGTCGTTGCCCTGGTCCACCAGCCAGCGGGCCAGCGTGGCCGCGCCGTCGACGTCGAGGCTGCCGTCCTCGTGGAACGGCGTGACCATGGCGGTCAGGACCTTGCCGAAGCGAGCGATGCCCATCTACGACACTCCTTCCTCGTGGATCAAGACGCCGCCTCGTCACTCTCGTCGCTGCGTTCCAGGCCCAGCGTGGCCAGCAGATCCTCGTGCAGCTCGAACCACACGGTGTGGAAGCTGGGCATGACCGGCTTGGCGAACCAGTCGCCCTCCCCCGCCTCCACGTGCGCCACGGCGTCCCGCAGCTTCGGCCCATAGCCCCGGTAGCGGGCCAGCGCGCCCGTCAGGTCGTCGACCAGCGGGGCGGCCTGCTCGCCGAGGCGGGCCAGGTCGGCCACCACCCGGGCGTCGTAGGTGGCGTCGCGGTGGTCGTTGCGGACCATGCGGCCGCGCTCGGTGCGGACCTGCCAGCGCGACACCGCGTCGAGCACGCCCGCGTTGAGCACCCGGAAGCGCTCGTAGGCGCCTGTGACCGTGGCGCGGGCGCCGGCGTCGTCGACCTCGCGGCGCAGCGCCTTTAGGTGCTCGGCCCGACCGGCGGCGGTGAGCGACCAGCCGGTCAGCGCGCCGGTCCGCTCCGCCGCCAGCCCCTCGCCCGCCAGCTTGTCGAGCTGGGCCGCCACCTCGTCGGCGGGCAGGTCCGTGGCGGTGGCCACGGTCGCCGCGTCGGCGGTGCCCTTGAGCCGCAGCGCGTGCATGACCAGCAGGCGCGGGTCGGAGGCAGGCGGTTCCGGCGGCATCGGGCGAAGGGTACCAGCGCGACCCCGCGGCCCCTGTGCCCCTTAGCGCAGGCCGTCCGCCGCGAGCAGCCGTTCGAGGGCCTCGACCCAGGACTCGTAGTAGGGGGTCTCGGGCCCGCTGTCGGCGATGGCGTGCATCAGGTGGTGGCGGAACCGGGCCCAGTCCTCGCCCCGGCCGGCGAGGTAGGCGGCAGCCAGGCCGAACGCGCGGCTCTCCCAAGGAGCGGCGAACACCGGCTCGCCGTTGGCCCGGGGCATCCCCTCGGGCAGCGCGGTGGTCACCGCACGGTGCCGATCATGTGGTCGCGGGTGACCAGCGGCACCAGCTCGTCCTCATCCAGGCCGGCGGTCCCTTCGGGGCGCAGGGGGAGGACCATGTAGCGGACCTCGGCGCTGGAGTCCCACACGGCCACCTCGACGCCGTCGGGCAGGGTCGTGCCGAACTCGGCCAGGACCTTGCGGGGCTCGCGCACGGCCCGGGCGCGGTACGCCGCGTCCTTGTACCAGCGGGGCGGAAGGCCCAGCACCGGCCACGGATAGCACGAGCACAGCGTGCACACGACCAGGTTGTGGACGGTCCCGGTGTTCTCCAGCACGGTGAGGTGCTCGCCCTCCGCGCCGCCCAGCCCGAGCTCGCCGATGGCCGCGGTGCCGTCGGCGAGGAGGCGGGCGCGGTAGTCGTCGTCCACCCAGGCCCGGGCCACGACCTTGGCGCCGTTGAGGGGCCCGAGGTCGTGCTCGAACGTCTCGATCACGGCGTCGACCACGTCGCTGGTGATCAGGCCCTTCTCCACCAGCAGGGACTCGATGGCCGTGACGCGCCGCTCGACGGCGCTGGGCTCGGCCGGATGGTGCCCGTGATCCTCGCTCACTCCAGGTACCTCTCCCACAGGTCGATGTGCAGCGAGCCCGGCTCGGCGTCGGCGCCCCACAGGTCGGCGTTGGCGAAGCGGACCGTGTAGATGGGCTCGGGCTCCTTGTCCCCCGGGTGGGGCCAGGCCCCGGGGACCGAGGTCACGGTGCCGGTGACGCCGCGCAGGTAGCGGGGGCAGCGGTGGTGGCGGGCGGGCGCCATGCGGCGCACGGTCACCCGGTCGCCGGGGGCGAATCGGCCCGCCGCGGCGGTCCCCGAGGTCGGCTGGGGGCCGTTCAGGAAGGTCGAGACGAGCGCCACCACGTCGGGGCTGGTGGCCTCCGACCGGGTCGGCGTGGTCTCGCCGCCGGCGGCGCGGGCGTCGATCTCGGCCCGGGTGAGCGTGCCCGACTCGATCAGGCCGGTCTCCAGGGAGTGGGCCCAGCGCTCGTAGTAGCTCGCCGCCAGGTACTCGGCGGGCGGCATCGCCTCGATGCGGGGGCGCCCCGACCCCCGCGTCAGCCCGCCCGCGCCCGCGACCAGGGACAGGCCGAACACGCGGCCCTCCCACGGCTCGTGGAAGACGGGCTCGTCGGACTCGGCCTCGACCGGCCCGAACCCGTGCATCCCACCCATGTCATGGATCCCGTCCACGGAGGGATCCTAGGTTCCGTCAACCAAACGGGCCTTCGCGACGTCGTTACTCAAGTGATCGCACCGGTGGGGTGCGGTCCGGAAAGGCGGAACGATGGGTTGGATCACAGGCTTGGGCGCGCGCGGGCGCATGGCGGTCGCCGGCACGGCGGCGGGGGCGGTGGCCCTGGTGGCGGC
>JBKPRS010000215.1:0-3884 GCA_046734695.1 Actinomycetota bacterium | reverse complement strand
GGGCAGCAGCAGCCGGGCGTTGGCGATCAGCTCGCCACCGGCCAGGACGATCAGGCCGGCGGCCAGGGCCAGGCTGCCCAGAACGAAGGTCACCGGGTCGAAGGAGTGCCTATCCACGGACCACCTCCACGTTGCCCAGCCCCATCGCCAGGTCCAGGTGCAGCCGGGGCTGGCCCGCCCGGCCGTCCAGAGCGAACGTGCGGTCGACGTCGACCCCGCTCTCGTGGCTGCCGACGAGGCCGGGCCAGTCGAGGTCGCCGGCCCGTACCGTGACCTCTGCGGTCACGTCGGCGTCGCGGGGGACGATGACCTGGAGCTGGCCGATTCCCACCGACGCCTCGACGTCCTGGGTGGTGCCCGACTGGGCCGGGATGTGGGTGAGGTCCACGGTCAGGTCGCCGATGAGGAGCTCCTGGGGATCGTCCACCGGGTCGCTGGCGGTGACGACCACAGTCCGGTCGCCGATGCCGGCATCGATCGGCACGGGCAGGGCCTGGTCCACGATCACCAGCGTGGCCAGGAGGATGGCCAACGGGATCAGGCCGGCGGCCCGGCCCCACCAGGTGGCGATGATCAGCGTCACGCCCACGAGCACCAGGCCCACGGCCGCCGCACCCTGCCAGCCCACGTCGACGGCGCCCAGCGAGTCCAACAGCCACAGCCCCCCGCCCCCGACCAGGAGGATGGCGGTGACGATCGGAGCGAAGGCGGGGGCGGGCGGCGGCGGAGCCGGTGTGGCCGTCGTCGCCATCGGCGCGGTGTACCAGTCCTGCGCCGTGAGGTCCTCGGGCGGAGCGTCCTGAGGAGTGCCGCCGGGCAACCAGGACGAACCCGGGGGAGAGGGCTCGCCTGGCGGCCCGGTGCCCTCGTACTCAGCTGTTACGTCGGACAGTGGCGGCTCCACTACGTCCGTGGGGATAGTAGTGCTATGAGCACCTTCGGCGTTGAAATGTTGCGATCCGGAGACGTGATCACGGGTGACGAGCCAGATGCCGATGCCCACCAGCACGAGCGCCGCGGGCACCGGGCGGAGCCACCAGGCGTCTCCCAGCAGCAGGACCGCCACCACCACCGCCGCCACCAGCACCGGGACAGGGGCGTGGGCCAGCGGGCCGGGCGCCTCGGAGTGCTCGCGGGGCTCGTCGGGCCGGCGCTCGGGCAGCACGAACAGCGCGATCAGGTAGGCGACCAGCGTCCACGGCGTGACGATGGCGAGCACGACCGTGAGCACCCGCACCAGGGTCACGTCCACGCCGAGCGCGTCGGCCACGCCGCTGCACACCCCGCCCACCATGCGGTCCTCGGGCTCGCGCACCAGGTGCCGGCCGCCGATGTTGATCCGTGGCGGCCGTGGGGGAGATTCGTTCATGCGGCCATGATGCGGTCGTCGCCGGCCGGCGACCATCAGGGATGCCCCTGAGGCGTCCCCCGAGGCGGATCGGGCCCCGGGCCTGCATCATGGGGACAGACAGCTCATGAGTGCAGCCCGCCGACCCCCGATCGCCGGCCTCCCCGCCGGCCTGGCCCGTGACCGCGACGACGGCCTCGTCGCGGGGGTGTGCGCGGGCATCGCCCGCTGGATCGGCGTCGACCCGCTGGTCGTGCGGGTGGCCACGGTCATCCTCTCCCTGGCCAACGGCGTCGGCGTGGTCGCCTACGTGGTCGCCTGGCTGCTGCTGCCCGCCGAGCTCTCGGGGGACGGGGCCGGCGCCGAGGCCGAGGGCTCCCGGGAGCGGGCCGGCGAGCTGGCCCTCGGCGTGGGCTGCATCACGTTCGGGATGCTGCTGCTGGTGCGCTGGTCGGCACCGTTCTTCCCCGACACGCTGGTGTGGCCGGCCGCCATCGCCGGGCTGGGCATCGGCTTGGCCCTGGCCCGGGCGGGCGACGGGGAGCGCACCCGCTGGCGGGCCCTCACCGGCCGCCTGCCGGGCAACCCGGCTGCTGCCCTGCGGGCTGGGTGGGTGCCGTGGCTGCGCGTCCTGGCCGGGGCCGGCCTGCTGGTCGTGGGGCTCGGCACGTTCCTGGCCAGCAACGGGGCTCTGGCGTCGCTCGGCGTCATCGGGGTGTCCGTGCTGGCCACGGTCCTGGGTGGCGCCCTGCTGCTGGGGCCGTGGATCGCCCGGCTGGCCGGCCAGCTGGGCCGGGAGCGGCGGGAGCGCATCCGTAGCGAGGAGCGGGCCGACATGGCCGCCCACCTGCACGACTCGGTGCTGCAGACGCTGGCGCTGATCCAGCGCCACGCCGACAGCCCCCAGGAGGCCCGCAGCCTGGCCCGGCGCCAGGAGCGCGAGCTGCGGGCCTGGCTCTACGACGACCGGCGCCCGGCCGGCGAGGACGGCGCCCCGGCCACGCTGGCGGGGGCGCTGGACCGCCTGGCCGACGAGGTCGAGGCCGACCACCACGCGATCGAGGTCGACGTCGTCGTGGTGGGCGACTGCCCGCTGGACCCGGGAGTCGAAGCCCTGGTCAAGGCGGCCCGGGAGGCGGTCGTCAACGCGGCCAAGCACAGCGGCAGCCCCGAGGTCTCGGTCTACGCCGAGGTGACCGGCGACCGGGTGGAGGCCTTCGTGCGGGACCGGGGCAAGGGCTTCGACCCCGCCGCCGTCGACGAGGACCGCCACGGCATCTCCCGGTCGATCGTGAGCCGCATGGCCCGCCACGGCGGCCGCGCCGCCGTCCACAGCGCGCCCGGCGAGGGCACCGAGGTGAGCCTGACGGTCACCAGCGCCCCGGAGCCCGCGGGATGACCCGCGTCTTCCTGGTCGACGACCACCGGCTGTTCCTGTCCGGGGTCCGGGCCGAGCTGGCGGGCCGGGTCGACATCGTGGGCGAGGCCGTCGACGTCGAGTCGGCGGTCGAGGGCATCCGGGCCACGAGCCCCGAGGTCGTGCTGCTGGACGTGCACCTGCCGGGCGGCGGCGGGCGGGCGGTGATCGAGAGCGTGCGGCCCACCCATCCCGACGTCGTGTTCCTGGCCCTGTCGGTGAGCGACGCGGCCGAGGACGTGATCGCCGTCATCCGGGCCGGCGCCCGCGGCTACGTCACCAAGACCATCGGCGCCGACGACCTCGCCAATGCGGTCGAGCGGGTGCGCGAGGGCGACGCCGTTTTCTCCCCGCGCCTGGCCGGCTTCGTGCTCGACGCCTTCGCCGGCGACCTGCCCGCGGGCGCCGCCCTCGATCCCGAGCTGGACCAGATCACGCCCCGCGAGCGCGAGGTCCTGCGCCTGCTGGCCCGGGGCTACACCTACAAGGAGATCGCCCGGCGGCTGGAGGTCTCCATCAAGACGGTGGAGACGCACGTGTCCTCGGTGCTCCGCAAGCTGCAGCTCTCCTCCCGCCACGAGCTGACCCGCTGGGCCACGGACCGCAGGCTGATCTAGCCCTGCTCCTCCGGCGGGGTGGCGGCCGGGCAGGGTGGGTTCGACGCCGGGACCGAAGGTTGGGTTGGGACCGGGCTCGATCCCGGCGCCGAACACTCTGCTGCCCGCTCGGCCACCGTCGTGGTGACGAAGTCGAGCATGGTGGGGGACCAGCCGACCGAGGCGGGCGGGGTCGAGCTGCTGGTGTCGCCGGCCGGCGAGACGGTGGACGTCGTCGTCCCGCCGTCGCCGGGCACGGTGGTCCCAGGATCGGCCGGGACGGTGGTGGTGGTGCCGCCCGGGACGGTGGTGGTGGCGCCGCCGGGCGCCGTCGTCGGCGTGGACGGCGTGGTGGTGGCCGGGCCCGGTCGGGTGGTCGGCGTCGGCGGCGTGGTCGTGGGGCTCGGCCGGGTGGTCGGGGTGGACGGCGTGGTGGTGGAGGTCGGCGCCGGAGGCGCCGTGGTCGTCGGCGCGGGCGCCGTCGGTGCCGGGCCCGGCGCCGGAGCGGGGGCGGGTGCCGGAG
>JBKPRS010000214.1:0-7551 GCA_046734695.1 Actinomycetota bacterium | reverse complement strand
CGGTCTCGCGGCCCGTGGACTCCTTGTGGCTGTCCTCGGCACCGCTCGCGCCGGCGCCGGTCGCCCTGCCCCCGGTCGTGGTGCCGCCGGTCGTTGTGCCGCCGGTCGCGCCGGCGCCGGTCGTGGCGCTGCCGGTCGTCGTGGGGCCGGTCCGGTCGTCCATGGCCGCGGCGCGGGCGGCGCTCGGTGCTGTCCCGTTGACGTGCCCGCTGACGCCGTTGACGTGTCCGTTCACGCGGCTGTTGACGCGTGGCGTCGCCGGGGCATCGGCCTCGTCGCGGTCGTCCACGCGGGCAACAGGGACCTCGGTCTGGTCCTCGATCGCGGCGTCGGCGAGCACCGCCAGGCGCAGCTCGACCATGCGGGCGACGATGTCTGCCTCACCGGCCAGCTCGTCGGGGCGCGCGGGGGCGCGGGCCGTGCGCACCAGCACGGCCACGTCGCCGAACCAGGCGGGTGCCTGCGCGGACGGCGAGCCGCCGCCCAGCAGTCGCTCCAGTTCGGCGTCGATCTGCGCCATGTCGGGGAAACGGTCTTCGGAGGTCATTCCGCCAAGGCCTCCTGGCTCATCTTGGCTGCCAGCCGCTTCAATGCGCGGTGGCACATCACTCGGACCGAGCCCGGCGTGCGGCCCATGATGCGGGCCACCTCGGTCACGTCGAATCCGCCGAGGACCCGGAGCAGCACGGCTTCCGCCTGGTCGGCGGGCAGCCCTCGCACCAGCATCTCGACGGTCTCCTGGACGCCCAGCTGCTCGAGGACCAGCCAGGCCGGGTCGCCGCCCATGCCCCGCTCGATCGGACCGTCCATCCGATCGTTCGACAGCAGCTCTGTGCGGCGGCGGGCGTTGCGGCGGCGATGCTCGATCAGCCGGTGGCGGGCGATGGTGAACAGCCAGCCCCGGAATCCGGTCTCGTCGCCTCGGAAGCGGCCGAGGCCGCGGGCCACCGCCAGCCACACTTCGGCGGCGAGGTCCTCGGCCATCCCGGGCTCCTGGGCGCGCAGGTAGCGCAGCAGGCGCGGCTGGTAGGCGCGGAAGATCTCGGTGAGCGCCTTCTGCTCACCGGCGATCGCCGCGTCCAGCAGCGTGGGAAAGTCGAGCTCACGGGTGGCTTCCGTGGGCGGCACTTTAATCACGTTCCAACCCCTCGCATGACCTTCGCGCCCCTTGTGGTCAGGGGACCACGATCCGGCCGGGTGCGTTTGCCGGGGGCACCGACCGCATACCGGCTGCCTGCCCAGGGGCGGTACGCTGACTCGCGCGTCCGGCGTGGTGCCGGCCGCCAGAGAGGAAGGCATGTCTGCTGCGCCCGTGGGCTACCGCCCGGTCGCCACGTTCGACGAGGTCGTCCGAGGCGAGTTCATCATCCGCGTCTACCAGCACCTGGTGGCGGCGGTCTTCGCCTTCGTGCTCTTCGAAGCTCTCCTGATCAACCTCGGCGTCGCCGAGGGCCTCTACAACTTCCTGGCTCAGCGCGGCTCGGGCTGGCTGCTCATCCTGGGCGGGTTCATGATCGTGCAGTGGCTGGCCACGTCGGCCGCCCACGACATCCTCAACCCCTCCCGCCAGTACCTCGGCCTGTTCGGCCTGGCCGCGGCCGAGGCCGTGATCTTCGCCCCGTTCCTCCACTACTTCTTCTCGGTCCAGTCCGGCGGCACCAGCACGGTGATGGCCGCGGCCCTCATCACCGCCGTGGGCTTCGCCGGGTTGAGCGCGGTGGCGTTCACCACCCGCCGGGACCTGTCGTTCATGCGGCCCATCCTGATGTGGGCGGGCTTCTGCGCCCTGGGCCTGATCATCGCCGCGGTCTTCTTCGGCCTCTCCCTGGGCATCTGGTTCTCGGTCGCGATGATCGCCCTCGCCGGGGGCTCGATCCTGTACCAGACCCAGACGATCCTGCGGCGCTACCCGACCGAGGCCCACGTGGGTGCGTCGGTCCAGCTCTTCGCCTCGGTGATGCTGCTGTTCTGGTACGTCCTGCGCCTGCTCGGCCAGATGCGCAGCTAGCGCTCAGGTCCCGAACGGCCGGCCGTCGAGCCGGTCCACGTGGGTGAACTCCGCCACCGCGGCGCGCCGCAGCCGGCGCGGCTGGTGCACGGGGTGGCCCAGCGCGATCACGGCCGCCAGGGCGAAGTGGTCGGGCGCGCCGAGCAGCTTCTTGGCCTCGGCCTCCCGGCGGATGGGCATGGTGGTGATGACCCCGCCGAGGCCCTCCTCCCGCGCCGCCAGCAGCAGGTTCCAGGCGAACGGATAGATCGACGCCCCGCCCGCGAACGTGTAGCGGTCGTGGTCCCGATCCACCGCGGCGAGGCCCCGCAGGTCGGCGAACAGGGCCAGCAGCACCGGCACCTCGTCGAGGTGCTCGGCCATGCCGCCCCGCTGACCCGCGGCCTGGGCCGCCATCTGGGGCGCGCCTTCCATCGCCCGGGCCTCTGCCTCCCGGTCGGTCACCGGGGCCCACGGGGTGAGCCCGGCCATCATGATGGCCAGGTACTCGTACCAGCCGCCCAGGTACAGGTCCCGCAGGGTGCGGCGGGTGTCGGGGTCCTGGACCACCACCACCTGCCAGCCCTGGCGGTTCCCGCCGCTGGGGGCGAAGCGGGCCGTGTCGAGCACCCGGGCCAGCACGTCGTCGGGGACGGGCTCGGCGGTGAATTCCCGCACCGCGCCGGTCGTGCGCAGCGTCTCGATCAGCTCCACGCCCGTCCCTATCCGACGCGTCGCGAGCTGTGCTTGAAGCCGTCCGGCGTCATGCCGGTCCCCGGATCGCAGCCCCAGCTCACGATGTGGCGGGGGCGGAGCCGGATGAACTGCTCGACGAAGCCCTGGATGCGGGGGTTGATGGTCGAACCCCCGGTCTCGTGGATCTCGGCGTCGCCGCGGATCTCGACCGCGTGGGCCTCGGTCGGGGAGAAGTCGTCGACGAGGAAGGTCACCAGCTGGTTCGACCTGGCGTCACGGAACTTCTTGGAGTTGGCGAAGTCGATCCCCCCGAGGTCGATGGCGTCTTCGTCGGCGTTGTACACGTAGGTCAGGGGCACGATGTGCGGGCGCCCGTCCGGGCCCACCGTCGCGAGCCGGCCCATCGTCTGGGTGGTCAGGTACTGGATCTCCCCGGCGGTGAACGCGCTCATCGGGGCTCCCTCCGTTGCGGGTTCGTAGGGGCGAAATCACGCCTCCCCCCAACCATGCCTGCTCCGGGCCGGGCCGCGCGCCCCGTTCGGCCGGCCCGGCCGGGTTGCCGGCGCCCCACCTCCCTCGCTCAGGCCGCCTTGCCTTCGATGATAGGCATGCCTAGCATGCCGTCCGCTCAGGGGATGCAGGAGGGAATGTGGTCCGACATCGATACACCGCCGCCGCGGCGCTGTCGCTCGTGCTGGTCGTGGGAGCCGCTGCCTGCGGCGACGACGACGGCTCCAAGGTGCGGGACTCGGGCTGCGAGCCGGCCAGCGACCAGGCGTCGGCGTCCGCGTCCGGATCCGCATCGGCGCCTGCGTCCGGGTCCGGTTCGAGCGCCGGGTCGGGGAGCAACTGCGACGAGCAGGGTGCCGGAGCGGGGTCCGGGTCGGGCATCGGCGACGAGGTCGAGGGCTCGCAGACCGACAACGCGCTCGTGCTCAGCGCGCTGGACGACTACAGCGGCTACGTCTCCCAGCAGGTGGACGACACCATCGCCGCCACGACGGTGTTCACCGACGCGGTCCGGGCCGGCGACCTGGAGGCGGCGAAGGCGGCCTACGCCCCGTCCCGCCAGGGCTGGGAGCGCATCGAGCCGATCGCCGGCCTGGTCGAGGAGATCGACGGCTCGGTCGACGCCCGGGTCGACGACTTCGCAGGCGTGGACGATCCCGACTTCACCGGCTGGCACCGCCTGGAGTACCTCCTGTGGAGCCAGAACACGACCTCGGGTGGCGCTCCGTTCGCCGACCAGCTCGATGCCGACCTGCAGACGCTGAAGACGGAGCTGGCCGGCCTGGAGATCCCGCCCGCGGCGCTGGCGGTGGGCTCCGCCGAGCTGATCGAGGAGGTGTCCGGGGGCAAGATCACCGGCGAGGAGGACCGCTACTCGGGCACCGACCTGTGGGACTTCGCCGCCAACGTCGAGGGCTCGCGCCAGGGCTTCGACCTGCTGACCCCGGCGCTGCAGGCGGAGGACCCCGACCTGGTCACCACGATCGACGGCCTGTTCGACGAGCTCGACGGCCAGCTGGGCGCCTACCGCGAGGGCAGCGGCTACAAGCACTACAGCGCCCTGACCGACGCGGACAAGACCGAGATGCAGACCACCCTGGCCGAGCTGTCGGAGAAGCTGGCCTCGGTGGCGGGCGTGCTCGGGCTCGAGAGCTGACCCCGCCGTCCTGGCCATGGGCGACGTCTCGCGCCGCCGGTTCCTGGCCGGCGGCCTGGCCACCGCCGGCGCCGCCGCCGGCTTGTCGGCCGCGGCCGCCGGGTGCGGGTCCGGGTCCGACGGTCCCGATGCTCCGGCGGCCGCCGCGGAGCCGCGCTACCTGCGGTTCCGCGGTCCCCACCAGACCGGGATCACCCACCCGGGCAACCAGCAGGGGCTGATGGCCGCGTTCACGGTGACCGCGGCCGGCCGGTCCGAGCTGCGGGACACCTTCGCCGCCCTGACCGGCGAGATCGACCGGCTCATGTCGGGGGAGCCCTACGAGGACCGCGACCCGGCGTTCCCGCCGCTCTACACCGGGGCCGTGGGCAACCCGCCCCCGCCCGCGGACCTGTCCGTGGTGGTGTCGGTGGGCGCCTCGCTGTTCGACGACCGGTTCGGACTGGCCGACCGGCGTCCGAACGCGCTGGAGCGGATGCCGTTCCTGGCCAACGACCGCCTCGACCCGGCCCGCTCCCACGGCGACCTGCTGCTCACGCTCACCAGCGCGCACGAGGATCTCAACCTCTTCGCCCTGCGCCAGCTCCACCGCGCCACCCGTGGGACGCTGGCGCTGCACTGGATGCTCGATGGCTACAACCGCCGTTCGGCGGCCGACACCCGTCCGGGCGGGGCGGGGCAGCGCAACCTGATGGGCTTCATCGACGGCACCGCCAACCTGGACACCGGCGACGCCGGCGTGATGGACCGCTACGTCTGGGTCCAGCAGGGCGACGGCGAGCCGGACTGGACCGTCGGCGGCAGCTACCACGTCGTGCGGGTCATCCGCATGCTGGTCGAGTTCTGGGACCGCACCCGGCTCTCCGAGCAGGAGGCGATCATCGGCCGCCGCAAGGACACCGGCGCCCCCTTCTCGGGCTCGGTCGAGACCGACACCCCCGACTACGCCCGTGACCCCGATGGCCGTGTGACCCCGCTGGACGCCCACATCCGCCTGGCCAACCCCCGGACGGCCGCGACGGCGGACGACCTGATCCTGCGGGCCGGGCTCAACTTCTCCCGCGGCTTCGACGCCGCCGGGCAGTTGGACCAGGGCCTGGCGTTCGTGTCGTTCCAGCGCCGGCTGTCCCAGTTCCTGAACACCCAGGCCAGGCTGGCCGGCGAGCCCCTGGAGGAGTACATCCGCCCCGAGGGCGGAGGCTTCTACTTCGCCCTCCCGGGCGCCCGGGAGCGAGGGGACATCCTCGGCGCCGGGCTGCTGGCGTGAAAAGGTGCCGCCGCGACGGTGGTGGCCGTTGATAGATTGCGACCACCAGAGAAGGGAGGTGGTCCAAACATGAATGACGGTAGTTCTGGGACCCTGGAGGTGGCTGGCCGCTAAGCGGTTAGTCGGACCACTTGGTGGAGTCCAACCAGTCCACCACCTGCTCGTCTGCTGGGGCCTTGTCCCTCCCGGTGCATTCGGCCGAGCAGGATTCTTCCGATGATCGATCTGCGGGGAGGCGCTGCGCGCCTCCCCGCAGCGCGTCCGCCTGGGGCCCGTCACCTCCTGGGTCGGGGCGCCCGGCGCGTGGAACAGCGCTGCAGTGCTCATGCCGCGCGGGTGCCGGTCCCGGGGTCCCGGGTCGGGGCGCCCGGGTGGGTCAGGCGGGGGCGGGTCGGGAGATGCCCACGCCGCCATGGGTGTAGGCGCCGTAGCGGGCCTTCTCGCCCTCGAGGTCCAGCGGGCGGATCGTGGTGCGGGCCGTGAGGGCCTCGTCGTCCAGCCGGTCGGCGGGCACGATCCAGGCCACCTCGAACTCGATGCCGTCGGGGTCCTTGGCGTAGAGGCTCTTCGTCGTGCCGTGATCGCTGGACCCGACCAGCGAGCCCTTCTCCCGCAGCCTGGTGGCGAGGTCGCTCAGGTCGTCGAGCGTGTCGACCTCCCAAGCGAGGTGGTAGAGCCCCACGCTGGATCGCCCCGCGCCCGACGGCGCCGCGGCTTCGCCGATGGAGAACAGCCCGAGGTCGTGGTCGTTGGTCGAGCCCGGGGCCTGGAGGAACACGGCCCCGGTGAACTTCGCCGGGCCGACCGACACCCGGCGGAAGCCGAGGACGTCCTCATAGAATTCCGCCGAGCGCTGGGCGTCCCGGACGTACAGCACGGCATGGTTCAGGCGGTTGATCCCCATGGGCCGGCCTCCCCGGACTAGGAGCAGGACACTGGATACCTTCGTGCCAGCCCACGGTATCGACATCTACGTCGAGCGGCGCGGGGAAGGGCCGCCGCTGCTGTTCCTCAACGGGTCGGGCCAGACGCTGGCGGCGGTGGGCCCGCTCCTCGACATCGCGGCCGAGCGCTTCGACGTCGTGGCGCACGACCAGCGGGGGCTCGGCAGGACGTCGATCCCGCCCGGGCCGTACACGATGGCCGACTACGCGGCCGACGCCGCCGCGGTGCTCGACTCGGTGGGCTGGGAGCAGGCCCGCGTGATGGGCATCAGCTTCGGCGGCATGGTGGCCCAGGAGCTGGCCGTGACCTGGCCGGAGCGGGTCTCCCGGCTGGCACTGCTGTGCACCTCCCCGGGTGGCGCCGGCGGGGCGTCGTACCCGCTCCACAAGCTGGCCGGCCTGCCCGACGAGGAGCGGGCCGCGGCGCTTCTGGGACTGACGGACACCCGCTACACGCCCGAGTTCCTGGCCGAGCATCCCCGCGACCAGGCCATCGCCGAGATGATGGCGCAGCGCCGCCGTGGCTCGACGGACCCCGAGGTGCGCCGCGGCGAGCTGGCCCAGCTGGAGGCCCGCTCCCACCACGACGTGACGGACCGCCTGGGCAACATCGACTGCCCGACCCTGGTCGCTTGCGGCCGCTACGACGGCATCGCCCCCGTGTCCAACGGCGAGGCCATCGCGGCCCGGGTGCCGCGGGCCGAGCTGCGGCTCTACGAGGGCGGCCACATCTTCATGCTGCAGGACCGCTCGGCGTTGCCCGAGGTCCTCGACTTCCTGGCCGGGGAGTGACGCGGCCGTGACGTCGTCCATCGCCAGACCGGACCCCGCGGTGGTGGCCGGGGTCGAGGGACTCACGCCGGACTGGCTGGCGGCCGCGCTGGCGGCCTCGTCCGGCGAAGCCCGGATCCGGTCGCTGCGGACCGAGCAGGTGGGCACGGGGCAGATGGCGACGACGGTCCGGATCCACCTGGACACCGACGAGGGAGCG
>JBKPRS010000213.1:0-24206 GCA_046734695.1 Actinomycetota bacterium | reverse complement strand
GAGGCCCGGTCGGGTCAAGCAGATCGGGTGATCTTGTCCAGGGGGTAGGAGCGCTCGATCATGCCGTAGGTCTCCTCGCCGTCCCAGCGGTAGCGGACGCCGCCCTGATGGAGGGCCGGGAAGCTCGGCATCTCCTGCTTGAGCTGCTGGGTGGCCAGCATCTTGTCGTCGTGGTGGATGTCGAAGGCGGACACGATCGTCTCGCCCTCGATGCGGACCGGGCCGCGGTTGGTCTCCAGCTCGAGGGACACATCGGCGCCCAGCGGTACCAGGGTGGTGAGCCACGGGGCGGTGACCACGCGGGCGGGGATCAGGTCGCCATCGCCGTCGAACACGTAGCCCTCGTTGAACGTCGGCTCGCCGTCGGGCCGGGGCGGGTAGGCGATGTAGCCGAACCCTCGCCCGCTGGGGAACAGCGCCGCTTGCCAGCAGTGGCCCCAGAAGCCGGCCAGGTGCCGCACGCCCTGGCGGCGGATGCGCAGGCCGGTCCCGGTGAACGCGTGCTCCTCGGTGCCGACCCGCACGGTGCCGGTGGCTCGGAACAGCTGCTCGTAGCGGGGGCCGCCCATGAAGTCGCCCTCGATGGCGGTCTCCAGTGAGGCGGCGGCGTCGCTCTGCAGCGAGCCCTGGATCCACGGCGGCACCGCCATCGTGGCCTCGACCTCGAAGGCCACGTCGACCAGGGGGCCGTCGCTGCGCCCCTCCACCAGGTCGAAGCTCGACGTCTGCGTGGCCGGGCCCGCGAACGTCATCGTCCAGGTGCGGAACGGCTCGACGCAGCGGAAGCCGAGCGGACCGGCGCCGAGCACCGTCGGGCGGCCCTCGGGACCCTCGACGGGCCACGCCGGACCGTCCGTGCGCAACCGGAACACCCGCCCGTCGGGGAACGCCACGTTGGCCTGAAGCCCGTGCTCGGTCCACTGGGAGGCGACCGCCTCGATCCCGATCCGGGGCAGGCCCAGCGCGCCCCGGTCGTCGGAGACCCAGAAGCTCACCGAGTCGCGCATCTCGGGGTTGTCGGGCCGTTGGGCGAAGACGTGCTCGCGGGCCGGGTCGATCCCGCCGGTGAGGTCGAAGGCCATGGGGTCAGTACCTCATCTCGTGGTCCACTCCCGGGAGCGGCTGACGTAGTCGGCGAACAGAGGTCGGACGGCGTCGAGGTCGAGCCCGAACGCCGCCGGGTCCAGCTGCGGGCTCGGCTCGCGGTTCTCGGCGTTGCGGGCCCACCAGCCCCGCATCCCCGCCTCGAACTCGTCGCTCACCGGCTCGCCCAGCCAGGCGTAGAGGCCGCGCACCTCGCCGATCGGATCGGCCTGCACGGCCTGGAAGTCGATGTCGTAGAAGCGGTCGCCGGCGCCCGCGGCCCGGAAGGCGAGCGCCCGGTCCATGCCTGTCGACCAGTGCTCGACGTTGAGCTCGCCGAGGTAGGCGAGGTCGAGGTCGTCGGTGAACGTCCCGGCGATGTCGGCGTAGACGCCCGCCACCGACAGGATCACGTCGGTGGGGTCGCGGTGGGTCATCACGAACCGGGCGTCGGGGAAGGCCCGGTCTAGGTAGAGGAGGAACAGGACGTGCGCAGGTGTCTTCAGCCGCCAGGGCCGGGCGGGCTCGCCCCACTGCAGCAGCTTCAGCACCCGCCGCTCGTAGAGGTAGGTGGACGTGAGGTCGGCGTCGAGCAGCCAGGCCGAGTACGACGGGATCTGGGCGAACGCCTGGTAGATGTGCGTCTTGAAGTCGAGGGCCATGAGGTCGAGGCACTCCATCGGCCCCTCGGCGTCGCTGGGAACGTGGGCCCGGGTCCCGGCGGTCTCGCCCGCGGCCTGCGGGATGCGAGGGTCGCGGCCGGCGACGGTCGAGGGCGGCGGGCAGGGGCGGGACGACTCCCACTGGCGCAGGTAGCGGACCCCCGGGTCCTGGGCCAGCAGGAACGACAGCGCGGTGGAGCCGGTGCGGGGCAGGCTGAGCCCGATGAGCGGCGCCACGATGGGCACCTCGTCGATCTCGGGGTGCCGCCGGTACCAGTCCTCGACCTGGAGGCGTTGGGCCAGGTGCCCGGTGATGCGGGGATAGAGGAACCCTTCGCCCGCGGCGTTCAACCGCGCCTCGGCGCCGAGCGACCGCACCAGGATCTCCAGGCCCTCCCGGAACGAGTCGTCGCCGAAGTCGTCGAGCCCGGTCTCCGCCATCGCCGCGGCCATGAGGTCACGATCCGTCGGCACCCGTCCCCCTCCCTAGAATTCGCGGCAGTAACCTGTCGCGGATTATGGACAGCGTGTCAAGGCGCTACGACAGTCCCGTCCGCCGCCAGCGGGCGGCCCAGACGCGCGAGCGGATCGTCCGCGCCGGCTCGGACCTGGTGCACGGCTTCGCCAGCTGGGACTGGCAGGGCCTGACGTTCCGGGCCGTGGCCGAGCGCGCCGGGGTGGGGGAGCGCACCGTGTACCGGCACTTCCCGAGCGAGCGCCACCTCCACGACGCGGTGATGCAGCGCCTGGAGGAAGAGGCGGGCATCACCTACGAGGACGTCGAGCTCGACACGCTGGCCGAGGTCACCGCCCGGATCTTCGCCTCGCTCCCGTCGTTCGCGGTCCGGGCCAGCGTGGCCGAGCCGGCCGACCCGACGTTCGTGGCGGTGGACGAGCGCCGGCGGACCGCCCTGCTGCGAGCGGTCTCGTCCGCCGCCCCCCAATGGACCGACGCCCAGCACGCCACGCTGGCTGCGCTGCTCGACGTCCTGTGGAACCTGCCGTCCTACGAGCGCCTCGTCGGCGCCTGGGGCCTGCCGCCGAACGAGGCCACCGACGCGATCACCTGGTTGATGGCCAAGCTGGTGGCGGCGGTCGAGGACGGCGACCCGCCGCCGGTCACACCTCGAACGTGAGCTCGGCCGCGCCGGCGAGCATGCGGTCGGCGTCGGCAGGGAGGATCCAGCCGCCGGCCACGAGCTCTGCGGTGCAGCGGGCGTAGGCCTCGCGGTAGGCGTCCCGGGTGCCGTACAGCTTGCGGAGCTTGTCGGGCGGGAACGGGGTCATCGCGCCCATGATCGAGCCGAGCGGGATCGGCCGGCGGCCCGGGGGACCGGCCGACGCCGGCTCCAGCAGGGTCGAGTGGGGGTAGTACGAGGCGACGGGAACGTCGACCTCGGGCATGCGCACGCCGCCCAGCGCGTTGCCGTGCTCGTCGCGGGCGCACGGCAGCGAGCCGGGGATGGCGCTGTGGGGGCCGGCGTCGGGGTCCGTGAGCATCTCGACCGCCGGGCACTTCGTAGAGGCGATAGCGGTCGTCCGGGGCGTCGCTGTCCTCGCGGCGGGCGGGCACGTTGGTCTCGGCCTCGTTCTCGCTCAGCAGCTCGATGACCGGGACGCCGGCGGGCCGGATCACGCGGGCCGGATGCTCGGCGGGCGGGCGCTCGGACGCGGCGCTGAGCGGGTGGTAGCCGCCGAGCAGGAAGCCGCCCGAGGAGATCTGGATCAGGTAGCCCTCCACGGCCGGGCCGCGGTCGGGACGCCGGGCGCGGGCGTGGAACCCCTCGCCCAGGAACACCCGCTGGAACGTGCCCGTGTAGGAGGCGCCGGTCATGAACAGGTGGTCGAGCGCCAGCCCCTCGACCGCCCCGGTCCACAGCCACGACGCCACCTGGGCCACGATGTCGAAGCCGAGCCCGGCCTCGGGGATGTCGAGCTCGCCGTAGCGCTCGGGATCGCCGGCCTTGGTGGCGGCCAGGCCGGCCACGTCCTGGGTGACGCCCACCCACGACCAGCCCTCCCGTGTGAGCATGCGCCCGGTGCGGGACCACGCCGAGGCCATGTCGCCCGACGGGTGCAGCGGCTCGATCACGACCGAGCCGGTCGCGGCCACCGCGTCCACCGGCCGCCGCACCAGGACCCGGGTCACGAACGGCACGTCGGGCCGGTGCAGGACGGGGCGCCAGTCGCCGTCGTGGGCGTACAGGTCGGCCGTCCCCCGCACGACGTACTCGTCCTCCCGGTAGCCGTGCTCGGCGATGGCCCGGCCGATGGCGGTCGTGCCCGGGCGCGGCCCCTCGACGCTCGTGATCGTCCCCACCGTCGAACCCCCGTTCAGCGGCCCAGCCGGCTCGAAAGATGACGGTATCACGCACGGTCAACGCTCAACCTGTCGAGTGTCGGGGACCCGGCGGCCAGGATCCCGGCGCCCACCGCGCACGAGGCCGCCCCGACCCAGAGCGCGGCCTGGGGCGACCAGGCGTCGATGACCACGCCGATGATCACGCTGCCGATGGGCGTCGTCCCCTGGGCGCCCAGCGTGACCAGGCTCACCATGCGGCCCAGCATGTCGGGTCGGGCCAGCCGGTGGCACGCGTCGAGCACGGCCGCCTGGTGGGCGACGAGCGTCAGCCCCAGCAGCGGCCCCAGGGCCACGAACAGCCCCAGCGTGGGCGCCAGCGCGATGGCCGCCATCGACCCGCCCAGCGCGAGGCACACCAGGTCGAGCCGCCGGCTCATCCGGGCCAGGGTGGCGCCCGCCAGCGCCCCGCCGGCCACCGCGCCGGCGGCGTTGGCCGCGTGGGTCACGCCCACGGCCAAGCCGCCACCGCCGTAGCGGAGCCGTGCCACGGCGGTCAGGACGACCAGGGAGTTGAAGGCCAGCACCCCCATGACCGCGTTGGCGACCAGCACGGACCGCAGCCGGGGTCGCCCCGCCAGGTAGGCGAACCCCTCCCGGACCAGGCCGCGCCGGCCCTCGCCGCGGGGCCGCGGGAACAGGGCGGACACGTCGAGGCGGGCCACCGACACCAGGGCGACGACGTACGAGGCCGCGTTGGCGGCGAAGCACCACGCGGGACCGGTGAGCATCAGCGTGATCCCGGCCAGCGCCGGGCCCAGGAGCCGCGCCAGCGAGAGCGTCATCGAGTTGAGCCCCAGGGCGTTGGACACCAGGTGCGGGGGGACCAGCTCCACCGGGATCAGCATCGTGGCCGGCCGCTCGACTGCGAGCACGATCCCGAACGCCAGGGAGAACGCCCCCAGCCACCACATGCTCAGCCGCCCGGTGGCCGCCACGACCACCAGGCCCGTGGCCAGCGCGGTGTCGACGGCGTTGGTCGCGATCAGGACCCGGCGCAGGTCGCGGCGGTCGAGCAGCGCGCCCGCGTGGCTGCCGGCGACCAGCAGCGGGAGCCACCCCAGGGCCACGATGACCCCGAGCGCAGTCCCGCGGCCGGTGAGGTCGAGCGCGACCAGCGCCAGCGCCAGCGTGTGGAACCAGGCGCCGATGCTCGACAGCGTCTGGCCCACGAACCAGCGCCGGAAGTTCGGCACCGCCAGGGAGGCGAAGGCGGTCACGCCAGCTCGGCGAGGCGATGGTGCCGCGGGCCCCGCCCGAGGTCGCCGCCTGCGGCCTCCGCCACTTGCCGCACCCGCAGCTCGGCCAGCGGGCCGAGCGCGTCGTAGGCATCGGCGAAGCGGCGGCGGGCCCCGGCCAGCGGCCAGTCCGCCGGCAGCAACACGCCCGGCAGGTAGGGATCGGCGCCGGCCAGCGTGCGCCAGCGGGCCATGAGGTCGGTGCGGGCCACCAGCGCCTCGGCCGGGGGAAGGGCGCCCCCGCCCAGCCGGGCCTCGATGGCCGCCACCACCTCGCCGAACTCGTCGTAGCCGGTGCGCAGGGCGCCGAGGTCCCAGGCGTCGAGCAGGTCGGATCCGCCGGCCCGGGGCACCTCGGCCGCCCGCAGCACGACGGCCTCCTCCACCCCGGCCTGTCCCAATGCGGCGTGGATCTCGGCCACGATCGCATGCGGCGAGACCCACAGCCCGTCGAACAGCGGTCCCATGCGGAGCTCTCGCAGCCGTACCCGCAGGGCGGTGCGGCGGGCGCGGTCGGACTCGGGCACCGAGTAGGCGACGCAGGTCCACTGCCCGTCCCACGCCACCGGCCCGGCCCCGAAGGCCACGAGCGCCCGGCCGCGCTCCGCGGCCGCGGCCCGCGCCGCCTCGGCCAGCCGGTACGCCGTGCGGCGGCCGTCCCTGGAGCGCTCGATGCGGCCCTCGCGGCACAGGCGGCTGAAGGCGGCCCGGGCCGCGTCCTCGCCGATCCCGAACTCGGCCAGCACCGCCACCAGCACCGCCGAGGGCACGTACTCGTCCACGCCGAACCAGTAGTCGCCGAGGACGGTCATGACCAGCTTGGCGGCCGGCAGCATGAGCTCGCTCCCGGCCGCTCCGTGGCCCACCGGCATCCCGCGCACCCTAATCGGATGACGTCGATCCGGCCGGTCGTGCCCACAACCGTCACTGACGGAGGCCGAAGGCGAGCACGGACGGTGGGTCGCCCATGCCGACCGGGACGATCAGGCGGTCGTCCAGCGCGGCCAGCCAGCCGTTGACGCCGCCCCCGGCGTCGCCCGTCCACACGATCTCGCCGCTGTCCCGGTCGAGGGCGACGAGCGTGCCGTCGAGCAGCGCCGTCACCACCAGGTCGCCCACCACCGCGGCGCCGCCCAGGGGATCGCCCGGCACCGCGGTGGACCACAGCACTTCGCCGTCACCGGCCGACACGGCGACGACCTCGCCGTCGGCCTGGCCCATCTCGGCCCCGAAGTAGGACGGCTCGTCGGGCTTCAGCGTGACGGGGGCGTTCACCACGGCGGCGTAGACGACGCCACCGGCGCTGGACGGCGGCGTGAGCACCCCGCCGTACGTCCCGGGCGCCACCTCCGTGGGCCCGGGGAGGGCGTCGAGGTCGTCGTTGGTGTGCCGGCCGATCTCCTGCTCCCAGAGCACCGTGCCGTCGTCGGGGTCGAGGCCGACCAGCACGCCCGACTTCCCCGCGCTGACCACGACATCCTGGCCGTCCACCTCGGCCAGCACCACGTGGACCTGGTCCCGGTCCAGCAGGTCGTGCGGTGTCACCTGGTGGTACCAGCGCAGGGCGCCGGTGGCCAGGTCGAGCGCCACCACGGAGTCGGTGTAGAGGTTGTCGCCCGGGCGGCTGGAGCCGTTGGGCCACTCCGGCGTGCCGGGGAACGGCGCCGGGTTGGCGATGCCGAAGTAGGCCAGCCCCCGCTCCTCGTCCACCGCCGGGGGGTACCAGGCCCCGCCGCCGGAATTGACCTCGGGATGGCCCCACAGGTCGCCCTCGACCGTGTCGAAGCTCCAGCGGACCGCGCCGGTGGCGGCGTCGAGCGCCTGGATCACGCCGCGGTCGCCGGGGGTGTAGATGCCCTGCACGCTGACCGGCACCGAGCTCACCAGCACGAGGTCGCCGACCACGACGGGCTGGATGTCGATGCCGAGGGTGGGCGTGGCCGTCACGTCGGTCGACCACAGCTCGGTCCCGTCCCGCCGATCGAGGGCCAGGACGCCCTGCTAGCCGTCGAGCGCGTAGACCCGGTCGTCGTCGACGGCCACACCGAACGGCCCGATGTTGAACCCGGTGGCCTCCCTGGACCACCGGACCTCGCCGCTGGCCAGGTCGAGCGCCACGACCTGGCCGGAGGCCCCCTGGAGGTAGACGGTGCCGTCCACCACGAGCGGCGCGGTCGAGAGGGCACCGGCGTCGGGCAGCGACGTCCGCCAGAGGTCGGCGGCCTGACCTATCGTGTCACTCGTCAAGCGCGCCTGGGGAACGGCGCGCGAGTTGGCGAGGTCGCGGCCGGCAGTCGGCCACGCCGCGGCGTCGGGGCTGGCCTCCGCGACGGTCGTCGCGGACGTGAGCCCGCCGGCCCGGTCCCGGTCGGAGCCGCCGGAGCACGCGGCGGCTCCCAGGATGAGCGCGGCCCCGCCGAGAGCTAGTTTCCCAAACATCTTCAGAAAGTAGCTGGGGGAAGGGAAGACCCGATGTCGCAGCTCAATGAGCTCGGGTTCTACACGCTCGCCGGTGCGCCCAAGTCACCGGCCGAGCTGTTCGAGGAGGTGCCCAAGGCCGAGTCGCTGGGGCTCGGCAGCGCATTCATCTCGGAGCGGTTCAACATCAAGGAGGGCGTGACCCTGTCGGGGGCCGTCGGCGCGGTCTCGCACACGCTGGGCGTGGCTACCGCCGCGACGAACCACAACACCCGCCACCCGGCGGTGCTGGCGTCCTACGCCACCACCATGCACCGTTTGACCGGCGGCCGGTTCACGCTCGGCCTCGGGCGGGGCATCGGCCCGCTGTTCGACGCCTACGGCATCCCCCGGATCACCACCGCGCAGCTGGAGGACATCGCCGGGCTGCTGCGTCGCCTGTTCCAGGGCGAGCTGGTGCTCGGCCACGACGGGCCGGCCGGGGCCTGGCCGGTCCTCCACCTGGACTCGGACTTCTCCGAGGACATCCCCCTCGGGATCACCGCGTTCGGGCCCCGCACCCTGGCGCTGGCCGGCCGCGCCTACGACATGGTGGTCCTGCACACGTTCTTCACCGACGAGACGGTCGAGCGGGCAGTCGACATCGTGCGCACTGCGGCCGACCAGGCGGGCCGGGACCCTGCGTCGGTGCGGATCTGGTCGTGCTACGCCACCGTCCACGACGGGCTGCCCGAGGAGGTGCGCCTGCGCAAGACCGTCGGCCGCCTCGCCACCTACCTGCAGGGCTACGGCGACCTGATGGTCAAGACCAACGGCTGGGACCCTGCGATCCTGGCCCGCTTCAGGGCCGACGCGGTCGTGACCTCGGTGCCGGGCGCCATCGACGCCAAGGCCGATGCGGCCACGCTGGAGCACATCGCCACGCTCCTCCCCGAGGAGTGGATGGAGCCGGCGGCCACCGGCACCCCCCAGCGCTGCGCAGAGCGGGTGCTGCGGCAGTTCGACCTCGGGGTGGACGGCGTGATCATGCACGGCGCCACGCCCGACGAGCTGGCCCCGGTGGTCGAGGCCTACCGGCCGCTGCGCCCCGAGGGGCGCTTCGACGGCCTCGACCCCAACCCCGGTCGCTGACCCGGGCGACGCCCCGGGGCGCCCGGCCACTGCCACCGGGCGCCCCAAGACATCGCTGTCGCGGGTGAGGTCTCTTCTACGGCGACGGCGCGACCACCTTGCGCTTCCGCAATGGTCGATCCCCCTGGTGATCCTGCTGTCTGCCCAGTCCCGGGCACCGTAGCGCGTTCTGCGCGGGCGCTGCCGCCATCGCTGTGCACATTGTCCAGCACCTTGCGTCTTCCGCAGGACGCGTCCCGTAGGGCCTACGCGACCGCCCGGGCTCAGCCAATAGACCCCCGACCCCGTCAGGCGACGGGGTCGGGGGCCATCCCCAGCGAAAGGCGCCTGGCGGAGGTCCAGCCACGCTGGGCCCGTCCGGGGAGGCCTCGTTGCCGTCCCCGGACGAACCAGAGTTGCCGGCCGCCGGCGCAGGGCTACACCACGCCGCGAGCGGCCCGCCGACGGGTCGAGAGCGAGTCGACCAGCACGGCGGCCAGCAGCACCAGGCCGGTGATCACGAACTTCGTGCCGGTGGCCAGGTTGAGCAGGCCCATGCCGTTGCTGATGGACGCGATCACCAGCGCGCCGAGCAGTGCGGAGACCACCCGGCCCCGGCCTCCGAAGAGGCTGGTGCCGCCGATCACCGCCGCCGCGATCACGTTGAGCAGCAGGTCGCCGCCGCCGGTGTTGGTGGCCACGGACCGCAGGCGCGAGGCGAGGATGACCCCGCCCAGCCCGGCCATGAACCCGGCGATCATGAACACCATGATCCGGACCCGGTCCACGTTGATGCCCGCCCGGCGGGCGGCCTCGGCGTTGCCCCCGACCGCGTAGACGTGGCGCCCGAAGCGGGTGCGCGAGGCCACGAACGACCAGACGAGGAACAGGACCAGCACCAGCACCGTCACCGACGGGATGCCGCGGTCCTTGTTGGCGTACCACACGGCCGCACCGGTCACGAGGGCCAGCCCCACCACCTGGAGGACGATCACGACGAGCGGCTTGGCGTCCAGCCCGCGGGCGCGGCGTGACCGCGCCGTCTGGAGCTGCACCACGGCGTAGGCGGCCACGCCCACCAGGACCAGCACCCAGCCCCAGGCGTCGCTGAGGAAGTCGTTGGCGATGCCGACGATCGTCGAGTCCTGGATGCGGATCGTGCCCGACGTCGAGTACTGGGTGGTGAGGATCAGCACCACGCCGTTCCAGATGAGCAGGCCCGCCAGCGTGACCACGAACGACGGCACGCCGGCCTTGGTGATGACCAGCGCCTGCACCAGCCCGATGGTCGTGGTGACGAGCAGGGCGAGGCCCAAGGCCGCCCACCACGGCCAGTGCGCCCCGTCCGGGCGCAGCAGCAGGGTCATGGTCACCCCGCCGACCGCGCTGACGAAGGCGACCGACAGGTCGATCTCCCCGATGAGCAGCACGAACACCACGCCGATGCCGATGGTCGCGGTGGCCGCCATCTGCAGCAGCAGGTTGGTGAAGTTGCGCTCGACGTAGAACGTGCTGTCCAGCGTCGAGAACACGATGGCGATGATGATCAGCCCGACGATGATGGGCAGGGAGCCCAGCTCGCCGGCCCGGACCCCTTGCCACCAGCGCTGCAGGTAGCCACGGAGGTTGTCGGGCGTGACGTCGAAGCCGGGCACCGGCACGGCCGGCGGCAGCTCGTCCTCGGGGCCGACGACGTCGGCGGCGTCGACCTCGGAAGCGGTGCGGGGGTCGACGGTCACGAGTCGACCCCCGCGGCGTCGGCCATCCCCGGCACGTGGTCCAGCGTGCCGGCGGTGATGGCGTGCACCACCTCCTGCTGATTGGTCTCGGACCGTTCGAGCATGGCCACCCGCTGGCCCAGGCGGAGCACCGTGATGCGGTCCGCCACCTCGAACACGTCGTGGAGGTTGTGAGAGATGATGACCACCCCCAGGTCCCGGTCGGCCAGGCGGCGCACCAGGTCGAGCACCTGGCGGGTCTGGGCCACGCCCAGCGCCGCGGTCGGCTCGTCGAGGATCAGCAGCTTGGAGTTCCACATCACGGACTTGGCCACGGCCACGGCCTGGCGCTGACCGCCGGACAGGCCGGCCACGGTCTGGCGGACGGACCCCAACGTGGTCACCGACAGGCCTTGGAGGGTCTCGCGCGCCGAATGCTCCATGCTCGACTCGTCGAGCACGTAGCCGCGGCGGGTGCGCTCCCGTCCCAGGAACATGTTGGCGGTCACGTCGAGGTTGTCGGCCAGCGCCAGGTCCTGGTACACGACCTCGATGCCGAGGCGGGCGGCGTCGCGGGGACTGTGGATGGCGGTCCGGCGGCCCTCGACCGACACACTCCCCTCGTCGAAGGGGTAGATGCCCGCGACGCACTTGATGAGCGTGGACTTGCCCGCCCCGTTGTCGCCGACGAGGGCCATGACCTCGCCGGCCCGCACCTCGAAGTCGACGCGGTACAGAGCCTGTACCGCGCCGAACGCCTTCGAGACGCCCTCACATGCGAGGAGCGGGGTGGTCACGAGTTCTGCTGGCAGAACTCGGTGCTGGCCGTGTCGCCGGTGCAGACCTCGTCAATCGTGCGGAACTCGTCCGCGATGACCGTGTCGGCCACGTTGTCGATGGTCACGCCGATCGGCACGAGGGCCACGTACATGACGACGCCGTCACCGCTGGCGCTGTCCGTCGGCTTGCCGTCCTCGGCCTTGATGCCGATGATGTTGACGTCGGAGCCACCGGAGGCGAGCGGCGACTCGTAGTCGTTGGCCGCCTTCTCGATGTCGTCGCCGTTGCGCAGGGCCAGGGCGATGGCGGCGGCCACGCCGGCCTCGTCCTGGATCGGCTTGTAGACGCTGACCGTCTGCTTGCCGAGCAGCACGTTCTGGATGCCGGCGGCGGTGGCGTCCTGCCCGCTGAGCGGGACGGGCGGCAGGCCGGCGGCCTCCATGGCGTTGATGACCGAGTTGGCCAGGCCGTCGTTGGCGGCGAACACGCCGTCCACGTCGTTGTTGGCGTCGACCAGGATCTGCTCCATCAGGGTCTGGGCTTCCTGGTTGTCCCACCCGGGGACGAACTGGTCGGCCACGACCGTCCAGCTGCCGTCGTCGACCCGCTTGTCGACGGTCTCCTCGTAGCCCTGCTTGAACAGGAACGAGTTGTTGTCCTCTTCGCCGCCGTTCAGCATGACGACCCGGGCCGGGCTCAGGTTGAGGGCGTCGATCGCGGGCTCCACGGCCTCGGCCATGGCTGCGCCCACCTGGACGTTGTCGAAGCTGACGTAGGCGTCGCCGCCGGACCCACCGGTGTTGAAGCGGTCGTACTCGACCACCTTGACCCCGGCGTCCTTGGCCTGGTCGATGATCGTGGCGCCCGAGCCGGTGTCGAGGCTGGTCAGCACGATGACGCTGGCACCGTCGGCGATGGCCTGCTCGGCCTGGGACTGCTGGGTGGACGCGTCGCCCTCGGCGTTGACGATGTGGTAGTCGTCGTCCTCCTTCAGACCCGCTTCTTCGAAGGCCTCACCGAAGAACTTCCGGTCGTCCTTCTCCCAGCGGTCGGACGAGGCGGTGTCGGGCAGGAGCACCCAGATGCTGCCCCCCTCGTTGTCCCCACTGGCCTGGCTGCCGCCATCGTCGTCGTCGTCGCCGCACGCGGCCGCGACCAGACTGAAGACGAGCAGAGTGGCGAGTACGCGCCACAAACGCTTGCTGCCGTGCATGTGTTTGGTCCCCCTCCCGGATACCTGTTCCCGCGGAAGCTACGACGAGATCCGTGAACAGGTCGCGAACGTTGAATCACGTTCGCGAATGAAACGTTAAAGGTCCGGGACCAGGAAGCGATAGCCCGAACGTGGTTCCGTCACGAACAAGGTGGGACCGCTGGGGTCCTCCAGCTTGGAGCGGAGGCGGGCCATGTAGACCCGGGTGTACTCGGTCTGGGTCTCGTAGCCGTGGCCCCAGACCCGCCGGAGCAGCTGGGCGTGGGTGAGCAGCACGCCCGGGTTGGTGGCGAACTCGCGCAGCAGGGCGAACTCGGTGGGCGTGAGGTGCACGAGCTCGCCGCCCTTGGTGACCTTGCGGGCGGCCAGGTCGATCTCGACGTCGCCGGCCCGCACGACCTCGGGGCCGGCCGCCTCGGCCGGGCCCGGGCGGCTGCGGCGGAGGGTGGCGTTGATGCGGGCCAGCAGCTCCTCGATCCCGAAGGGCTTGGTCATGTAGTCGTCGGCGCCGAGGTTCAGGGCGCGCACCTTGTCGGTCTCGGCCCGGCGGGCCGACAGCACGATGATCCCCACCGGCGAGCGCTGCCGCAGCTCGCGGCACAGCTCGAACCCGTCGACCCCGGGGAGCATGAGGTCGAGCAGCACGGCGTCGGGGTTGTGGGCCTCGACCATCGCCACCGCGTCGATCCCGTCCTTGGACACGACCACGTCGTGGGCCCGGGCGATGAGGTTGGTCCGCACCAGGTCGACGATGTTCTGGTCGTCCTCGACCAGCAGGACGGTGGTCCGGTCCGACGTGAGGCGGTCAGACGACATCGGGCTCCTTGTGGGCGTCCACCAGGGTCCAGGCCGCGTCCGGGGGCGCGTCGGGGGCGTCGACCGGTTCGCACGGCAGCGTCACCACGAACCGGGCGCCGCGCCGGGCCGGGGCGACCACCAGCGTGCCGCCGTGGGCCACGACGATGCCCCGGGCGATCGACAGGCCCAGGCCGGCGCCCGCCACGTCGCCGGCGGCGCGCACCCGCGGCTCGAAGATGCGGTCGGCCAGCGCAGCCGGGATGCCGGGGCCGTGGTCGGCCACTTCGACCTCGACTGTGCCGGGCGCCCGGCCCCGGCGCAGCCTCACGTCCACCCCGTGGCGGGACGCACCGTGCGCGACGGCGTTCTCCAGCAGGTTGACGAACACCTGCTCCAGGCGGTCGTGGTCGGCCCACACCGGCTCCAGCTCGCCTGTGGTGCGGACCCGGATGCCGACGTCGTCGCTGACCAGCCCGCGGGCGGCCTCCACGACCAGGGCCAGGTCGCACCAGTGGCGCTGCAGGCGCAGCACGCCGGACTCGATGGCGGAGGAGTCGAGCAGGTCGCTCACGAGCCGCTCCAGCCGCGCCCCCTCGGTCGCGATGGAGCGCAGGAAGCGGTCCGTCGACGCCGCGTCCCAGGTCAGGTCGGGCTGGAGCAGCGTGGAGGCGAAGCCCTGGATGGCGGTGAGCGGCGTGCGCAGCTCGTGGCTGAGCGAGGACAGCAGCTCGCGCTGGATGGCCTGGGACCGGCGCAGCGCGGCGGCCTCCCGGCGGGCGTGCTCCAGCGCCTCGCCCTCCATGGCCAGGGCCAGGGAGCGGGTGGCGTCGTCGAGCAGCTCCAGCGTGTCGCCCGGTGGCCCGCCGGCGGGCAGGTGGGCCACCAGGACGGCCCGGCCCTCGGGGTGGCGCAGCGCCACCGCGGCCACGTCGGGCTCGACATAGCGCGCCCCGCGCGCCGTGTCACTGTGCGCCCCACGCGCCGTGTCACTGTTCGCCCCGCGTGCCGCCTCGTCGGCCAGCACCACCCGGGCCGCGACGCGGAACCGGGCCTCCAGGCCCTCGTGGTCGCCGTCGGGCACCTGGGGGACGAGCTGGACCAGCTCGCCGTGCTGCTCGAGGAGCACGCCCACGGCCGCGGCCCCCAGCGCCCGGCGCAGCGCGCCCGAGGAGGCGGCCAGGCCGCCCACGACGCGGTCGGGACCGGCCAGGGCCTCGAGCATGTTGCGCAGCGACTCCAGGATGCGGTTGCGCCGCGAGACCTCGGACAGCAGGCGCTCCCGCTCGATGGCCGACGCCACGTAGCCGAGGTACAGGCGGGCCAGCTCCAGCTGCGCGGGCTCGGGGCCGCCCACCGAGGTGGCGAAGCCGGACACCGTGCCCAGCACGCCGTGGGTGCCGGCGATGGGCGCGGCCCACTCGCTGCGGATGCCCGACGCGGCCGCGGCGCGGCGGTAGCGCTCGGGGGCGGGGTCGCGGGACAGGTCCTCGACCACCACCGCCTCGGCCCGGGCCCCGGCCAGGCCCGCGCAGCCGCCCGCCCCGCCCAGCTCCAGCCGCTCGTTCACCGCCAGCAGCGGCGCGGGCAGGCCGACCGCGGCGGTGCGGCGCAGCACGGCGCCGCCCGACTCCACCGGCTCCAGCAGGTGGACGCAGAGCATCTCCTGGTCGAGGGCGGCGGCCATGGCCGACACGATCAGGGGCAGGGACGCCGCCGGCTCGACGTCGGAGAGCTGGTCCACCAGGCTGCGCAGGCGCTGGAGCTGGCGCCGGGCCATCGAGTCCATCTCGATGCCGGACATGAGCGCCACGATGTCGTCGCGGTGCACCTCCGAGGGCGAGACGTCGGCCACGATCCGGCCGTCCCGGAGCACGGCGACCCGGTCGGCCAGCGCGAACACCTGGTCGAGGTCGTGGGTCACCACCAGGACGCCGGCGCCCCGGTCCCGGCACTGCCGGATCACCTCCTGGACCCGCCGGGTCTCGGTGACGCCCAGCGAGGCGGTCGGCTCGTCCAGCAGCAGCAGCAGCGGATCGCTCCACAGGGCCCGGGCCAGGGCGACCAGCTGGCGCTGGCCCCGCGACAGGCCCCGCACCGAACGGTCGAGCGGCAGGTTGCCCGCTCCCACCCGGCGCAGCACCGCCGCGGTGCCCTCCCGCATCTCGCTCTCGGCGATCATCCAGCGGCCCCGCTCCCGGCCGAGGTAGACGTTGGCGACCACGTCGAGGTCGTCGAGGAGCCCGTGGTCCTGCCACAGCACCTCGAGGCCGGCCCGGCGCACCTGCTCGGGCGTGGACGGGAGCGGCGCGCCGTCGAGGAGGATCTCGCCCTCCTCGGGCTCGAGGATGCGGGCCAGGCAGGCCACGAGCGTCGACTTGCCCGCGCCGTTCTCGCCCACGATCGCCACGACCTCGCCCGCGCCGATGCGCAGGCTCACGTCGCGCAGGACCGTGAGCCGGCCGAAGCGCTTGGTCAAGCACCGGGCGTCCAGGCGCGGCATGCCGCTAGTTTGGCCCGGCCGACGGCCGCAGGTTCGAGAGGAGGACCCGGTGGCGCTCGTCATCGGGGTCGACAGCTCGACCCAGGCGACCAAGCTGGAGGCCCGCGACGCCGAGACCGGGGCGCTGGTCGCCTCGGCTCGGGCGCCGCACCCGCCTACCTCGCCGCCGCGCAGCGAGCAGGACCCGGCAGCCTGGTGGGAGGCGTTCGGCCGCGCCGCGGCCGAGCTCGGAGCGGGTCCCGCCGAGGCGCTGGCGGTGGCGGGCCAGCAGCACGGCATGGTGGTGCTCGACGCCGGGGACGAGGTGGTGCGGCCGGCCAAGCTGTGGAACGACACCGAGTCGGCGCCCGACGCCGCCGCCCTGGTCACCCGGCTGGGCGCCGAGGCGTGGAGCGAGGCGGTGGGCCTGGTCCCGGTGGCGTCCTACACGGTCACGAAGCTGGCCTGGCTGCGCCGCAGCGAGCCCTCCGCCTGGGAGCGGTTGGGCCGCGTCCTGCTGCCCCACGACTGGCTCAACCTGCGCTGCACTGGCGTGGCCGCCACGGATCGGGGCGACGCCTCGGGAACCGGCTACTGGTCGCCGGCGGCCGGTGCGTACCGGACCGACCTGCTGGCGCTGGTCGACGACTCGCGGGACTGGGCCGCCAGCCTGCCCGAGGTGCGGGGCCCGGCCGAGCCGGTCGGGCGGCTGACCGGCGAGGCCCGAGAGCGCTTCGGGCCGGCGCTGGTCGGCCCCGGCACCGGTGACAACATGGCCGCGGCGCTGGGCCTCGGGCTGGCGCCCGGCGACGTGGCCGTGTCGGTGGGCACCTCGGGCACGGTGTTCACCGTGAGCGACATCCCGTGCGCCGACCCCGAGGGGCTGGTGGCCGGCTTCGCCGACGCCACGGGCCACTACCTGCCGCTGGTCTGCACCCTCAACGCCGCTCGGGTGCTCGACACCGTGGCCGCGCTGCTGGGCTGCGACCACGAGGGCCTCGACGACCTGGCCCTGGCCGCGCCGCCGGGGGCGCGTGGCCTCACGCTGCTGCCGTACCTCGACGGCGAGCGCACGCCCAACCGCCCGGACGCCACCGGCACCCTGGCCGGGCTGCGCACGTCCCACGAGCGCGGCGATCTGGCCCGCGCCGCGGTGGAGGGCGTGATCCACGGCCTGCTCGACGGCCTCGACGCGCTGGTGGCCCAGGGCCTCACCCCTGCGGGCCGGCTGGTCCTGGTGGGCGGCGGTGCCCGCTCCCGGGCCGTGCGCCAGGTCCTGGCCGACCTGAGCGGACGCCCCGTGGAAGCCCACACGGGCGCCGAGACCGTGGCCCGAGGCGCCGCCGTCCAGGCCGCGGCGGTCCTGGCCGGCACCGAGCCGGCGGACGTGGCCGCCGCCTGGCGCCCGGAGCCCGACGTGGTGGCCGAGCCCGGCACCGCCGTCGACCGCGACGCCCTGCGGGCGGCGTACCACCGCCTCCGCGACGGCTACTGAGCGGCGTTGCGCAGGCGGGAGCCGCTGAACTCCACGGTCGAGGCGACCACCTGGTCCCAGAACGGCCGGATCGACGGGGTGATGCGCAGCTCGATGCCGGCAGCGGCGTGGAGGTCGAGCAGGTCGCCGACGGCCACCCGCTCGGTGGCTTCGACCGTGGCGGTCGTGACCCAGTAGCCGCCGACGGTGTCGTCAGGGCGGAACGGACCGGCGGGCAGGCGGTAGGCGTAGAGCCGGCACGCCCGCATCCGGTCGAGCCAGCCCGCCTCCATCACGTGGACACGGGCTGTGGCGCTCTGGCCGAAGAACCGCTCGCGGTCCTCGGCGGTCGTCCGCGGCGACGGCCAGATGCAGCCCCGGGGGCAGTCCCGCGGGAACCAGAACATCGGCGCGTGCCGGGTGTCCACTGCCCACACCTGGGGCGGGGCGCCGGGGTTGGTCGCCGGGGTGTGCGGGCGGAACGTCGCCAGCGTCGGGTCCTCGCTGTAGTGCCACAGCGCGAACTCCCTCTCGCCCTCGTAGGGCGGCGCCGCCTCGCGCACCTACGCGAGGCAGGCGGTCATCCCGCCGTCCACCGGGATGATGGCGCCGGTGATGAAGCTGGCCCGGTCCGAGGCCAGGAACGCGGCGAGCTCGGCCACCTCTTCGGGCTGGCCGCCCCGCTTGAGGGCCGTGCCGCCCACGAGAGCGGGGAAGCGCTCGGCCGCGCCCTTGCCGCCGGACATCTCGGTCTCGATGAAGCCGGGGCAGATGGCGTTGGCCCGGATGCCCTGCGTGCCGTACTCGATGGCCGCGGCCTTGGTCACCGCGATCACGCCCGCCTTGGCGGCCGAGTAGATGCTCGTCGGCATCGACGACCCGTTGAGCCCGCCGGTCGAGGACCAGTTCACGATGACGCCGCCGCCGGCCGGGAGCATGGTCCGGATGGCGTGCTTGGTGCCCAGCAGGACGCCGCGGAGGTCGACGTCCATGATGCGGTCGTAGTGGTCCATGGTGACGTCGGCCAGCGGTCGGGCGTCCGCGATGCCGGCCACGTTGAGCACCGCATCGACCTGGCCGAAGGCATCGAGGGCGGCGGCGAACATGGCCTCGACCTGGGCCTCGTCGGTGACGTCGCACTGGAACGGCACCACCGCGTCGCCCAGCGCGTCGGCGGTCTCCTTCTGCCGGCCGCTGACGTCGACGGCCAGCACCTTGGCGCCCTCGCGCACGAACACGTGCGACGCGGCCCGGGCCATCCCCGACCCTGCGCCGGTGATGACCGCCACCTTGCCGTCCAGCTCTCCCATGCAACCCTCCCTGGTTCCCTCCGGATTTTCATGTCAGAGTACTGGCAGCAATAGTGGGCGGCGCAAAGAGCACCGTCCGGGGCTTGCGAAGGGAGCGCCAACAGTGACGACCGCAGTGGCCGGCGACCTGTACTACGACCCCTATGACGTGGAGATCAACGCCAACCCGTACCCGGTGTACCGCCGGCTGCGGGAAGAAGCGCCTCTCTACTACAACGAGCCCTACGACTTCTGGGCCGTGAGCCGCTACGAGGACGTCGAGCGCGGCCTGGCCGACTACTCGCACCTCATCTCGCGCAAGGGCGGGATCCTCGAAGTGATCCGGGCCGACGTCGAGATGCCGCCGGGCGTGCTGATCTTCTCCGACCCGCCGATCCACACGATGCACCGCCGGCTGCTGTCCCGGGTGTTCACGCCCCGCAAGATGGCGGCGCTGGAGCCGGACATCCGGGCGATGTGCGCGAGCTACCTCGATCCGCTGGTGGGCAACGACCGCTTCGACTTCGTCGCCGACCTCGCCGCCGACATGCCGGCCCGGGTCATCTGCAAGCTGCTGGGCATTCCCGACGAGGCGGACAGCCTCAAGGTGCGGGACAACGCCGACGCCCGGCTGCGCACCGAGGCGGGCAAGCCGATGGAGGTCCGCATGAACGCCATCGACCAGGGGACGCTGTTCGCCCAGTACGTCGACTGGCGGGCCGAGCACCCCTCCGACGACATCATGACCCAGCTGCTCCAGGCCGAGTTCGAGGACGAGACCGGCACGGTGCGCCGCCTCACCCGCGAGGAGATCCTGACCTACGTCGCCGTGGTGGCCGGGGCCGGCTCGGAGACCACCACCAAGCTCATCGGCTGGGCCGGCAAGGTCCTGGGCGACCATCCCGACCAGCGCCGGGAGCTGGCCGAGAACCCCGCGCTCATCCCCAACGCCATCGAGGAGCTGCTGCGCTTCGAGCCGCCCGGGCCCCACATCGCCCGCTACGTGGCCGAGGACATCGAGGTCCGGGGGACGAAGCTCCCCGCCGGCAGCGTGATGATGCTGCTCGCCGCCTCGGCCAACCGGGACGACCGCCGCTTCCCGAACGGCGACACGTTCGACATCCACCGCGAGATCGGCGCCCACGTGGCCTTCGGCTACGGCATCCACTTCTGCCTCGGGGCCGCGCTGGCCCGCCTGGAGGGCCGGGTCGCCCTGGAGGAGATCCTCAAGCGCTTCCCCGAGTGGGAGGTCGACCTGCCCAACGCCCGCCTGGCGCCCACGTCCACCGTGCGCGGCTACGAGACCTTGCCTACGTTCGTCTGACGTGGACCATCCCACGCTCACAGCCGGCACGACCCGCTACGCCGGCGCCCGCATCGCGCGGGTCGAGGACGCCCGCCTGCTGACCGGGCACGGCACCTTCGTCGACGACGTGGTCCGGCCCGGGATGCTGCACGCCTGCTTCGTGCGCAGCCCGATGGCCCGGGCCCGCATCGTGGGCGTGGACACCTCCGAGGCGCTGGCGCTGCCCGGCGTGGTGGCCGTGTTCGTGGCCGCCGACCTCAACCCCGACGTCCACGAGACGTGGTACACGTCGATGGGCGCGCTGATGCCGGACCCGCCCAAGCCGCCGCTGGCGGAGGGCGAGGTCCGCTTCGTGGGCGACCCCGTCGCCCTGGTCGTGGCCGTCGACCGCTATGTGGCCGAGGACGCCGTCGACCTGGTGGCCCTCGACCTCGACCCGCTGCCCCCGGTGGTCGACTACGAGACCGCCCGCGAGTCCGAGCACCTGGTGCACGAGTCGCAACCCGGCAATGTCGCCGGGGAGATCGGCGGGATGCCGCCCGAGATGCTGGCCCCGGCCTTCGACGAGGCGGCCCACGTGACCGCGGCGACGATCCACCAGCAGGCGTACTTGGCCGTGCCGATGGAGACCCGCGGCGTGGTGGCCGAGTGGGAGCCGGGCAGCGGCGAGCTCACGGTGTGGTCCGCGACCCAGTCCCCCCACGAAGTGCGGGCGTTCGGCGCCCGGGTGCTCGGCCTGCCCGAGCACCGCGTCCGGGTGATCGCCCGCGACACCGGCGGCGGCTTCGGCCAGAAGGTGCTGCCCCTGCGGGAGGACATGTGCGTGCTGCTCGCGGCCCGCAAGGTCCCCGCCGCGCTGAAGTGGATCGAGGACCGCCGCGAGAACCTGCTGACGGCCGGCCAGTCCCGCCACGAGCACGCCGCCGTGCGGGTCGCGCTCGACGAGGACGGGGCGCTGGTGGCGGCCGAGATCGACCACGTCCAGGACGTGGGCGCCTATCCGATGCCGTGGCCGGTCCACGCCGGGGCGGCGGTCGGCGTGTTCTTCCCCGGCCCCTACCGGGTGCCGAAGGCCCGCTTCAGCTACACGGGCCTGTACTCCAACACGGTGGGCCGCACCGCCTACCGGGGGCCGTGGCAGTTCGAGTCGGTGGCCCGGGAGGTGGTGTTCGACATCGCCGCCCGCGAAGCCGGGATCGATCCCATCGAGCTGCGCCGCCGCAACCTGCTGCGCGCCGACGAGCTGCCCTACACCAACGCCAGCGGCATGGCCTACAGCGAGGTGACCCCGCTGGAGACCTTCGAGCACGCGCTGGAGATCCTCGACCTCGACGCCTTCCGGCGTGAGCAGGCCGAGGCCCGTGCCGCCGGTCGCCTCGTCGGGCTGGGCACCTGCAGCTACATCGAGCCGACCGCCACCGGGATGGGCTTCTACGGCACCGAGGGCGCCACGATCCGCATCGAGCCGTCCGGCGCCGTGAACGTCTACGTGGCCGGCGGGTCGTGCGGCAACAGCCTGGAGACGACCGTCGTCCAGCTCGTCGCCGACGCCCTGGGTGCCGACATCGCCGACGTGCACACGGTCCAGGGCGACACCGCCGTCACGCCGTTCGGCGCCGGGACCGGCGGCAGCCGCAGCGGGCCGATGCTGGCCGGGGCGGTGGCCGAGACGGCGTCTGGGCTGCGCGACCGCATCGTGGCCATCGCCGCCCACAAGCTGGAGGCCGCCCCCGACGACATCGAGCTGGCGGGCAGCCGGGCCGCCGTGCGGGGCACGCCGTCGATCGGGCTGTCGTTGGCCGAGATCGCGGCGGCCGCCTACTTCGAGCCGGCGACGTTGCCCCCCGGGGTGGCGCCCGGCCTGGAGGCCAGCGGCCGCTACCACGCCAGCGCCATGAGCGTGTGGGCCAACGCCACCCACGTGTGCACGTGCGAGGTGGACCGGGAGACCGGGATCGTCACGCTGCTGCGCTACATCGTCAGCGAGGACTGCGGCCCGATGATCAACCCCACCGTCGTGGAGGGCCAGATCGCCGGCGGCAGCGTGCAGGGCATCGGCGGCGCCCTCTATGAGCACCTGGCCTACGACAGCGAGGGCAACCCGCTGTCGTCCACGCTCATGGACTACCTGCTGCCCACCATCGCCGAGGTGCCGGTCATCGAGTACGGCCACGTGGAGACGCCCGCCCCCAACCCGGGCGGGTACAAGGGCGTCGGCGAGGGCGGCGCCATCGGCGCTCCGCCGGCCGTGATCAACGCGGTGGCCGACGCGCTGGCGCCGCTGGGCGTGACCGTCACCCGGTTGCCGCTGGGACCGGCGGCGGTCCTCGCCCTGATCGCTGAAGCCGGGGGAGAGGCGTCGTGAAGCCCGCCCCGTTCGATTACCACGCCCCCGAGACACCGGCCGAGGCCGTGGGCCTGCTGGCGGACCTGGGCGACGGCGCCAAGGTCCTGGCCGGCGGCCAGAGCCTGGTGCCCATGCTCGCCCTGCGGCTGGCCGTGTTCGACCATCTGGTGGACCTGCGCCGGGTCGCAGGGATCCGCGGCATCGAGCGCCACAACGGCGCCGTGCGGATCGGGTCCGCCACGACCCAGGCCGCCATCGAGCGGTCGGCGGACGTCGCCGCCGCGGTCCCGCTGCTGGCCCGGGCGACGCCGCTCATCGGCCACTTCCAGATCCGCAACCGGGGCACGGTCGGCGGGTCCCTGGCCCACGCCGACCCGGCGGCCGAGTACCCGGCCGTCGCCCTGGCCCTGGACGCCCACATGGAGATCCTGTCCCCGGACGGCAGCCGCAGCGTGCCCGCTGCCGACTTCTTCACCGGACTGTGGACCACGGCCGTCGGCGACGGCGACCTGCTGACCGCCGTGACGTTCCCGGTGTGGGAGGGGCGCTGTGGCTTCGCGGTGGATGAGGTGGCCCGCCGCCACGGTGACTTCGCTCTCGCCGGCGCCTGCGTCGCGGTCGGGCTCGACGGCGACGGGCGGGTCGAGCGCTGCGGCATCGGGCTGTTCGGCCTCGGTCCGGTCCCGCTGCGGGCCCGGGCGGCCGAGGCAGCGGCCATCGGCGTGGCGGTGGAGGACATCGTCCCCGACGAGTTGGGGCGGGCCGCCACGGACGACCTGTCCGAGGTGCCCGCCGACCTGCACGCCCCGGCGGACTACCGGCGCCGCGTGGGCGCCGTGACGGTGGCCCGGGCCTGGCGCCGGGCGGTCGAGGAGGCACGTGGTGGCTGAGGTCCCCATCGAGGTGCGCGTCAACGGCGCCGAGCGCCGGGCGGCGGTCGAGCCCCGGCTGACCCTGGCCGACTTCCTGCGGGACCGATGCCACCTCACCGGCACCCACCTCGGGTGCGAGCACGGTGTCTGCGGCGCCTGCACGGTCCTGCTCGACGGCGAGGCCGTCCGGTCCTGCCTCGTGTTCGCGGTCCAGGCCGACGGCGCCGAGGTCACGACGATCGAGGGCGTCGCCGTCGACGGCGAGCTGTCCCCGGTCCAGGCTGCGTTCCGGGACCAGCACGGTCTGCAGTGCGGGTTCTGCACCCCCGGCTTCGTGCTGTCGGCCACCGCGTTCCTGCGTGACAACCCGGACCCGACCGACGACGAGATCCGCACCGGGCTGTCCGGCAACCTCTGCCGCTGCACCGGCTACCAGGGCATCCTCGCCGCCATCCGGGCTGCTGCCGGCACCGCCCCCGGCTGAGGGCCGGGCTCAGCCGGCCTCCGGCGGGGCGACGAACACCGCGGCCGGGAGGCCGATGTCGAACAGGGGCCGGGCCATCTCGGCGATGTCCGGCGGCAGGCCGGGGTCGTACACCGTGAAGTACAGGTTCCGGTCCAGCGACGCGACGCGGTCCTCCAGCCCGGCGTCGAGCATCGCCTCGACCACCTGGTCGTGCAGCCGGTCGAAGCGCTCCCGCTCCTCGTCGCTGCGCGGGTCCGCGTAGGCGACCTCCACGGCGCCGGGCGTGTTCCGCCATTTCTCGATCAGGTCCGGGCCGACGACCGTGTTCACCGTCGCGGTGGCGTCGGCGAAGTCCATCGTCCGGTAAGGGACCATGGCGAAGGCGAAGAACTTGATGCCGCGAACCGTGAAGCCCTGCCGGTCGAGCTCGTTGAACAGGCCCAGGCCGGCTACGCCGAAGCCCTCCTGGTCGTCGCCCCAGCGGACCAGGTAGCGGCCGTCCTCGCCCCGCCGGGCACGTCCCCGGAGCGCAGCGCGGCGATCGTCGGCGGCGCCAGCTGGGCCAGCACGCCCGTCTCCCGGGCCGCCTGGACC
>JBKPRS010000212.1:0-4555 GCA_046734695.1 Actinomycetota bacterium | reverse complement strand
CCGCCGGGTCGTGGAGGCCGCCCGTAGGGCCGGCGAGCCACCGCCGCCGCTGGCGCTGGCCGGCGGGGACCTGTGCCGCACGCTGGGCGGGCGGGGCGACCAGGGCCGCTGGGAGCGCGGCGAGGCGGTGCAGGTGCCGGTCGACCTGGGCTCGGTGCTGGTGGACGGCCGCCAGCACTGGTTCGTGGCCCACCTCGTGGCCCGGCGTTCCTGGTGGCGGGGCCGGGTGGTGGCGGCCATGAACGCCCAGTTCCTGGGGCCGTGGGACGTGGCGCCCCGCGCCCATCCCGGCGACGGCCTGCTGGACGTGGTGGACGCAGCCGCCGGCCTGTCCCTGGTCGACCGGCTCAAGGCTCGGCGCCGCTTGCCCTCCGGCGGCCACGTGCCCCACCCGCAGATCACCGTGACCCGGCGCCCCGCAGTGCAACTGGAGCTCGTCTCGCCCACTCCGGTGTGGCTCGACGGCGAGCCGGTCGGTGAGGCGCGCAACCTGTCGCTCCGGCTGGAGCCCGACGCGCTGATCTGCATCGTCTAGAACTGCGGCTAGACATTCGGGATGCGTGCCTGGATCCTCGACGAGTCTCCTGGAAGCTACCGGGAGGGCGAGATCGCCGACCCCGCGGTCGGCCCGGGCGACGTGGCCGTCCGTCCCGTGGCGAGTGCCCTCAACCACATGGACCTGTGGCTGACCCGCGGCCTGCCCCGCCCGCACCTCCCGCACGTGCCCGGGTGCGACGTGGCCGGCGTGGTGGAGGCCGTGAGCGACGGCGTGGCCGGGGTGGCGGTGGGCGACGAGGTCGTCGTCAACCCGGCGGTGTCCCCGGTGGAGGCGATCGTGGCCCACGGGATCGACTCGCCGCTCGGCGCCGGGTTCCAGATCCTGGGCGAGCAGCGCTGGGGCGGCCATGCCGACCGCGTGGTGGTGCCGGCCCGCAACGTCCTGCCCCGGCCCGCCGGGCGCGCCTGGGAGGAGTGCGCGGCGTACCCCCTGGCGACCCTGACCGCCTGGCGGATGCTGCGCCGCGCCCGGCTGAGCGCGGGGGAGACGGCGCTGATCGTGGGCATCGGCGGGGGTGTGAGCACGGCCGCCCTGGCCCTGGCCCTGCGGCTGGGGGCGACCGTCTACGCCACGTCCCGCGACGAGGCCAAGCGGCGCCGGGCCGTGTCACTCGGGGCCGTGGACGCCTTCGACTCCGAGGCCGACTGGCCGGTGACCGCCGACGTCGTGGTCGAGAGCGTCGGCCCCGCCACCTGGGACCGCTCGGTGCGGGCTCTGCGCCCCGGCGGGCGCCTGGTCGTCTGCGGCGCCACCTCCGGGCCCAAGGTCGAGCTCAACCTGCCCCGGCTGTTCTTCAAGCAGATCGAGGTGATCGGCTCCACGATGGGCTCGTACCCCGAGTTCGACCAGGTGACCGGGCTGATGGGCCAGGGCCTGCCGGTCCAGGTGGACGAGGTGTTCGCCCGGGAGGACTACCCGAAGGCCCTCGCACGGCTCGCCCAGGGCGAGCAGCTGGGAAAGATCGTTCTCCGGCACGAAGAGTAGTGATATAACTCCGGACCAACTGACGGGTGTTAGGAGCGGGCAATGGAGTACACGACGGCGCCCCCGCCGCCTCCGCCGCCCCCACCTCCGCCACCGCCCCTGCCGGCCTCGCGTGGCGGGCGCCGGTGGCCGCTGTGGGTGGCAGGCACCGCGGTCGTGGTGGCACTGCTCACGGCCGCCCTGCTGGTGGCGGGAACGGGGGACGACGGTCCCACCGCGCAGGAGGCCGTGTCGCGGGCGCAGGACGCCATCCTCGACGCGGGCACGTTCCGCCTCCACTCGGAGGCGACCGATCGCACGACGCAGGGTGAGGCCGGCTCCGGCGGCAGCGACGTCAGCTTCCGGGTGGTGACCGAGGCCGAGGTGGCCGGGGCCGACTGGCGGGCGACGGCCGACGAGGGCGACCTGCTGGACGAGGCGGTGGCGCTCGACCGGACTGTCTACATCCGCTCGGAGGAGGACGAGGCGGCACTGGCCGAGGCGGCCTGGACGGTCGTCCCGAGCGCCCCGATGCGGGACGCGGACATCGGCGAGTTCCTCTTCTTCGACCTGGGCGGCAGCGACGAGGACGAGGAGTACATCGTGTCCACGCTCGGGCACCTCTACCTGGGCGACTTCTCGGAGTCGGCCGACCTGATCAACGCGACCCCGATCGTGCTGCCGACCGGCCTGGTCGAGGCCTTCGGCGAGCTGGAGGACGTCGAGATCGTCAGCCGGCGCGCCGGCGAGACCCGCCTGCGCGGGGTCCGGACCGTGCCCGACGAGATCGCGGACGCCGTGGACGCCCCGCTGCCCGACGGCGTGTTCGAGATCATCCTCGACGCCCACTACCGGCCCAAGGCCGTGCGCCTCACCGTCGAGGGTGAGAGCACCACCCATGTCGACGAGATCAGCTTCACCGGCTGGGGCGACGAGATCACGGTGGGCATGCCCGAGGGCGAGATCGACGAGACCCCGTGGATCGACGAGGACGGCCTGACCGAGGCCCTCCCCAGCGTCGGCACGGCGATCGCGCCCACGGAGGTCCCCGACGAGCTTGTCCTCAACGACCTCTACCCGATCCCGGAGGACGAGGCGATCGAGGGCTGCGTCGAGATCGGCATGAGCTACAGCCCGCCGCTCGACGACGTCGACGCCCAGGAGGAGTGGGCGGACAGCCCGGACTTCCTGGACATCTACCTGCTCCCGCTCGACTGCGCCCTCGACTACGACGACACGCCGTTCGCCGCGGGCGAGTTCGGGCCCGCGCCGGTGCGCGAGGTCAACGATCTGCTGGAGGTGCAGGTCGGCACCACGGTGGTCCAGTTCGACACCACCTACGAGGACGACCTGCCGGCCATGGTGGCGTCGCTCCAGCCCTTCGACCTCGACGCCGAGATCGCACGGATCGCCGAGCAGGGTGGGAGCTACTTCCCGCCGGTCTGAACGGCCGGGACGCCCATCCGGTCACCCATTAGCGTGGCCCGATGGACGTCACGCCCCTGTCCGACGCCAAGTCCCGCCTCGCTGCCGAGGTCGACGGCCGGGCCGAGGTGCTGCTCGACGTGTCGCACCGCATCCACGCCCGGCCGGAGCTGGGCTACGAGGAGCGCTACGCCCACGACCTGCTCACCGAGGTGCTCGAGGACGCCGGGCTGGCGGTGACCCGGGCGGCCCGGGGGGTGGAGACGGCGTTCGAGGCCAGCGCGGGTGCCGGCGGTCCGCTGGTGGCGGTCGTGTGCGAGTACGACGCCCTCCCGGGCATCGGCCACGCCTGTGGGCACAACGTCATCGCGGCCGCCGGCCTGGGGGCGGGCCTGGCCGCTGCGGCCCTGGCCGACGAGCTGGGCGGCCGGGTCCTCGTGGTCGGCACCCCCGCCGAGGAGGGCGGCGGCGGCAAGGTCCGCCTGATCGACGGGGGCACGTTCGAGGGCGTCGACGCCGCCCTCATGGTCCACCCTGCCGACGCCGACCTCATGGCCATGGACGTCGTGGCCCTGCAACAGGCCCACGTCACGTACCGCGGCGAGGCGGCCCACGCCGCGGCGTTCCCCCACCGGGGCCGCAACGCGCTCGACGCCGCCGTGCTCGGCTACATGAACGTCGCCGCGCTGCGCCAGCACATCGAGCCGGGGGAGCGCCTCCACGGGATCGTCACCGACGGGGGCGACAAGCCCAACATCGTGCCGGCCTTCACCCGTATGGAGTGGATCGTGCGCTCGCCGACGGTGGTGGGCCTGGAGCTGCTCAAGGGTCGCTTCCTGGCCTGCCTGGAGGCCGGGGCGAGCGCCGCGGGCTGCGAGATGGACCTGGAGTGGATCGATCCGGTGTATGCCGACATGATCGACAGCGAGGCCATCGGCGAGCGCTACCGGGCCAACGCCGAGGCCCTCGGCCGGATCGTGCGGCAGCCCTCCGCCACGGCCCGGGTGGTGGGCAGCACCGACATGGGCAACGTCAGCTACGTGGTGCCCTCGATCCACCCCATGATCCGGGTGGCGCCGCCCGGCGTGCCCATCCACACACCGGCGTTTGCCGGCTTCGCAGGCGGGCCCGAGGGCGACGCCGCGGTCCTCGACGCGGCCAAGGCGCTGGCCTTCACGGTCGCCGATCTGTGGCTCGACGGCGGCCTGGTGGACCGGGCCCGCGGCGAGTGGCGGGACGCCGTCGCGGGCCGCTCGGCCGCCGTCCCGGGCGGCGCGTGACGGGCGTCTCAGGGCGCCGGGAGCATCCCCGGCCTTCGGGAAGGCCCGGCGTACGATCGTGCTCCCTATGACGGTCTACGTGAGCGAGGAGTTCACCCCCGCCGAGGCCGACGTCCTGCGGCGGTACTTCACGAGCCTCGACGGGCCCGTGTTCGCCCTGGTCAACCTGCCCGAGGTGGTCAAGGGCGCGCTGTTCGCCCGCTACTCCCGCTCGCCCAAGAGCCTGCGGCGGCTGTTCCTCGACGAGTTCGTGGGCGACCTCGACATCGCGGGCGACGCCGGCGTCGACGCGACCGTCGGCCTCCAGCGGGCCGAGGAGCTCTACGAC
>JBKPRS010000211.1:0-4274 GCA_046734695.1 Actinomycetota bacterium | reverse complement strand
GACGCCGCCATCCAGAAGGCCAACGAGATCGA
The DNA here is from genome assembly GCA_046734695.1 of Actinomycetota bacterium. Lineage (GTDB taxonomy): Bacteria > Actinomycetota > Acidimicrobiia > Acidimicrobiales > VFJN01 > ZC4RG19. Next base: position 4,242 of record JBKPRS010000211.1, on the reverse strand, counting down.
CGACCGCCCGGTGGTCATCGACTTCCGCACCGACTCGCGGGAGAAGGTCTACCCGATGGTCCCCGCGGGCCTGTCCAACGACCAGATCGTCACCGATCCGTCCCAAGGCGAGGGAGGCCACTGATGGCTCTGCCCGGTACCGACGCCCGGCACCACACGCTCGTGGTGCTGGTGGAGAACAAGGCCGGCGTGCTGGCGAGGGTGTCGGGCCTGTTCGCCCGGCGCGGGTTCAACATCTTCTCCCTGGCGGTGGCGCCCACCGAGGACGAGCGCTTCAGCCGCATCACCGTGGTCGTCGACGTCGAGTCGGCCCCGCTGGAGCAGATCACCAAGCAGCTCTACAAGCTGATCAACGTGGTGAAGATCTCCGAGCTCGACCCCCGCGACTCGGTGGAGCGCGAGCTGATGCTCGTCACCCTGCGGGCCGACATCGCCGCCCGCAGCCAGGTCATCGAGCTGGTCAACCTGTTCGAGGGCCGGGTGGTCGACGTGGGCCACGACGAGCTGACCGTGAGCGTCGACGGCGAGCCCGACCGGCTCGACGACGTGGAGGGCCTGCTGCGCCCGTTCGGGATCGTCGAGCTCCAGCGCACCGGCCGGGTGGCCCTGCCCAAGCTGGAGCGCACCGCCCCGACGCTGCGCTCCGTGCGCCGGACGGCGTAGCGCCGTGGACCGGTCCGACTTCCTGCCGCCGCGCATCCGGGCGCTGCCCGACTTCGACGGCCCGTTCGACGCCTTCCGCCTGGCGGCCGACGGCGCCGACGTCCTGTTCGCCACCTATCCCGCGGGGACGACCATCGACCCCCACCACCACGAGACCGACAACGTGGGCGTGATCATCCGCGGCGAGCTGATCCTCACCATGGACGGCGAAGAGTCGCGCTTCGGACCCGGGGACTGGTATCACGTCCCGCCGGAGCGGACCCACGCCGCCCAGTTCGACCAAGACACCGCCGAGATCGAGTTCTGGTTCTCGGCCAGCACGGAAGAGAACCACTGATGGCCAACGTGTACTACGAGAAGGACGCGGACCGGTCGCTCATCGCGGGCCGCAAGGTGGCGGTGATCGGCTACGGCTCGCAGGGCCACGCCCACGCCCTCAACCTCAAGGACTCGGGCATCGACGTGCGCGTCGGCCTGCGCGAGGGCTCGTCCTCGGTGGCCAAAGCGGAGTCCGCCGGCCTGCGGGTCCTGTCGGTGGCCGACGCCACCGCCGAGGCCGACCTGGTGATGCTGCTGGGGCCCGACACCGAGCACAAGGCGATCTTCACCCAGCACATCGCCCCCCACCTGAACGAGGGCGACGCCCTGTTCGTGGGGCACGGCTTCAGCGTCCGCTTCGAGCAGGTGGTGGCCCCGGCAGGCGTGGACGTGGCGCTGGTCGCCCCCAAGGGCCCCGGCCACCTGGTACGGCGCACCTACACCGAGGGCGGCGGCGTCCCCTGCCTCATCGCCGTGGCCCAGGACGCGTCGGGCTCGGCCCACGACCTGGCGCTGGCCTACGCCGACGCCATCGGCGGCAGCCGGGCGGGCGTGCTGGAGACCACGTTCGAGGAGGAGACCGAGACCGACCTGTTCGGCGAGCAGGTGGTGCTCTGCGGCGGGCTCACCGCCCTGGTGCAGGCCGGGTTCGAGACGCTCACCGAGGCCGGCTACCAGCCCGAGTCCGCCTACTTCGAGTGCCTCCACGAGCTCAAGCTGATCGTGGACCTCATGTACGAGCAGGGCATCGCGGGCATGCGCTACTCCATCAGCGACACGGCCGAGTACGGCGACCTCACCCGCGGGCCGCGCGTCATCAACGACGCGGTCAAGGCGGAGATGCGCGCCATCCTCGACGAGATCCGCACCGGCAAGTTCGCCGACGAGTGGATCGCGGAGTCCGAGTCCGGCCGGGCCCGGTTCCAGGCGCTGCGGGAGGCGGGCAAGGCCCATCCCATCGAGCAGGTCGGCGCCGAGCTGCGGGGCATGATGCCCTGGATCTCCGCCGGCAAGCAGCGGGTGGAGGACGTGTCGGGCGGCTGAGGCCGCTCGCTCAGTCGGAGATGTCCGCCTCGGCCTTCACCCTGGTCGGCCGGACCCGGATCAGCAGCTCGCCGGGCACGGCGTTGCGGGCGCCGAAGGCGTCGGCGCGGTCCGCACCCATGTAGCGGCCGCCCAGCCGGGTGGCCCAGGCCAGCAGCTCGTCCGGGTCCTCGGACCAGGTGGCCTCGCCGTCGATGATCACGAACGAGAACGGCGGCTGGTCGTCCTGGACGACCAGCGCCACCTGGCCGTGACGCCGGATGGCGTAGCCCTTCACGGTCGTGGCGCCGGTGGTGAAGACGATCGAGCCGTCGTCGTCGACGTCGTACCAGATGGGCGCGGCGTGCGGCCGGCCGTCCTTGCGGGTGGTCGCCAGCACTGCCGGCCGGACCGGGTCGAGCAGGAAGGCCCGCCATTCGGCCTCGTCCATCTCGTGGTAGGGCATTCTCGGACGCTAGGTCACCTCGAGAGGAAAACCTCGACGAGCCGGCGCCGCCAGTCCGCCAGCGTGGCGGTGTGGTCGTCGCCGCGCGAGCGGCCGAGGCGTACGGCCAGCAGGTCGAGCGGCGGGCACACCATGATCGACTGGCCCTCGAACCCGCTGGCCCAGAACGTGCCGAGGTCGTCGCCGACGCTCCACCAGTGGGCGCCGTACCAGCGGTCCTCGGCCGCGTCGTAGGAGCGGATCCGGCGGGCGTGGTCGACCCACCCCTCGGGCAGCAGCCGGGTCCCGTCCCAGACGCCGTCGCGCAGGTACAGCAGCCCGAAGCGCAGGAAGTCGTGGGCCGTCGCGTACACGTAGGACGAGCCCAGGAACGTCCCGGCGTCGTCGAAGCGCGGATCGGCCGAGGTCATGCCGAGCGGGCCGAACAGGCGCTCGTGCAGGAACTGCCGGTAGGGCTCGCCCGGCCCCAGCAGGCGGGCCACGATCCCGGACACGATGCTGGACGTGCCCGACGAGTAGTTGAACACCTCGCCCGGCGGGTGCGCCGCCGGGCGGGAGGCCGCGTAGTGGGCGGTGTCGTGCTCGCCCTCGCCGAAGAGCATCTCCACCACGTGGGAGACCTGGCCCTCCTCGTAGGACTCGGCGAAGTCGAGGCCGTCGCGCATGGTCAGGAGGTGCTCCAGCGTGATGGCCGCCCGCGGGTCGCCGGGCCCGGCCCACTCCGGGACCTGGGCGGGGGCGTCGAGCTCCAGCCGTCCCTCGGCCACCAGCATCCCCACCACGGCGTGCAGCATCGACTTGGCCATGGACCAGGACAGCAGCCGGGTGTGGGGCACCACCGGCTCGGCGGGCCGGTCCCAGTGCTCCAGCGTCCCGCCGTAGCGCTCGGCGAGCAGCTCGCCGCCCTGCACGACCGCCACCGCGTAGGTGGTGCCATAGCGCCGGGTGTCGACCGTCAGCTCCTCCAGCAGGGCATACAGCTTGGGCCCGATGCTCGGCCGGGGGGCCGCCCGCGGCCACATGTCCGTGGGCCAGCGCACGCCCGCAGGTTGTGGCGGCAGCGGGACCAGGGGCCGGTCACGCACGTCGTCGCTCATGCGCGCCACCGTATTCCGATGGAGGTTATGACGGCAGGTCCACGCAGTTCCCGGTGAGGGTGCCCTGCTCGAACACCGCGTGATCGTGGGTGGCGACGGCCGAGCACATCTGGGTGGCCGCACCCTTGCTCTCCGGGCCGTACTGGGTCGTGTAGGTGTTGAGCTCGTCGGTCAGCTCCCACTCACCCGGCGGTTCGCCGTTGGTCCCGGCGTTGGCGGGGTCGGTGGTGTCGAGGAAGAAGTGGATGTGCAGCGCCTCGGGGTCCTCGACGTCGGGCGTGTAGCCGGTGACCGCGTAGCTGATGACGTACTTGTCGTCGGGCGTGAGGTCCACGCTCCGGATGTTGACGAACGGCCCGGCGGGTATCTCGGTCGTCGTGGTCGTGGGCGCCGTCGTCGTGGTCGTCTGCTCGGTCACGGACGTGGCCGACTCGGCGTTGGCGTTCTCCGGCGGGTCATCGTCGCCACCGCCGAGGGTGAGCGCGGCCGCCACGCCCACCAGGGCCAGCACCGCCAACCCCACTCCGACCAGCAGCGGCCCTCGCCGCGACTTCCCGTCCCCGTCGTCGCCACCCAGTGGCGGTGGCGGCTCGTCGCCCCCGAGGCCGGGCGGGGGCATCGGGGCCGGTGGCACCGGCGTGGTCGCGGCCGGCGGCGGCCCAGGCGGGCCAGGCG
>JBKPRS010000210.1:0-2805 GCA_046734695.1 Actinomycetota bacterium | reverse complement strand
TGCGGTATGACGACGACGACGGAAGGGGCCGCGAGGCGGCTCGCCCCACGCAGGTGCCTGCTCGGGGCTGGAAGGACGTCGCCGTCCGGGTCAAATCCCAGATGAAGACCGACGACGTGCCGCTGCTCGCCGCGGGCGTCGCCTTCTTCGCCCTGCTCGCCCTGGTCCCCACGCTGGCCGCGCTCGTGTCTCTCTACGGGCTGGTCGCCGACCCGGCCGAGATCCAGCGCAACATCGAGGACGTCCTGGCTGCCGCACCACAGGAGGTGCGCGACCTGGTCACCTCGCAGCTCCATGCGATCGTGGACAGCTCGCCGTCGGGGCTGAAGATCGGCGCCATCGTCGGCCTGGTGGTGGCCCTGTGGTCGGCGTCGAGCGGCGTGAAGCACCTGATCGGCGCGATCAACCTCGCGTACGACGAGGAGGAGACCCGGGGCTTCGTCAAGCTGCGCGGCCTGTCGCTGATCATGACCGTGGTCGGGATCGCGGTGATGGCGCTGGCCGTGGCGGGCCTCGTCGTGCTGCCCCACGCGCTGGACGACCAGGGCACCGTCGGAGTGGCCCGGGCCCTGCTGATGGTGGTGCGGTGGCCCGTGTTCGCGGTGCTCGGCCTGGTGGGCCTGGCCCTCATCTACCGCTACGCCCCCGACCGCGACGCGCCCCGCTGGCAATGGGTCTCGCCCGGTGCCGTGTTCGCCGTGGTGGTGTGGGTGATCGCCTCGATCCTGTTCTCGCTCTACACCGCCAACTTCGGCCAGTACAACGAGACCTACGGGGCGCTCGGCGCCGTGGTGGTCGTGATGTTGTGGCTCTACATCACCGCGTACGTGGTCATCACCGGGGCGGAGATCAACGCCGAGCTCGAACGGCAGACGGCCAAGGACACGACCGTGGGGCGCCGCCGACGGATGGGCGAGCGGAACGCCTACGCTGCAGACACCCTGGGCGAGGCGCCGGCTCGCCGCTGACGTTCCTGCGTCGTTCGTGCGTTGCTGCCCGGGACAGCATCCCCCCGGGCAAGGAGCGAGCATGACAGCGACCGACGTGCGGGCCACGCCGACCGCCCTGTGGTGGGCCGGGCTCGCCTCGCTGGGCGCGGGTGCGATCCACGCCACCGCGGTGGGGCTGCACAGCGAGCATCGCCAGGCCGCGATCGCCTTCGCGCTGCTGGCCGCGTTCCAGATGGGCTGGGGCGCGCTCGCCCTCATGCGCGCGCCCCGGTTGGTGATCGCGCTGGGCGCGGCGGGCAATGCTGCGGCCGTCGCCGGCTGGGTGCTGACGCGCACGTCGGGCATCGGCTTCATCGACGGGCTGGAGACGTCCGAGAGCCCGGGCTTCGCCGACACCACCGCAGCCGTGCTGGCAACCGTGGCGGTGCTGGCCGCGCTGGCCTACCTGCTCGCCCCGGGCCGGCTGCGGCTCCCCACGCTCGCCGGGGCTGTCCCCGCGGCCGCGGCGGTCGCGGTCCTGGCGGTGGCCGGCATGGTCGCGGCCAACGGCCACACCCATGGGGACGACCACGACCACGTCACGACGTCGGACGAAGCGGCGTCCGCCGCCGGCGACGACCCGGCCCACGACGCCAGTCACGACAATGGCGACCACACTTCGGGCGGGACCGATCACGACCATGGCGCGGCGCCCGTCCAGGCGAAGCCCTACGACGGCACGCTCCCCGTCGACCTGAGCGGCGTGCCCGGGGTGACCCCCGAGCAGCAGGCCGAGGCCGAGGCACTGGTCACCACCAACATCGAGCAGCTGCCCCGCTACGCCGACCCGGCCGCGGCGGAGGCCGTGGGCTACCGGGCCATCGGGGACGCCGTCACCGGCACCGAACACCTGGTCAACTGGAGCTACCTCAACGACGGCCACAACCTCGACGCCAACTACCCCGAGGCGCTGGTCTACAAGGTCGGCCGGGGAGGCAGCCGCACGCTGGAGGCCGCCATGTACGTGCTGGAGCCGCCGGCGACGCTCGACACGGTGCCCGCGATCGGCGGCCCGCTGCTCCAGTACCACGTGCACAACGACCTGTGCTGGGCCGGCCAGGACGGCGCCTACCAGGTGCTGCCCGCCGCCCCGCTGCCCGCACCCTGCCCGGCCGGGACCGAGCGACGGCTGCTGGAGCCGATGGTCCACGTCTGGATCGTCGGCAACCCCTGCGGTCCGTTCGCCGCCCTCGAAGGCATCGGCGGCGGCCAGGTCCGCCCCGGGGAAGAGGTCCAGTGCGATCACGCGCACGGCGTGGGGGCACTCTGACTCAGAGTTACAAAAGGGTCACAACTCGCCTGAGCGGCAACCAGAACCTGCTCCAACGCGTCCCTTGGGCATGGACCAAGGGCAGGAAACCAACACAGGCCTCGTATGGGCCGCACTCGCCTCCCTGGGGGCGGGCATCATCCACGCCGCGGCGGTCGGCGTGCACGGCGAGCACCGGCAGGCGGCCATCGCGTTCGCCGCGCTGGCGCTGTTCCAGGTCGGCTGGGGCGCGCTGGCGCTGGTCCGCTCGTGGCGCTGGGTCGCCTGGGCCGGCGTCGCCGGCAACAGCCTGGCCGTAGCCGGCTGGCTGGTGGCCAAGACCGCGGGCATCGGCTTCATCGATGGGCTGGAGACGGCCGAGGGCGCCGGCTTCGCGGACACGATGGCGGCGCTGCTGGCCCTGGTGGCCGTGGCCGGCGCCCTCACCGCCGCCGTGGCGCCCGAGCTGCTGCGGATGCCGTCGATCTCGACCGTCCCGGTGGCCGCTCTGACCGCCGTACTGGTCATGACGGCCACGGTGGCCGCCGGCGGGCACCACCACGGTCC
>JBKPRS010000209.1:0-7730 GCA_046734695.1 Actinomycetota bacterium | reverse complement strand
CCTGCCTATAGGAGGTGATCCGGTCGCTGCCGGTGATGGCATACACCTGCAGGCGTACCCGCGAGTGTCTCCTCGGGGGGATGGCGCGCACCATCAATTGCCCGATGCTGGGGTCATTCCTCAAGGAGCTCACCACGGCGGTGAGCGATCACATCAAGGAGAACCCAGCACGATGACGATTACCCCTCGCACCCGCAAGATTTCCAAGGTTGGCGCCGCTGCCGGTGGCCTCGGTCTCGCAGCCGTGGCTGTGCTCGGCTTCTCCAACGCGGCGTTCAGCGCCAAGTCCGAGAACGGCACCAACAACTGGGCCACTTCCGGCAGCGTCACCCTCGAGGATGCCGGCGACAAGGACGCCGTTCCCCTCTTCTCCTTCGGCCTCGACAACGCCGTGAAGCCGAAGAGCGGTGCCACTCAGCTCACCAAGTACGACAACTATCTGTCGACCAACGCCGCGGCGCTGAACGACAGCGATGACGCCGACGGCAACGGCGTGCGGAGCATCGACATCAAGTACACCGGCGAGCCGGCGGCCGAGGTCCGGATGTATGCCGACCTGGGCACCAACGCCGTCGACGCCAGCAGCCTGGCTGCTCACACGGACGTCGTGGTCATGCGTGGTGGCACCACGGTCTACACGGGCAAGCTGAGCGCAATGCCCACGTCGTACGCCGCCGCTGCGGCTGGCGGTTGGGCCATCCCGCAGGACGGCTCCGGCACGCCGGACACTGCCACCTACACGATCAGCATCAAGGATGACGGCGCCGCTCCGCAGAAGGCTCAGGTCAAGGGCGTCAAGTGGATCTGGGACGCCGGCCCCGCCTGAGCCGCAACCCACCAGCTCAAACCAGACCAGAAGGCCCCGGTCCTCAGGACCGGGGCCTTCGCGCGTACGCCGTGAGATGTACGGGCGGATGACTCCCGGGGGCTGATGTGGGTTGGGTCAACTCGGCGAACAATCGAGTCATCGAGAGGAGCTCACCAAGGGGTGAGCATCAGGAGGATTTGGATCAAATGGCTACCACGACCCGGCGTGCGCGCAAGATCGCCAAGATCACGTCTGTCGCCCTCGGCTTCGGCCTGGGGGTCACCGCGGTGCTCGGGTTCTCCAACGCCGCATTCCTTGCGCAGACCAACCCCAACGGCCAGAACAACTGGGCCACCGCCGGCGCGGTCACTCTCAACGAGCAGTTCACCGCCCCCATGTTCTCCTTCGGTATCGACGGCGCCAACAAGCCCACCAGCAACAACCTCCCCAAGAGCGACTGGGACGGGTACCTCGACGCCACCGGCACCGATGGCCGGACCGTCGATGTCACCTACAAGGGCGACGTCAATGCCAACGTCCGCATGTTTGTGAGCAACAGCGGCACGGTCACGACGGGCAAGAACCTCAAGGACAAGACACTCGTCACCATCACCCGCAGGGTCGGGGCCGCGCCCGTGGACACGCTCTACACCGACGCCCCGCTGTCCAGCCTGCCCACCAGCTTCGCCGCCGCCACCGGCCCCAAGGACAACTGGCAGGTCAACGCCGGCGCCACCGCCCCCAACGACAAGGCCACCTACACCGTGTCCATCAAGGCCGGCAGCGGTATCGACGCTGCCTCCACCCTCAAGGGCGTGGAGTTCAAGTGGGAGGCGCAGCACCGGTAGTCGCCCGGCACACCACACACGACATCTCCGTTCAACGAAGGCCCCGGTCCGAGGATCGGGGCCTTCGTTCGTGTCTGGTGTGTCACGGGGCGGGGGTACGCGCGAAGCATGACCGGACACGACGCAGGAAAGGTCGCCAGCGAGTGCCTCGCCGCCTGGACCGGCGGCGACGTGGACAGTGTGCGGGGGATGATCCACGACGACGTCACCTTCGATGGGCCTCTCGGGCACACGGAGGGGGCGGACGAGTACATGGAGGGACTGCGGGGCATCGCCCGGATCGTGAACGGGGCCGACCAGCACAAGGTGGTCGTGGACGGGGACGAGGTGTTCATCGTGTACGACCTGCTCACCGACACCGCGCCGCCCATCCCGACCGTGGGGTGGTACCGGGTGCCGGACGGGCGGATCGCCAGCCTGCGGGTGTTCTTCGATCCCCGCCCGCTGCTGCAGGGCGGTTGACCCGGAAGTAACTGGCGCCAGGCGCAGGGCGCGGGGCCGGTACGCTGCGCGGCCGATGGAGGTGCTGCGCGACCTGTCGGCCTGCCCGCGTCCCCCCGAGGGCACGGCCGTGACCATCGGGGCGTACGACGGGGTGCATCTGGGCCACAAGGCCGTCATCGCCGAGGTGAAGCGCCGGGCCGCCGACAACGGGCTGGCCTCCGCCGTCGTCACCTTCGACCGGCATCCGGCGAGCGTCGTGCGGCCCGAGTCGGCGCCGCGGCTGCTCACCGACCTCGACCAGAAGCTCGAGCTCCTGGCGGCGACAGGCATCGACTACTGCCTGGTCGTGACGTTCGACGAGACGCGTAGCCGGGAGTCGGCCGAGGACTTCGTGCGCGAGGTGCTGGACGGGTGCCTGGCCGCGCGGCTGGTGGTGGTGGGGGAGGACTTCCACTTCGGCCATGGGCGGGCCGGCAACGTGAACCTGTTGCGGCGCATGGGGGCGGACCTGGGGTTCGACGTCGATCCGCTGGAGCTGGTGGCCACCGACGGGCGGCCCGCGGCGGGGGAGGGCGAGCGGGTGTCGTCCACCCGCATCCGCATGGCGCTGGTGGAGGGCCGGCTCGATGAGGCGAACGCCCTGCTCGGCCGCCCGCATGAGGTAAGGGGCGTGGTGGCGAGGGGGGACAAGCGGGGTAGGGAGCTGGGGTTCCCCACCGCCAACGTGTCCGTTCCTGGCGACATCCTGCTGCCGGCCGACGGGATCTACGCCGGGTGGTTCGAGCGGGCGGACGGATCGGTCCATCCGGCGGCCATCTCCCTGGGTAGGCGCCCGACGTTCTACGTGCAGGCCCACGCCAGCCTGCTGGAGGCGCACCTGCTCGACTTCGAGGGCGACCTCTACGACGAGCACGCCAAGGTCCGCTTCGTGGCCTGGCTGCGCGGGGAAGAACGCTTCGAGAGCGTGGAAGCACTCGTCGAGCAGATCGGGCGGGATTGTGACGAAGCCCGCCGCCTGTTGTCACGCGACTGACGACGTTCTGGTGCCATGACGTTCAGGTGACGCCGCGTAGAATCTGATGCGGCGGACGGAGAACGATGATGCGCGACGAGGAAGCCGAGGCCGACGATCCCGGGGACGTAGCCGAGGTCATCGCGCTCGTCCCGAGCGGCGGTGACAGCGGTGACAGACCACCCAACGTCGGCCCGCCCAGCCGGCTGTTCGACGACTCCATGATCGGGGCGCCGGCCGATCCCATCGAGGGGCCGGCCGGAGATGCGCCCGAGACGTCCCAGCTCGTGGCCGTGCCGCGGCTGGCTCGGCACGAGATCGTGCTCGACGACGACCACAAGGTGGGCGTGGCCGTGTGTGGGCGGGGCCTCCCCCTCGTCCTCGTGCACGGGTTCACGGCCGAGGGCATCCTCTACGCCCAGACGCTGGCAAGGCTCGTCCGCATGGGGTTCAAGGTCGTGGCCATCGACGTGGCCGGCCACGGGGCCACGCAGGGCCTGCCCACCGGCGGCGAGGACCTCGCGTCCTACACGAAGCTGCTGGCCCGGGTGCTGGACGAGCTGGGGATCCGCCGGGCCGTGTTCGCCGGGCACTCCATGGGCGGCCGCCTGGTCACCCAGCTGGCCGCCGAGCGGCCCGAGCGGGCCATCGCCGTCGTGCTCATCGACGCGGTCGTGGGGGAGTGCTGGGACCGGCTGATGCGCCTGTCGCGCTTCGCCCCACCGGTGATGGTGGGCGTGGCGGTCATGCTGGTGGCGGACACCCTGTCCACACTCCCGCTGCTCAGCAACCCGGGGCAGGCGGCCAAGCTGGGACGGCTGGTGGTGCCGAGCCTGCTCGGCCACGCCCGGCGTCCCTGGCGCATGCTGGGCCCCGCCATCTCGCTCATCCGCTCCCAGCCCAGCGGCGAGCTGCTGGAGAGACTGGCCGAGGCCCGCATCCCGGTCGTCGTCATACACGGGGACCGGGACATGCCCGTGCCCTACAGCACCGCGGTGGACGCGGCGAAGCGGTCGTCGGGGACCCTGGTCACGGTCAAGGGCGGGACGCACTCCTGGGTGCTCAAGGATCCCGAGACGCTGCCGGCCATCATCGCCGAGCTGCTGGACGGACCGCTGGCAAGGGTCCGGGCCGCGGCGCTGGGCGCGGCGGGGCTGAGACAGGATGCGACGCCCGACCAGGTCGAGTCCGCCTTCCTCGGCCCCCACGCCTGGGTGCGGCGGCTCACGCCCCCGTTGGAGCTCCGCACCGGCGAGGCTCGTCACCACCAGGCCCGCTACCGGTGGACGGTGTCCCAGCCGGCCTGAGGCGCGCGGGGGTTCGTCAATCGCGTCCGCCGCTGGTACCCTGGTTCGACGCTCTGTACCAGGCGTAGGGCCGGCCGCAGCGCAAAGCGCAGCAGTCCGCCCTCGGCACTCCCACGCCGAGCCGGTCACGGGGCAGGGTAAGCAGTCACCCAGAGACAAGGAACACGCGTGTCCGACAAGTTCGACGCGGCGAAGTCCGCCATCATCACCGACAACAAGCTCCATGACTCCGACACCGGGTCGCCCGAGGTCCAGATCGCGCTGCTCACCGCACGCATCAACCACCTCAACGACCACCTGTCGAAGCACAAGAAGGACCATCACAGCCGGCGTGGCCTGCTGATGCTGGTGGGGCGCCGGCGGCGGTTGCTGGACTACGTCCGCTCCAACGACGTCGAGCGCTACCGGGCGATCATCGCCGCCAACGGTCTCCGCCGCTAGGCGGGACCCCCAAGACGAGCGGCCCCGAGGGGCCGCTCTTTCGCATACAACAGAAACCAATGGCAGCGTGACGGTCAGCTGCCAGTCGCCTCTCCCGGTCCGGTACCGGGGGTGCCGACTGGGAACTGGCCCCGCTGCCCGATCCGGCGGAGGAACCGCCGGAAAGGAGACAACGATGGCTGATCCCATCGTCGTATCGGCGCCGGTGTCCGGCACCGATACCACCCTCAGCTTCGAAACCGGGAAGCTGGCCTTCCAGAGCCAGGGCGCGGTCGTGGCCCGCCTGGGCCGCACCGAGGTGCTGGTCACGGCCAACGCCGACCGCAAGATCCGTGAGGGCATCGACTTCTTCCCGCTCACCGTGGACGTGGAAGAGCGCATGTACGCCGCCGGGCGCATCCCCGGCAGTTTCTTCCGTCGGGAGGGCCGGCCGACCGACCTGGCCATCCTCACCTGCCGCCTGATCGACCGGCCGCTGCGGCCGAGCTTCGCCGACGGCTACCGCAACGAGACCCAGGTCGTGGTGACCGTGGTCGGCGTGGACGGCGAGAACCCCTACGACGTGCTGGCCATCAACGCCGCCTCGGCTGCGCTGATGGTGTCGGGCATCCCCTTCGAGGGCCCGATCGGCGCCGTGCGCATCGCCTGGTCGGGCGAGGGCCGCTGGGTGCCGCACCCCACCTACGCCGTGGGCGACAACTCCACCTTCGAGCTCGTGGTCGCCGGTCGCCAGCTCGACGACGGCGACATCGCCATCATGATGGTCGAGGCCGGCGGCACCGAGGTCGCCTGGCAGCTCTACCAGGACGGCACCCCGTTCGTGACCGAAGAGGTCATCGCCGGGGGCCTGGAGGCCGCCAAGACCTGGATCCGCGAGTCGATCGAGGCCCAGCGCGAGCTGGTCGAGGCCGCCACGAAGGCGGACATGATCGTCCCGCTCGAGTGGGAGCCCCAGGTCGACTACTCCGACGAGGTCTTCGCCCGCGTCGAGGCCGTCGGCAGCGACCGGCTGGCCGAGGTGTCCCACATCACGGCCAAGGCCGAGCGTGAGGCCGCCCAGAGCGAGGCCGCCCGGGCCATCATCGAGGACCTGCTGCCCGAGTTCCCCGAGGGCCAGGCGGAGATCAACAACGCGGCCAAGGCGCTGCTCAAGAAGATCGTCCGCCGCCGCATCGTGGACGAGGGCGCCCGCATCGACGGGCGTGGCCCGCGCGACATCCGGCCGCTGTCGGCCGAGGTGGCGGTGCTGCCGACCGCCCACGGCTCGGGCCTGTTCCAGCGGGGCGAGACCCAGGTGCTCAACGCGACCACCCTGGGCATGCCCAAGACGGACCAGATCCTGGACAACCTGGGCAACCGCGACCGCAAGCGCTACATGCACCACTACAACATGCCGCCCCACGCCAACGGCGAGACCGGCCGGGTGGGCAGCCCCAAGCGCCGCGAGATCGGTCACGGCCTGCTGGCCGAGCGGGCGCTGCTGCCCGTCGTGCCCGGCACGGACGAGTTCCCCTACGTGCTGCGGCTCGTGTCCGAGGTGCTGGCGTCCAACGGCTCCACCTCGATGGCCTCGGTGTGCTCGTCGACGCTGTCCCTGATGGACGCGGGCGTGCCGATCAAGGCCCCGGTCGCAGGCATCGCCATGGGCCTGGTGTTCGCCGACGGCAAGTTCACGACGCTGACCGACATCCTCGGCGCCGAGGACGCGTTCGGCGACATGGACTTCAAGGTCGCCGGCACCTCCGACTTCGTGACCGCCCTCCAGCTCGACACCAAGATCGACGGCCTGCCCGCCGACGTGCTGGCCCAGGCGCTGCAGCAGGCCTACGAGGCCCGCACGCAGATCCTGGAGGTCATGGCCGAGGCGATCGCCGCGCCGCGCGAAGAGGTGGGCGAGACCGCCCCCAAGATCGTCAGCTTCGAGATCCCGATGGACAAGATCGGCGAGGTGATCGGGCCCAAGGGCAAGGTGATCAACGCCATCACCACCGAGACCGGCGCCGACGTGTCCGTGGACGACGATGGCATGGTCGGCCGGGTGTCGATCGGCTCGACCGACAAGGGTGCGGTGGAAGAGGCCAGGCGCCAGATCCAGCTCATCCTCAACCCGCCGACCGCCGAGGTGGGCCAGGTCTACCCGGGCCGCGTGGTGAACATCACCAAGTTCGGCGCCTTCGTCAACATCCTCCCCGGCCGTGACGGCCTGCTGCACATCTCCAAGATCGGTGGCGGCAAGCGCATCGACAGGGTCGAGGACGTCCTCGACCTGGGCGACGAGGTCGAGGTGCGGGTGGACGACGTCGACCCCAACGGCAAGGTGTCCCTGTCGCTGGCGTCCTCGCCGGCCCCCGAGCCCCGCCACGGCGGGTCGCGGGGCCGCGACGGCGGCGACGCCCGCGGCTCGTCCTCCGGCGAGGCCAGCGAGTCCGTGAGCTTCGAGGACATGTTCGACGCCGAGCTGCGCGACGACCTCGGTGACCTGGGTCCCGCCACCGTGTCCCACGGCGGTGGCGACCGGGGCGACCGCGGCGGGCGTGGCGGCGACCGAGGCGGCGATCGGGGCGGCCGGCGGCGCCAGCGGCGGTGACGCCCGCCTCATCCACCGAGGACATCCGGGAGAGCCGGCTGGCCAACGGCGTGCGCATCGTCACCGAGCGCATGCCCGAGGCCCGGTCGGTGTCTCTCGGGGTCTGGGTGGGCGTGGGTGGCCGGGACGAGCCCGACGAGCTGGCCGGCGCCAGCCACTTCCTCGAGCACCTGGTCTTCAAGGGGACGTCCACGCGCAGCGCCCGCCAGATCGCCGAGGCGATCGACGCGGTGGGCGGCGAGATGAACGCCTTCACCAACCGCGAGCACACCGCGTACTACAC
>JBKPRS010000208.1:0-9966 GCA_046734695.1 Actinomycetota bacterium | reverse complement strand
TCGCGGGGTTGAAGGGGCTGCCGGAGCCCGGTTGCGCCGCGGGGTCGGGGTTGAAGGGGCTGCCGGAGCCCGGTTGCGCTGCGGGGTCGGGGTTGAAGGGGCTGCCGGAGCCCAGCGGGGCCTGGTCGAGTGGGGCCGCGGGGTTGAAGGAGCCGCCGGCAGCCGGGTCGAGCGGGGCAGCCGGGTCGAGTGGGGCGGCGGGGTCGTACTCGCCGCTGGAGCCCGGCGGGGCCGCGGGGTCGAGCGGCCCGCGGGACTCGAGGCGGGCTGGTCGGGGGGTCAGGGGGATCGTGTTGTCGGCGGGGGAGAAGAGCCCGGGGACCTCGGGTTGGAAGCCGGCCCCCATCGCCGGGTGCGCCGGGTGCGCCGGGTCGAGGGGCACCGACCGGGCGACCAGGCGGTCCGGTCGCGAGCCCAGGGGGATGGTGGCGCCGAAGGGGCTCGTCGTGTCGAACGGGGCGCGGGCGCCGAGGGGGGCGGACTGGGCCGGGATCGCCGGCTGGTACGACGCGGGCATGGGGGTGGTGAGCCACGCCGGGGCCAGCGACGGCGGGTACCGCTCCGGCAGCGCGCTCAGGCCCGTGGGGGAGAGCGGGGCGCCCGGGGCCGAAGCCGCAGCGGCCGGAGCCGCAGCACCAGCGCCGTCGGCGTCCGCGGGGACCTGGGCGGCCCAGGGGCCGATGGATCCCGCGAGGGACGGGCGCCGGCCGTCGCCGCTCCACGCCATGGCGGCGCGCTGGTAGCGGTCGAGGCCCGCCAGGCCACTGGTGCCCGGGGGCGGTCCGTCGGCGGGCCGGTCGCTGACCAGCTCCCGCGGCAGGCTGACGAGGGCGGTGAGCCCGCCGCCGGGGGTGGCGGCCAGGCGCACCTGGATGTCGTAGCGCTGCGCCAGGCGGGCCACCACGTGGAAGCCCAGCATCGTGGCCCGGCGCATGTCGACCTGGGGGGCGTCGGTGAGCACGAGGTTGGCGGCGTGCAGGTCGTCGTTGGACATGCCGATGCCGACGTCCTCGATGGCGACCACGAACCGGGTCGTCTCACCGGGCGACAGGTGGCTGCGGATGCGCACCTCGGACGACGGCGGAGAGAACGTCACGGCGTTCTCGATCAGCTCGGCCATCAGGTGGGCCAGGTCGGCCACGGCCCGGCCTGCGATGTCGATGTGGTCGTTGACCAGCACCTCGACCCGGCGGTAGTCCTCGATCTCGGCCGCCGCCGCCCGGACCACGTCGCCGAGGGGCACGGGGTTGCCCCAGCGCCGCGGCGGATCGTCGCCCGACAGCACGAGCAGCGACTCGGCGTTGCGGCGGATGCGGGTGGCGAGGTGGTCGAGGCGGAACAGCTCCTCCAGGACGTCCGCCTGCTGCTCGCGCAGCTCCAGGTCGGTGATCACCTCTAGCTGGCGGTTGAGCAGCGACTGGTTGCGCCGGGCCAGGTTCACGAGGAGGCCGGACATGGCCTCCTTGCGCTCCACCTCGACCGCGGCGAGGTGCTCGACGAGCGCCATGTTGCGCTCCTGCGCGAGCTCGGTGTTCTTCCAGAAGATGACGACGCCCGCCGAAGCCGCCAGCACCGCGCTGGCATGGATCGCGGCCCACAGCCACGGCTTGTGCTGCCCGTACTCGTGGTTGAAGATCAGCCCGGCCGCCAGGGCGCTGCCGAGGCCGTGGGAGAGCAGGGTGAACACCACGTTCCACAGCAGCGGCACCCAGTCCTGGTAGAGCGCGATGAGCCCGATCAGCACGAAGAAGTGGAAGTGGGCCTCGACCTGGCCACCCGAGAAGTGCACCAGGATCGACGAGCAGTAGACCAGGCCGAACGTGGTGAAGAAGGAGGCCAGCCGGCGGTTGCGGGCCATGCGCGCGAAGGGCACGGCGACCGCTGCCAGCGTGACCTCGAGCGTCACGTGCGCCACGCCGTAGCCCCGCCAGACGCCCATCACCCACAGGACCGGCACGTGCAGGGCCAGGATCCAGCACAGGATCAGGTGGCGGCGCTGGAACGTCTCCTCGTCGAGCGTGTTGCCATGGGGGAGGTAGTCGCGCACCACCCGGTAGGCCCGGACCAAGGGGTTGACCGGGGCGGGCTGGTCCTCCTCTTCCGGCGGGGCGGCCTCCGCGGCTGCCGCGGCGTGCCGGGGCGTGTGCGCTCCCCAGCGCCGTTCCCTGTCCTTGAGCCCGAGCGCGGTCTCGTCAGGACCGCTTTGCGAGACCATCCCCATCGAGCCTCAGTGATACTCGATTTCGCGCCCGCCTGCTGACGGACGCCCACGTCGCGCAGCGTTGATCCCCCCTCAGTAACGGTTATTATCGAAGCGTGGCGAGCAACGAGGACATGATCGGCCGCAGCGACGTCGACGACATGGAGGCGATCCTGGCCATCGCCAACACCGACGTGGACGAGGCACTCCACGTCGTCGCCGACAACGCCGATGCGATCTTCACCTGGGATTACGAGAAGGGCGCCCGGCCGGCCCTGAACAAGCTGTACGAGAAGGCCAAGAAGTCGCAGTGGAACGGCGAGACCGACCTCCCCTGGGACACCGAGGTCGATGTCGAGCAGCTCGCCACCGAGATGGGCGGCAACCCCCAGATGCAGCGCTTCCGGGAGGAGGCGATGGCCCAGCCCGACTCGCCGTTCCGCAACTTCGGGCCGAAGGAGTGGAACGAGCTGCTGATCGAGGGCCAGAACTGGCGCCTCAGCCAGTTCATGCACGGTGAGCAGGGCGCGCTGCTGTGCACGGCCAAGATCGTCGAGACCGTGCCGTGGATCGACGCGAAGTACTACGCCTCGACGCAGGTGATGGACGAGGCCCGCCACGTCGAGGTGTTCGCCAAGTACCTCGACACCAAGCTGACCGGGCACTACCCGATCAACGCCCACCTCAAGATGCTGCTCGACGACATCATCGCCGACAGCCGCTGGGACATGACCTACCTGGGCATGCAGATCATGGTCGAGGGCCTGGCCCTGGCCGCGTTCGGCTTCATGCACATGCTCACCCAGGACCCCCTGCTCAAGCAGCTCCTCCGCTACGTGATGAGCGACGAGGCCCGCCACGTGGCCTTCGGCGTGCTCTCGTTGAAGGAGTACTACGAGGACCTGAGCGACGTGGAGATGCGCGAGCGCCAGGAGTTCGCCTTCGAGGCCGCCGTGCGCATGCGGGACCGCTTCCTCCAGCAGGAGGTGTGGGAGCGCATGGGCATCGACTCCCGGCCGGTGATCCGCTCGATGCTGGCGGTCCCGCCCGAGGAGAACGTGTTCCAGCAGATGCTGTTCTCCAAGATCGTGCCGAACTGCCGCAAGCTCGGCCTGCTGGACGCGTCCGGCGGCTGGCTGCGCAAGCGCTTCGAGGAGCTGGGCGTGATCCAGTTCGAGCACTGGACCGACACCGGCGAGGAGTACGCCGACCTCGACGAGGTCGCGAAGGATCGGGCCGCGGCAGCAGGCGAGTAGGCCCTAGACAAGGGGGATGGAAGACGCCCCCATCGCCATCCCCGAGGCGGACCTCGACGACCTGCGCGACCGCCTGCGCCGCACCCGCTGGCCCGAGGCCGAGACGGTGGACGACTGGTCGCAGGGCATCCCGCTGGCCTACGTCCAGGAGCTGTGCAGCCACTGGGCCGCCGCCTACGACTGGCGGGTGGTCGAGGCGCGGCTGAACGCGCTCGGCCCCTTCCGCACCGAGATCGACGGGATCGGCATCCATGGCATGCACGTCCCCAGCCCGCACCCGGGGGCGCTGCCGCTGGTCCTGACCCACGGCTGGCCGGGATCGGTGGTCGAGTTCCTCGACGTCATCGGCCCGTTGGTGGACCCGCCGGCCCACGGCGGCGACGCCGCCGACGCCTTCCACGTCGTGGTCCCGGCGCTGCCCGGCTACGGGTTCAGCGACAAGCCCACGGGGACCGGCTGGGGTGTGCGCCGCATCGCCGCCGCGTGGGCCGAGCTCATGCGCCGCCTCGGCTACGACCGCTACGGCGCCCAGGGTGGGGACTGGGGCTCGGCGGTCACCACCATGCTGGGCGTGGTCGACGCCGAACACGTGGCCGGGATCCACGTCAACATGCCGGTGGCCGGCCCGGGGCCGACCGGGGAGGACGAGGCCGAGACGGTGGCCGCGGCCGTCAAGGCCTTCGAGGAGCACCGCCGCTGGGGCACCGGCTACTCCACCCAGCAGTCGACCCGGCCCCAGACGCTGGGCTACGGCCTCGTGGACTCGCCCGCGGGCCAGGCCGCCTGGATCGTGGAGAAGTTCTACGCCTGGACCGACTGCGACGGCCATCCGGAGAACGTGCTGTCCCGCGACCAGCTGCTGGACAACGTGATGCTGTACTGGCTGCCCGGCGCGGCGACGTCGTCGGCCCGCCTCTACTGGGAGAGCTTCCGCGACCCCTCGCTCGAGCCGGTGGCGGTGCCGGCGGGCGCCTCGATCTTCCCCAAGGAGATCGTGCGGCCACCCCGCGGCTGGGTGGCAGCCCGCTACACCGACCTGCGGTACTGGAACGTGCTGGACAAGGGCGGCCACTTCGCCGCCTTCGAGCAGCCCGCACTGTTCGTGGACGAGCTGCGTGCCTTCTTCCGCCTGGTGCGCTGACGGGCGAGGGATGTCGGCCCGGCCCGGATAGAAAGCCGCCATGACCACACGGCCGATCACGTTCGGGGCGTTCGTGCCCCAGGGTTGGAAGACCGAGCTCGTCGCCATCGAGGGGGCCGAGGCCAAGTGGGCCAAGGCCGTCGAGGTGGCCGAGGCCGCCGAGGCGCTGGGCTACGACTCCCTCTGGGTCTACGACCACCTCCACAACGTGCCCGTCCCTGCGCACGAAGCGGTGTTCGAGTGCTGGACCACCCTGGCGGCCATCAGCCAGCGGACCAGCCGGGTGCGCCTGGGCCAGATGGTGGGGTGCGCCTCGTACCGCAACCCGGGGCTGCTGGCCAAGATCGCGGCCAACGTCGACGTCATCTCCGGCGGCCGGCTCGACTGGGGCATCGGTGCCGGCTGGTACGACCAGGAGTACCGGGCCTACGGCTACGACTTCCCGCCGGCCCGGGACCGCATCGCCATGCTGCGCGAGACGGTGGAGATCGTGCGCTCCATGTGGACCGAGCCCGACACGACCTACTCCGGCAAGCACTTCACGTTGAGCGGCGCCCAGTGCGACCCCAAGCCGCTGCAGGACCCTCACCCGCCGATCCTGATCGGCGGCGGCGGCGAGCAGCTCACGCTCCGGGTCGTGGCCCGGCTGGCCGACCGGTCGAACTTCGGCGGCAAGCCCGAGGAGTTCGCCCACAAGTGCGAAGTGCTGAAGCGCCACTGCGACGCCGTGGGCCGGGACTACGACGAGATCGAGAAGACCTGGTCACCTGAGATCCACGTGCGCGAGACCGAGGCCGAGCTGCGGGCCGTCGGCGGGTCCACCTTCGGCGAGCCGTTCGACAGCTGGCAGGCCGGCAACCTGGTCGGCACGCCCGATCAGGTCATCGAGAAGATCCACGCCTACCGGGAGATGGGCGTCAGCTCGATCATCGCCTGGAACCGGGACTACCCCTCCACCGACACCCTCACCCTGGTGGGGGAGCAGGTCATCCCGGCCTTCAGCTAGCCGACATCACCCACCGTGACTGATTTCACGGTTTGGAACGCTGTACGTGGTATCTAGCCTGTAGCGAAACCTGACGGCGTAAGGCTGCTGTCGGGTGGCTCGTTGCAGCCAGGCTGGGGCCTCTCGCTGGGGGGTCTCGGGTGCGGGCGCACATCTGGCGGTCCCCGGATCGCCGGTCGCGCGCGCCCCCGTGTCGCTGGGACGGGCTCGTCCTGCTCGCGACCACGAGGCCCCCCACCCCCATGTCGGACCTTGTCATGCCCGCCGGCCCGCGCCGGCACCGGCGCCGCCGCCTCCTCCTCACCGCCGCCGCCAGCCTCAGCGCCCTGGCGCTCAGCGCCGCCGGCCTGCTGCCCGGCCCCCTCGAGCACCCGGCGGGAGCCGACCCGGTCCCGGCCGGCACCCCTGGGGTGACCCGCTACTTCGGCCGGGGCGCCTACGACGGCATCCGGGCCGCGGTGGCGGCCACGCCCCGCGCCTGCGCGCTGGGCGACGACACGCTCGCCGCCCTGGTCATGGCACCGATCTTCAAGGAGGTCTCGGCGGCCACCGACCCCCAGACCGCCCCCTCGCCGATGACCCTGTCGCGCTGGGACGAGTGGACCGGCGTGCGCTCCGGGTCCGACAACATGAACGCCAACTACGGCCTCTACCCCTTCTGGGACCCGGCCACGCCCTACGCCCGGGCCTACTGGACCCCGGGCGTCGGCATCTTCCAGTACGACTCGGCGGGCGTCGGCGCCAGTTTCACCGCCGCCGAGCTGATGGACGTGCAGTACATCGCCGGCGACGTCGCCGCGGGCATGGCCAACCGCTACTGCGCCTCCGGCGGCGACGACTACGCGAAGCGCGCCGCGGCCTGGCAGCCGTGGAGCGGGCTGGGCGGCGTCGGCAAGAGCGAGGCGCTGTTCCAGGAGATGCTGGGCATGGACGCCCCGGCCTGGTCCCGGATCGGCCTGGTCGACGGCATCGAGAACGGCGGCGGCATGGTGCCCCGGACCTGCGTGACCGGCGGCCAGACTCTCCCGTGCTGGTACGTCGACCCCTCCAAGGCCCAGGGCGCCAACTGGTGGGCGCTGGACGACCCGACGGGTGGCGATCCGGGCTCGGGCGAGGCGCCGCTGCCGGCCCCGTTCTACGTGGTCAAGCGGGACGGGTTCGAGGAGCGCCACTTCATGGCCCTCGACACCGGCTACCCCGTGAACCTGTCGGGCCGGCGCCAGCTCGGCCTCAACGCCCGGCCCCGCGACGGCCAGCCGGGCTCGGGCATCCAGTGGTTCGACACGTCGGACCTGTGCGACACCGCCCGCCCCGAGATGGGCTGTGCGCCCCCGCCCCCGCCGCCCGCGCCGGCCACACCCGAGGCGGTGCCCGCGGCAGCCGCCGCAGAGCCCGATCCGGCCGCGACCCCCGACGCCCCGGCACCACTGCTGCGGGGTACGCCGGTCGACCTCGAGGCGCTGCTCAGCTCGCTCCAGATCGGCCCGGAGGGCGGCCTCGGCGGCTTGGCCGTCTTCTGAGCCGGCGTCGCGTGCCAGGCCTACGACTGAGCCGAACCGTGTATCACCGGGCGTGGCCGCGACTCATAGAGGGTGACGGAATGCGACCGGGATGTGCGGCCCCGGACGACCGGCGGGCGGGACACGCGACAGCGTGGTCGCGTGTCCCCCTCCCTGGTCCGGGCGCCGGCGCAACTCGTAGGCTCGGGCCGTGAGACCCAGCCCGCCCACCCGGTTCCTGCTCGCGAGCGCGGCGGCGGCCGCCGCGACCGCCACGGCACTCCGCCCAGCCGACCGGTTCGGGCCGGGAGCGTCGCCCGCGTTCGCCCTCGGGGTGCCCACGTCCGAGCTGCCGCTGCACGAGGGGGTGGTCCAGGCGGCGCTGCTCGCCCTGCTGGCCCGCGGCGGCGGGGCCCGGGGGCTGAGAGGGCTGGCCGGCCTGGGACTGGGCGCGGCGTCGGCCGCCGGGCTGTGGCGCCTGTACCGCGACGCCCAGGACTCCCGGAAGGTGCTGGAGGACGCCCTGGTCGAGGCGTTCGGCCCGGACTACCGGTCCGCCATCGGGGCGGACTACCTGCCGGCGCCGGACGTGGGACTGACCCGCCGGTCGGTGCTGGTGCCCGACTTCCGGGCCCGGCGCCGCTACGTGGCCGCACGCGGTCGGGACCTGTCCTACGGCGACGCCGGCCGCCGCAACCACCTCGACGTGTGGTGCCGGGCCGACCTTCCCGCCGGCGCCCGGGCCCCTGTGCTGCTGCAGGTGCACGGTGGTGCCTGGGTCATGGGCCAGAAGCTCGGCCAGGCTCATCCGCTCATGGCGCACCTCGCCGAGCGGGGCTGGGTCTGCGTCACGATCAACTACCGGCTGAGCCCCCGGGCGACCTGGCCGGACCACATCGTCGACGTCAAGCGGGCCATCGCCTGGACCAGGGCGACGATCGCCGAGCACGGCGGCGATCCCGGCTTCCTGGCCATCACCGGGGGATCGGCCGGCGGCCACCTCTCGTCGCTGGCCGCCCTCACCCCCAACCTGGCCGCCTACCAGCCCGGCTTCGAGGACGCGGACACCCGCGTCCAGGCGGCCGTGCCGTTCTACGGCGTCTACGACATGACCGACTCGGCCGGGACCGCCAACCGCGCGCTGGTGCCGCTGCTGGCCCAGCGGGTGTTCAAGACCAGCCTCGACGACGACCGCGCCGCCTGGGAGCTGGCCTCGCCCATCACCCATGCGGGTCCGGGTGCGCCACCGTTCTTCGTCCTCCACGGGGTCAACGACACGGTCGTGCCGGTGGAGGCGGCCCGGGCCTTCGTGGAGCAGATGCGCGCCGGCTCGGACCAGCCGGTCGCATACGCCGAGCTGCCGCGGGCGCAGCACGCCTTCGACGTCTTCCCCTCGGTTCGGGCCCATCACACGGTCCACGCGGTGGAGCGGTTCCTGGCCGTGGCCCGCTCGCGCGCCGGCCGCCCCGCGGCTCCAGTCACTCTCCGCGGTTGACCTCCGGGTCAAGCCGGGTGCCATGATGGCGCGATGGGGAAGCGGGCGGGGGCCACGAGAGGGAGGGCGGCGACCCCTACGGTCGTAGACCTGACCGAAACCCGGCTGCGGTACGTCACCGTCCACGGCTACCGGCGGGCCTACCGCAAGGCCGGGACGGGCCCGGTCCTCCTGCTGCTCCACGGCATCGGCGACAGCTCGGAGAGCTGGCTGCCGGTGATGCACGCCCTGGCCCGCCACCACACCGTCATCGCCCCCGACCTGCTGGGCCACGGCGCGTCCGACAAGCCCCGGGCCGACTACGCGGTGGCGGCCTACGCCAACGGCATGCGCGACCTGCTCGACGTGCTCGGCATCGAGTCCGCCACGCTGGTGGGCCACTCGCTGGGCGGGGGAGTGGCCGCCCAGTTCGCGTACCAGTTCCCGGAGCGCTGCGAGCGGCTGGTGCTGGTGGCCAGCGGGGGAGCGGGCCGCGAAGTGTCGCCGCTGCTGCGCCTGGCCTCGGCGCCGCTGGCCGACGTGTTCCTCGCCCCGTTCCACTGGCCGGTGACCCAACCACTGGTGAGAGCGGCTCTGGCCCTGCTGGGACGGGTGGGCGACGACCTGGCGCGCGACCGGGCCCACGTGTCGCGCATCCTGGCCGGCCTGCCCGACGGGGACGCCCGGGCGGCGTTCACCCGCACGCTGCGCTCGGTGGTCGACTGGCGGGGCCAGGTCGTGAGCCTGCTCGACCGTTGCTACCTGGTCGGCGCGGTCCCCGCCCTTCTGGTGTGGGGCGAGCGCGACGGGGTCATCCCGCCCGAGCACGGGCAGCGGGCGCACGAGGCGCTGGCCGGCAGCCGGCTGGAGGTGTTCGCCGGGGCCGGCCACTTCCCCCACCACGAGGACCCCGAGCGCTTCGTGACCGTGGTGCGCGAGTTCGTGGCCACGACCGAGCCGGCCGCCCACGACCGCGACGCGTGGCGTGAGCGCCTCCGGCGGGGGGCCTGATCAGGCCAGGATGGAGGCGACCGCCAGGCGGGCGGTCAGCGCCGGGACCAGCGGGTCGTCGGGTGCGGCCTGCTGCCGGGCGTGCTCGAGCACGTGGGTGTCGTAGGGGTGGACCATGGCGTAGCGCAGCGCCCCCGAGGTGCTGGCGTCGCGCAGCAACGCGGTGCGCAAGGCCACGTCGAGCTGGTGGCGCTGCTCGATGAGGAACGGCGCCTCGCTGTTGGGCAGGAGCTGCCCGGCGTAGAGGCGGGTGGCGCCCTCGACGTCGCCTACATCGAGCCGCTCCTGCAGCTCGACGGCGTCGACCCGGGTGGCCAGCGTCAGCCGGTAGGGCCGGGAGCGGAGCTGCCCGCGCAGCATGCGGCGCAGGCGGGACAGC
>JBKPRS010000207.1:0-24451 GCA_046734695.1 Actinomycetota bacterium | reverse complement strand
GCGTCCGCCGGTCGAGCTGGGTGCCCTGGCGGGCCGCGGCCGCGGCGGCCCGCAGCGGGATGCCCGGGTCGCCGGCCACGTCCACCTCGTCCGACACGTGGACCTCGCCGTCGCGCAGGAACAGGCCGCCGCCGAGCGCCCGCTCGCGCCGGGCCCGGGCCAGCGGGCCGACGAGCGAGCTCTCGATCCGGGCCCAGGCGTCGTCGCTGGTCCAGGCGATCGTGCGGGCGGCATGCGCCACGGTCCGCATGAGCACGTCAGCGTCGGAATACCCGAGCGCGGCCGCCACCGCGTCCTGCTCCTGGAGCAGCAGCCGGTCGCCGGGGCGGCCGGTGCGCCGGTGCAGCTCGACCCGCACGCCCAGCAGCGTGTCGTAGGCGCCGCCCAGGCTCGCGTGGTCCTCGTCCCACAGGATCGTTCGGGCGCTCTGGGCCCAGGCCAGGGCGTGCACGTCGCGCATGCCGCCCCGCCCCTCCTTGAGGTCGGGCTCGAGCAGGAAGGCGACCTCGCCCGCCTGCAGATGGCGCTCGCGCACCCGGGCGGCCAGGGCGGCGAGCCAGCGCTTGGCCCGCTTGTGCCACTGCAGCTCGGCCTTGCGGATCAGCTCGTCGGTCAGCGCGCGGTCGCCGGCCAGGTGGCGGGCCTGGAGCAGGCCGGTGGCGGTGTCCAGGTCGTCGGCCGCCAGGGCCAGCGCCTCCTTGACCGTGCGCACCGCGTGGCCCAGCTTCAGCCGGGCGTCCCAGATCGGGTACCAGTGGCGGTCGGCCAGCTCGCCGATGTCGGACCGGCCGGCGTGCAGCAGCAGGACGTCGATGTCGGACTGGAGCGACAGCTCGCCCCGCCCGTAGCCGCCGACGGCCACCAGCGCGATGCCCTGGGGGTTGCTGCCCTCCACCGCGGTGGTGTGCAGCTCCCGCAGCCAGCGGTCGACCTCACCGGTCCAGGCGTCGCACAGCTCGCGCCCGACCAGCGAGTCGTCGGCGGCGAGCTGAGCCCGGGTGTCGAGGATCGTCATCGCTGGCGGCGAGCGTACCGGCGCGCCCGCGCCGCTCCCCGGGGAGAGCGGCGCGGACACACAGTGTTCATAAAGCGTCGGCGTCCAGCTCACCCGTGCGGATGCGGAGGGCCCGCTCCACCGGGGTGATCCAGACCTTGCCGTCGCCGATCTTGCCGGTGCGGGCCGACTCGGCGATCACGTCGGTCAGGCGTCCGACGTCGGCGTCGTCGGCCA
This sequence comes from Actinomycetota bacterium, assembly GCA_046734695.1. GTDB lineage: Bacteria > Actinomycetota > Acidimicrobiia > Acidimicrobiales > VFJN01 > ZC4RG19. The sequence goes on along the minus strand of JBKPRS010000207.1, from coordinate 23,220 downwards.
GGATCTCCAGGCGCACCTTCGGCACGAAGTCGATGGTGTACTCGGCACCCCGGTACACCTCCGTGTGCCCGGCCTGGCGACCGAAGCCCTGGACCTCGGTGACGGTCATGCCGGTGATCCCGGCGTCCTTGAGTGCCGACTTCACGTCGTCGAGCTTGAACGGCTTGACGATGGCGGTGATGAGCTTCACGGCGTCCTCCGTGTCAGTCGGCGTAGGCGACTTCGGCGTGCTGGGACAGGTCGAGGCCAGTATCTTCGTCCTCTTCGCTGACCCGCAGGCCGAGGGCGAGGTCGATGACCTTGGCGATGATCAGGCTGGCGACGAACGAGTAGGCGAGCGTGACCACCGAGGCCAGCGCCTGGTCCGCCAGCAGGCTGCCGCCGCCGCCGAGGAACAGCCCCTCGTTCACCACCGCGGGGTTGATCGCCGAGTCGGCGAACAGGCCCAGCAGCAGCGCTCCGGCCAGGCCGCCCACGAGGTGGACAGCGATGACGTCGAGGCTGTCGTCGAAGCCGAACGCCTTCTTGATGCCGAGCGCCAGGTAGCACACGGCCCCGGCGATGAGGCCGATGTAGACCGGTGCCATGCCGCCCACGAAGCCCGCGCACGGCGTGATGGCGACCAGCCCCGCCACCGCCCCGGAGGCGCCGCCCAACGTGGTGGCGTGGCCGTCCTTGATCCGCTCGACCACGAGCCAACCCAGCATGGCGGCCGAGGCGGCCAGGAACGTGTTCATGATCGCCTGGCCGGCGACGCCATTGGCGGCCAGCGCCGAGCCGGCGTTGAAGCCCGCCCAGCCGAACCACAGGATGCCCGTGCCGAGCACGGTCATGGGCAGGTTGTGGGGCGGCATCGGCGTGTCCGGGTAGCCCTTGCGGCGCCCGATGAGCAGGACGACGGCCAACGCCGCGGCGCCGGCGTTCATGTGGACGACCGCGCCACCGGCGAAGTCCAGCGCCCCCTGCTCGGCGAGCCAGCCGCCGCCGAACACCATGTGGGCGATCGGGGCGTACACGAGCACGAGCCACACCCCGATGAACAGGGCGTAGGACCCGAACTTGAGCCGGTCGGCCGTGGCCCCCGTGATGAGGGCGGGCGTGATGATGGCGAAGGTCATCTGGTAGGCGGCGAACAGCACGAACGGGATCGCCAGCGCCAGGGTGTCGGCGAAGAACGATTGCGTCGACAGCGCCGGGCCGACGTCCTTCATCCAGGCGTAGTCGAAGTTCCCGATGAACCCCCCGTCCCCGCCGTTGCCGAAGGCCAGCGAGAACGCGATCGCGGCCCACAGCACGCCGAGCAGGCCCATCGCGAAGATGTTCTGCATGAGCATGCCGAGCACGTTCTTGGCGCGCACCATGCCCCCGTAGAACAGCGCGAGCCCGGGTGTCATGAACAGCACGAACGCTGTCGCGGCCAGCATCCAAGCGGTATCGCCAGGATTCAACTCCATCCCCATTCCTTTCGCTGGCGGTCAAGGCTGGCGAAAGGATGGTGACGCGATGTTTCGCGTCAGATTCGCGTCTGTTTCCTTTACGTGAACTGTCGCAGTTCTGAGAGCAGCGTCCGGGCGACCAGGTGGACGGGGTCCCAGACCGGACCGAACGGCGGCGCGTAGCCGAGATCGAGCTCGACGACGTCGTCGGCGGCCATGCCCGCCTGGATGGCGGTGGCGAGCACGTCGATGCGCTTGGCCGCGCCCTCCTGGCCCACGATCTGGGCGCCCAGCAGACGCCCGCTGCCCCGCTCGGCCAGCGCCTTGAGCGTGAGCTTCTTGCGCTCGGGCAGGTACCCGGCCCGGCTCTCGCCCTCCACCGAGGCCTCGACGTAGGCGAACCCGCTGGCCGCCGCCTCCCGGCCCGACAGCCCGGTGCGCCCGATCTCGGTGCTGCACACCTTGGTGACCGCGGTGCCGAGCACGCCGGGAAAGGCCGCGTAGTCGCCGGCCATGTTGATGCCGGCCACCCGGCCCTGCTTGTTGGCCACGGTCCCCAGGGCGATGTGGACCGGCGCCCGGGACACCATGTGGAACGACTCGCAGCAGTCGCCCGCCGCCCACACGCCCTCGGCACCGGTCCGCTGGCGCCGATCGACGCGGACGGCGCCCTTGACCCCGACCTCGATGCCCGCGTCCCGGGCGAGCTCACCGTTGGGCACGACGCCCAGGCCCAGCACGACCAGGTCGGTGGGGATGGACGTCCCGCCCGCCACGACCGCGCCGTCCTCCACCGCCTGCAGCGGCGTCGAGGTCCGCACGTCGACCCCGAGGCCTTCCAGCGCTCCGACCAGCGGAGCGGCCACGTCGCCGTCGAGGCTCGGCATCAGGTGGTCGGACGCCTCCAGCAGCGTGACGTCGCAGGCCCGCTGGACGAACGCCTCGGCCATCTCCAGGCCGATGTAGCCGCCGCCCACCACGACCACCCGCCGGGCGCCCGACCCCAGCGCGTCCCGCAGCCTCAGCCCGTCGTCGAGGGTCGGCACGCCGTGGACCGAGGGCCGGTCGATCCCGGGCAGGTCGGGGCGCAGGGGCCGGGCCCCGGTGGCGATGTGGAGGGTGTCGAACCCGACCTCCACCGTGGCCCCGGCCTCGTGGTCCCACGCCTCGACGACCCGCCGGTCGAGGTCGAGGGCGCGTGCCTCGTGTCCCAGCCGGACGTCGATGTGGTGCACGTCCCGGAACGTCTCGGGGGTCCGGGCCACCAGGTCGTCGACCTCGGCCACGGACCCCCCGACGAAGTACGGGATGCCGCAGGCGGAGTAGCTGGTCCACCGCCCCTTCTCCAGCACGACGATCTCACGGTCGGGCTGGCGCCTCCGCACCTGCATGGCGGCGCTCATGCCGGCGGCGACGCCCCCGATGACGACGAGGCGATCGGTCATGCGCCGCAGGCTACGGCCGCCTACGCCCCGTCAGGCGGTCGCTGCCCGGCGTATGACGACGTCGCCGAAGCCGGTGCGCCCCTTGATCTCGACGGTCTCGTCCGAGGGGCCCGGCCGGTCGGACGCTTCGAGCTCGCTGCGCACGCTGCCGGCACCGGCGGACACGTCCAGCCACACGGCCGGGCCACCGCGCACGCCCACCTCCAGGTCGCCGAAGGCGGTGTGCATCTCGACCGGGCCCCGGACGACCTCGGCGATCCGCACGTCGCCGCGGGACGTCTTGGCCCGCAGCCCGCTGTGCGCCCGGTTCACGGTGATGTCGCCGTTGGAGCTGCGCACGCCCAGGTCGCCGGTGACCTCGCCGATCGTGAGGTCGCCGTGTGACGTCTTGACCGACGCGGATCCGTCGACCGTTCCGATCGTGACTTCGCCGGCGGCCGAGCTCACGTCGGCGTCCCCGTGGACGTGAGTCACCGTGATGTCCCCCGCCGCGGTGCGCACGCGGGCGGTGCCGGTCTCCTCCAGCCGGAGCGGGCCCATGGCGGACTGGACCCGGGTGTCGCCGAGCCGGCCCTCGCTGGTGACCTCGCCCCACGACTCGACGTTGACCGTGGACCCGCTGGGCAGGTCGACCACCACGTCGACGGCCGGCCCGCGGCCGAAGAGGGTGCGCTTGCGCTGCCTGGTGCCCTTGACGACGAGCGTGCCGCGGATGCACGTGACCATGGTCTGCTCGGCGGCACGGACGTCGGCATCGTCGGACGGGTCGGTCGGGCTCACCTCGACCACGGTGTCGGCACGGTCGCTCGCCCGGAGCGTCACGCGGCCGGCGGCGACGTCGATCGTCGCGATGACGGGCTCGGGGGTGTCGAAGGTACGCATGGGGGTTCCTTTGCCTGTGGTGCTTCCGGGGTGGGTGGGGGTGGGGTGAGGCCGGGGCACTAGCGCACCCAGCCCGAGTAGCGCTGCCCTATCGGGCTGCCCCGGCGGCGCTCGGCCGCGGGCTGGACGGCGGCGGCCACCGCCCGGACCAGCCAGGCGTTGACCGACAGGCCGGACCGGGCGGCCGCTTCGTCGATGTGGGGCTTGAGGTGGTTCGGCAGGCGGAGGGTGAGCCGCGTGGTGCCCCCCTCCTCGTCGTCGACCGACGCCGGCGCGGTGGGCGCCGCGGCAGCGTCGACCGGACGGTCTGCCGGCGGGGTGGTCACCACGAACTCGGGGTCGCGCCCGCGCAGGCGCACCTCGACCGATCCCGGGGCCAGCTCGCCGGTGATCTCGTCGGCCGCGGCCGACAGCGCCTCCAGCATCGCGAGCCGGGTCATCGAGTCGAGTGGGGCCCACAGGCGCTCGGCCAGGTCGCGCATCTCGTCGCTGCCGGTCTCGGCCACCATGACGAGCTCCCGGCGGAGCGATTCGATGTAGGGGGTCAGATCCATGGCGTCAGAATGACACCATTGAGACGTCAGATCAAGACGTCATCCCGGTGATGCCTGACACCGGAGTAGCGTCACATCACCGCTTGCCCTCACGCCGGCGCCGGGCCAGGTGGACGTGCGCCTTGGCCGCACCCCACTCCAGGCCGGGCTCGTGCAGAGCGGGATCGACATCGGAGAACGTGGCCGGCGCGAGGTCGTAGACGTCGTCGGGCAAGGCCCGGACCTGGAACTCGTCCCGCGCCACCGGCCGGGCGCCCGCGGCCTTGAGCACGGTGGCGGGGTGGCGCACCAAGGAGCGCAGCACGGCCAGCGGGTTGGTGCGCTGCTCGTCGACGTCGGTGGCCAGCAGCGCCCGCAGGCGGGGCATGCCGTCGGCCCGGGCCGCGGCCGACGCCTCATCGACGGCGCGGGCCAGGCGTTCGTCCTCCGGGATGCCCTGGGCCGCCAGCACCCGGGCCACGCAGCGCTGCACCCAGCCCTCCAGCGCCGCGTCCACAGCCGAGGCCAGGGCGTCGGCGTAGCGTGCGAGCGCCGCAGCGTCGGCGGGGTCGTCGAGCGGGTGGGCACCGGTCATGGGCTCATCGTGACGCTGATAGACACACGGGGTGCGGATCCGCGCGTTGTCGGTGTTCGAGGGCATCGTCTACCAGTGCGTCTGCATCGACGCCTCGAGCCCGTGCCGGCCCACGCTGGAGGTCGACGCCCTGCTGCGCCCGGGCGACGCCGACGCCGAAGCGGGCCCGCTGCTGCTGAGCGCCGCCGAGTACGCGGTGATGGTCGGCGACCCGGACCAGGCCCGCCACTGCCTGACCGAGCTGCGGGCCAAGGGCCGGATGGTCGACCACCTGGGTGTCGCCCACATCGCCTTCCCGACCTGGACGCCGGTCAGCCCGACGGAGGCGTGAGACTCAGCGCGGCGTTGAGGTTGCCGGAGCGCAGACCTTCCAGGTCGAGCGTCACGTAGCGGTAGCCCGCGGCGAGCACGCAGGCCACGACGTCGTCCCGCACGGCCACGACGTCCGCCAGCCGGTCGAGCGGCACCTCCAGCCGGGCGGTGTCGCCGTAGTGGCGGACCCGGACGGCCGGGAACCCCAGCGCCCGCAGCCCGGCTTCGGCCCGCTCCACCGACGACAGCCGCGCCAGGGTCACCGGCGTCCCGTAGGGCAGCCGCGAGGCCAGGCACGCGGCCGCGGGCTTGTCCCAGGTGCGCAGACCCAGGCGCTGGGACCAGTCCCGCACGTCGGCCTTCGTGAACCCGGCGTCGACCAGTGGGAACGCGGCGCCCCGCTCGGCCGCGGCCCGCTGGCCCGGCCGGTGGTCCCCGAGGTCGTCGAGGTTCACGCCCAGCACCACGGTCGCCCCCCGGGCCTCGGCCAGCGGCCCGGCGGCGCGCAGGAGCGCGTCCTTGCACCAGTAGCACCGGTCGCCGTCGTTGGCCCGGTAGGCCGCCTCGGCCATCTCGTCGGTCTCGACCTCACGCCACGCGAGGCCCCACTCCGCCGCCAGGTCGGCACACTCCCGCCGCTCGTCCCCGGCGAGTGACGGCGACACCGCGGTCACGGCCAGCGCCATCTCGCCGCCGAGCGTGTCGTGGGCCACCCAGGCCAGGAAGGCCGAGTCGGCCCCGCCCGAGAACGCCACGACGACCCGGTCCAGCTCCCGCAGCCGGTCGCGCAGCACGTCCAGGGACGCGGTCACAGGCACGCCATCAGTCGGTGACCTCGATGCGGACCCGCTTGTTGCCCTTGCCCTTGGACTCGGTCTTGGTCACGCGGACCCGGCCGACCTCGGCGGTGGAGTGGACGTGGGTGCCGCCGTCGGCCTGGCGATCGAGCCCGACGATGTCGACCACCCGGATCTCGGCCACCGACTCGGGCACCAGGCTGACTTTGGTGCGGATCAGGGCCTCGTCGAGCACGGCCTCGGACCGGGGCACGAAGCTCACCTCGATGGGCCGGTCGGCCGCGAGCTCGGCCGCGACCAGCTCCTCCACCCGGGCGCCGAAGCCCTCGGGCGTGGGGTCGAGCTCGAAGTCCATGCGGGCCGACAGGGGCTCCATGTTGCCGCCCGTGACCGGGACGCCCCACTCGTGCCAGATCACGCCGCACAGCACGTGCAGCGCGGTGTGGGTGCGCATCAGCCGGTGGCGGCGGTCCCAGTCGATCTCGGCCGTCACCTCGGTCCCGGGCGCGGGGATGTCACCCTCCAGCGTGTGCCACACTGCGTCCCCGCCTTTGCGGACCTCGGTGACGACCGCGGTGCCACCGTCCCACGACAGGGTGCCGGTGTCATGCGGTTGGCCGCCGCCGGTCGGATAGAAGACGGTGCGATCGAGCGCAATCCGCACGCCGTCGACGTGCGTCACTTCGGCGCGCGCGGAGCGTAGGTACGCATCGCGCAGAAACAACAAATCGGTGGTCATCGTGATGGTTCCTTAACCGAACTGATCGCCAGTTTGCAACGCGCGCCGTGCCATCGGTAGTAGACCTGTCGGGCGCGGAGGGGTTACCCTTCCGCGCTCAATTGTTCCGGACAAGGGGAAGAGCGATGCGACAGCAAAGCCGTGTATTGCGGCTCATCGCCGTTTTCCTCGGGTTGTCACTGCTTGCCGCCGCATGCGGCGACGACGACGACACCGAGTCGAGCGGCACGACAGAGGACACGTCCGATCAGGCCGCAGCGCCGGCAACGGGTGAAGCGGCACCCAGCTGCACGGGTGAGGAGGACGGCACCCTCACCGTCGGCGCTCTGTTGCCCGAGACGGGCGACCTGGCAGGGCTCGGGCCGCCCGAGATCGCGGGTGCGCAGCTGGCCGTGAAGGAGATCAACGACGCCGGTGGCGTGAACGGTGCGCCGGTCGCGTACCTGCCCGGCGACTCGGGCGACTCCGACCCGGACATCGCCAACCCGACCGTCGACGGCCATCTCGAGGCCGGGGCCGACATGATCCTGGGTGCCGCGGCATCCGGCATCTCCCTGAACGTGATCGACAAGATCACCGGCGCGTGCGTCATCCAGTTCTCGCCGGCCAACACGTCCAAGGAGCTCAGCGACTACGCCGATGACGACCTGTACTTCCGTACGGCGCCGTCCGACATCCTGCAGGGCCGTGTGCTCGCCGACCTCATGATCGAGGACGGCAACAGCACCGCCGCCTTCCTGGCCCGCCAGGACTCCTACGGTGAGGGCCTGCTGGAGGACTCGTCCGGTCCGTTCGAGGACCAGGGCGGCGAGGCCGTGCTGAAGAAGGTCTACGACCCCGAGGCCCAGACCTTCGAGGCCGAGGTCCAGGCCGTCGTCAACGCCGACCCGGATGCCCTCGCGCTCATCGGTTTCGAGGAGTCGAGCCGCATCCTGACCGCGCTGATCGAGCAGGGCTTCACGCCGCAGAACAAGAAGATCTACCTGGTCGACGGCAACACCTCGAACACGTACTACCTCGACCTCCCGGCCGGGGCGCTCAACGGCGTCAAGGGCACCTCGCCCCTGACCGAGCTCAGCGACGAGTTCAAGGCCCGGCTGGCCACGGTCAACCCGAACCTCACCGACTACCTGTACTCGGGCGAGTCCTACGACGCGGTGATGATCACCGCGCTGGCCTCCCAGATCGCAGGCACCGACAACCCGTCGGAGGTCGCCAAGAACATCAACGGCGTCACCCGTGACGGCACGAAGTGCACCTCGTGGGCCGACTGCTCGGCCCTGATCGAGCAGGGTGAGGACATCGACTACGACGGTGCCTCCGGCCCGGCGGAGTTCAGCCAGAACGGCGAGCCCACGCAGGCCAGCTTCGGCATCCTCGTGTACGCGCCGGACAAGAACGAGACCGACCCGGCGCTCACCACCTACGTCCAGGCCCAGGTCTAGCGATCCGGTCCAGACGGCGAAACTGAAGGAGGCCGGTCCCCCAGGGGGCCGGCCTCTTTCGCGTGCTCAGAGGTTCTGGGCCAGCGTGCCGAGGTACAGCTCGATGACCTTGGGGTCGTTCAGCAGGGCGTCGCCCGAGTTGGTGTAGGCGTTGCGGCCCTGGTCGAGCACGTAGCCCCGGTGGCAGATCTGGAGGCAGCGGTTGGCGTTCTGCTCGACCATCACGATCGAGACGCCGGCCTCGTTGATGCGCCGGCAGTTGATGAACACCTCGTCCTGCAGGGCGGGCGAGAGGCCGGCCGAGGGCTCGTCGAGCAGCAGGACCTGGGGGTCCATCATGATGGCCCGGCCCATCGACAGCATCTGGCGCTCGCCACCGGACAGCGAGCCGGCCCGCTGGGCCCGGCGCTCGCCCAGGCGGGGGAAGAGCCCGGACACGACCTCGAGCCGCTTGGCGAAGGTCTTGGGGCGCACGTAGACGCCCATCTGGAGGTTCTCCTCCACCGTGAGCCGGGGGAAGACGTTGTTGTTCTGCGGGACGTAGCCGATGCCCCGCTCCACCAGCGCGTGCGCCTTCATCCCGGTCACTTCGTTGCCCTGATAGGTGACCGAGCCCGAGCGCACCGGGATGAGCCCGAACAGCGCCTTGATGAGGGTGGACTTGCCGGCGCCGTTGGGCCCGATGATGCCCACCAGCTCGCCGTCGTACAGCTCGAGGCTGGTGCCGTTGAGGATGTTGACCCCGGGCACGTAGCCCGCGACGAGATCCGTGGCGGCCAGCAGCAGGCTCTTGTCCGGCCGCTCGGGCGTGGTCTCGTCGTCGACCGTATCGGTGCTCATTGGCGCACCCTTCGGGCAGCGCCCAATGAGCACTCGGCCCCGTGGGCCGAGCAATGCACTGTGTTTCCGATTCGCTCGACGAGCTCGCTCATTGGCGCACCCTTCGGGCAGCGCCCAATGAGCACTCGGCCCCGTGGGCCGAGCAATGCACTGTGTTTCCGATTCGCTCGACGAGCTCGCTCATTCGGCCTCCGTCCGCGTCGTCTCCTCGTCCAGCTCGGCCTCGGCCTCGGCGAGCTGGCGCTCCTGCTCGGTGCGGTCGAGCGGCGTGGCGTGGTGGGCGCCGAGGTAGGCGTCGATCACGCGGGGGTTGGCCACGATCGACGCGTGGCGGCCCTCGGCCACGATCTCGCCCTCGGCCATCACCACCACCCAGTCGCTGATGGTCCGCACCACGTCCATGTCGTGCTCGACGAACAGCACCGTCAGCCCGTCGTCGGCCAGGGTCTTGACGTGGCCGACGATGGTCTGGGCCAGGGCCGGGTTCACGCCGGCCATGGGCTCGTCCAGCATGATGAGCTTGGGGTCGGACATCAGCGCGCGGGCCATCTCCAGCAGCTTGCGCTGGCCGCCCGACAGCTCCCCCGCGAACTCGTCGCGCATGTGGGACAGCTTGAACCGCTCCAGGAGCTCGTCGGCCTTCTCCTCGATGGCCTGCTCCTGGTCGCGCCAGCGGGGCCGGATCAGCGCCGAGAGGAACCGCTCGCCCGCCTGGCCGGTGGCGCCCAGCTTCATGTTCTCGATGACCTTGAGCCGGGACAGGGCCTTGGTGAGCTGGAAGGTGCGCACCATCCCCCGCTGGGCGACCTTGTAGCCGCTGAGGCCGGTGATGTCCTCGTCCTCGAAGCTCCAGTGGCCCGCGTTGGGCTTGTCGAACCCGGTGATCAGGTTGAAGAACGTCGTCTTGCCCGCACCGTTGGGCCCGATCAGCGCGGTGATCGCCTCGCGCTGGATCTCGAAGTGGTCGACCCGGACCGCGGTGAGGCCGCCGAACCGCCGGGTGACCGAGTCGGCCACCATGATCGGGTCGGGCTTGGCCACGCCCGGCTCCTCGGCGACGCCCTCGAACGCGTCCAGGGAGACCTTCGTGAACCCGCTGTGCACGGTCATCGCGCCTCCAGCATCAGCTCGCGGCGGTCTCCCAGGATGCCTTGGGGCCGGAACACCAGCAGCAGGATCAGTCCGAGGCCCACCAACATGAGGCGCACCTGGCCGACCTGGTTGGGGTCGAGCAGGGAGCCGGAGATGTAGCCGGCATCGATGGCCTGGCGCAGGAAGTTGTCGGTGAACGTGACGATGGCCCAGAAGATCATCGAGCCGATCACCGGTCCCCAGATGCGCGCCGTGCCCCCGAGGATCAGGCACACGTAGGCGAAGAACGTCTGGGCCGTCGAGTAGTTGCTGGGCACCACCGACGCCTGCTGGGTCACGAAGTAGATGCCCGCCAGCGCCCCCAGGCAGCCACCCAGCACCAGGCTCTGCATCTTGTAGGCGAAGACGTTCTTGCCCAGCGCCCGGACCGCGTCCTCGTCCTCGCGGATGGCCTTGAGGACGCGCCCCCAGGGGCTGCGGATCAACAGGTACACCAGGAGCACCGACAGCAGCACCAGCGTCCAGCCCACCAGGATGGACCACGCCTCGGCCGCGCTGAACTTGAGGAACCCGATGCCGTACTCGCCGTCGGGCAGCGGGTTGAGGCTGCGCCAGTCGTTGTTGAAGCCGGACAGGCCGTCCGAACCGCCGGTCACCTCCCGGAAGCTGGGGGCCATGACGCTCAGGCGGAAGATCTCACCGGCGGCGATGGTCACGATGGCGAGGTAGTCGGCCCGCAGCCGCAGCGTCGGGTAGCCGAGCAGCAGTGCCCAGCACATGGCGCAGAACAGGCCGAACAGCCAGCCGAGCCACAGCGGGAAGTTCCACTGCAGGACGCTGATGGCGGCGCCGTAGCCCCCGATGGCCAGGAAGCCGATCTGGCCGAAGTTCAGCAGCCCCGTGTAGCCGAAGTGGACGTTCAGCCCGATGGCCGAGATGGCGAAGATGATCGCGTTGGGCCGGATGGCGGCCGAGATCGAGTTGTCGAAGATACGGGTCCAGTTCACGGCCGGCTCCTATCCCACCCGCTCGGCCTGGCCGAGGATGCCCTGGGGCCGCACCAGGAGCACGATGATCAGGATGCTCAGAGCGACGACGGTCTTGAACTCGGTCGGGATCCACAGGGTCGACACCTCCATGGCGATGCCGACAACCAGGCTGCCGACCAGCGCGCCGTAGGCCGTGCCCAGGCCGCCCAGCGTCACGCCCGCGAACATCAGCAGCAGGAGCTGGAAGCCCATCTGGAAGCTCACCTGCTCGGACAGGCCCTGGAGGATGCCGCCCAGCGCGGCCAGGCCGGCGCCCGAGGCCCACACGAAGCCGATGACCCGGTCGACGTCGATCCCCGACGACTCGGCCAGGTCCTTGTTGTCGGCCACGGCCCGCATGGCCTTGCCCATGCGGGTCTTCTGCAGGAACGTGGCCACGCCCACCAGCACCAGGATCGACAGGCCCATGCCGATGAGGTCGCGGGGCACGATCGTGACCGGGCCGAACTTGAGGCCCTTCTGCAGCGTGTACTGGCGATAGGCCTCGTTGAACCCGCCGAACTGGAACTGGAACATGTACCGCACCAGCAGGCCGAGGCCGATGGCGATGACCAGCATGGCGATGAGCCCGGTGCCCCGGTTGCGCAGGGGCCGCCAGAAGAAGCGGTCGATGCCGAAGCCCATGGCGATCGAGATGAGGATGGCGATGATGGCCGAGGCGATGAACGGCCAGTGCCAGGTGACGTTGAACACCCAGGCCACGATGGCGCCGAAGGTGACCATCTCACCGTGGGCGAAGTTGGTGAGCCCGGTCGTGCCGTAGATGAGCGACAGGCCGATGGCGCACATGGCGATGATCAGGCCGAAGCGGATGCCCTCGACCAGCAGCCGCAACGCCCGGTCGAACAAGCTGCTGCCGCTGCGCCCGCCGCCCTCACCGCTCTGGAGCGGGTAGAGCAGGTTGCGGGTCTGGCCGGTGCTCATGTCGAAGCTGAGCGTCAGCCGGTCCTTGTCCCTCATCGAGATGCCGTCGGGCAGCGTGTCCGGGTCGATCGTCGCGGTGTACGAGCCCGGCCCGGGCAGCGCCACCTGGAACACGCCCTCCTCGTCGGTGGTGACCGTGGCGATCTCGTTGCCGTCGGCGTCGTCGATCCGGACCTCGACGTCTGCGACGAGCACCTTCTCGTCGTTCTCGTCGTTGTAGAACATCGTGCCCCGCACCGACTCGCCCGTCGGCGACGGCTGGCCCGCCAGCGTGGTCTCCGTGGTACCACCGGGCGCGGTGGTGGTCGTCGTCGGTGGCTCCTGCGCCCCCGCCGCGGCCGCGGCGCCCAGCACCAAGGCCACGAGCAGCGCCCCCAGCGCCACCACCTTGTTCGTCATGCACACTCCCATTCGATGGATGGCGGGGGATTGTAGGGGCGAGCGCCGAGCCAGGTGGTCGATCGCGCCCTCAGATGCCCGAAGCGGCGAGCACCTCGTCGAGAGTTCCCACCATCCCGGTCAGGAAGCGCCCGAACTCTGCGTACAGAGAGGACGCCTGGTCGTAGCGCATCGTGTACACACAGGCCTTGAGGTCGTCGGGATGGACCCCGAAGAGGGTCACGCCCCACTCGTAGTCGTCGAGCCCGGTCGAGCCCGTGACCAGCTGCAGGACGCGCCCGGCGAAGGTGCGCCCCGTGCCCCCGTGGCCGAACATGAGCTGCTCGCGCTCCTCGTAGGGCAGCTCATACCAGTTGTTTACCTCGCCCCGGCGCTTGGACATGGGATAGAAGCAGAACGCGGGCTTCCCCTCCGGCGGGAGCTGGGGGTAGAGCCGGATGTTCTTGCGCTCCTCGGGCATGCCCTCGGCGTACTCGGACACCTCGGTGAGCGACACGTAGCTGTCCACGAGGTCGAGCCCCGCCGCGGTCACGGCGGACTGGAACCGGCGGAGCCTCCACAGGTCGGGCCCGAGGGCCACGAACCCGATGTCGGCCTTGTGGCCCACGATGGACACCGGCACGACCTGGTGGTCGTCGCCCTCCAGGTCCTTGACCGCCGCCGCGATCTCGGCCCCGTCGGCCAGCGGCGTGGCCAGCAGGAACAGGTGGAGCACGTTCCAGCCGACGGTGGGCGAGAGTGGTCCGGTCATGGGCGCGAGGCTACTGCTCGCTTGGAGACCGAGCCTGCGTGCCAGACTCGGCCCCGATGCGTGGGAAGACCTTGATGGCAGCGACGTGCGTCCCCATCCTGATCGCCGCTCTCGGGTGCGGCGCGTCCAAGCCGAGCAGCGAGGACGCGGCGGTGACCGAGACGGCCGACCAGGTCTGCAGGATGCTGCGCGGCTGGTACGACGACCTGTCGACCAGCGTCAACGCCACGATGGCGACCATCACCGACCAGGACGACCCGACGACCGCCAACGGGATCCTGCTCGACGGCTGGGACGACCTGCTCACCCTCTCGCACAGCCACGAGCAACAGGCTGCCGACCTGACGCTCCCCTACAGCGCGCACCGCGCGCAGCTGCTGGCCGACCTCCAGGACGGCGCAGCCGCCGCCACGGCCCGCCTGGAGTCCGAGCGCACCGACATCGAGAACGCGGCACCGATCACCGTCGACCGGCAGGGCGGCACGCTCGCCGGCGCCGAGCTGGCCATCGAGGGCGCCCGCGCCGCGTTCGAGCCTCCCGTCGAGGACTACCACGACGCCGACCTGCTCAAGGCGTTCGCCGACAACGACGGCTGCGACCACGTCGTGCAGACGAGCTAGATAGGTTCGACCGTCACAACGGCGTTGTAGTCGGGGACCTTGGACGCCGGCTCGCGGCGGTCGGGGCCGGCGGCGATGAGGACGTTGCCCTCCGGCCAGTGGACCTGGAGGGTGCGGGCCGGGAGCCGGGTCGGTGTGACCGTGCCCTCGAAGCTGCCCGTGGCCGAGCGCAGGACGATCCGGTCGCCCGGGGCCAGGCCCAGGGACTCGGCATCGGCGGGGTCCATGAGGACCGCGTTCCGGCCGGCGCCGGTGAGGGGGTCGACCTCGCCCTGGACCATCGAGTTGAACTGCTTGCCCCGGCGGGTCGTCACCATGAAGGCACCCGCGGGCACGTCCGGCACGGGCGGGTCGAGGGCGCTGAAGCGGCCCCGGCCGCTGGGGGTGGGGAACTCCCCGCCGGCGCAGAGATGGCGCCCACCCCACTGGACCTGGTCGCCCACCTCGGCCAGCGTCTCGATCCCGGCGTAGAGCGGGACCACCCGGGCGATCTCGGCCCGGAGGTCGGCGTTGCTCGGCCACGAGAAACCGGCGCGCAGGTCGGGGCGGGTGCGGTTCACCACGTCGGCGAACAGGCGCCACTCGCTGCGGGCCTCCCCCACCCGGCGGGGCAGCTCGGGACTGAAGATGATGCGGCGCTCTGTGGTCGTCTCCGTGCCGCCGCCCTCCTGCTCGTAGCGGGTCGAGACGGGCAGGAGCACCACGTCGTCGCCCTCCACCAGCATCTGGCGGGTCACCACCACGTCCTGGTGGACCCGCAGCGGGACCCGGCCGAGCGCGGCCTCCACCGCGTGCGGGTCCGGCATCACGTCGAGGAAGTTGCCGCCCGACATCCACAGCACGTCCAGGTCACCCCGGCCGGCGGCCTCCACCATCTCCGGGGCGGTCAGCCCGGGCCGGTCCGGCACCGGGAAGCCCCACGCCTCGGCCAGCGCGGCCGCATGCTCGGGATCGACCGGGGCGCCGCCGGGCAGCGCGGTGGCGTAGGCGCCCATCTCGGCGCCGCCCTGCACGCCGGAGTGGCCCCGGATCGGCATGAGCCCGACCCCGTCACGCCCCACGCTTCCCTGCGCCAGGGCCAGGTTGACGATGGCGCGCACCGTGTCGGCCGCCCCGGTGTGCTGGGTGATGCCCATGGACCACACGTGGACCGCGCCGCCCGCCCGCACCAGCTCGTCCACGAAGGCGTCGACCACCTCGGCGCCCACCCCGGCCAGGCCCAGCAGGTCGTCCAGGGACTGCCGGTCGAGGGCGGCCGCCACTTCGTCGAAGCCCTCGGTGTGCTCGGCCACGAACGCCTTGTCCACCGCCCCGCGGGCGAGAAGCACCTTGAGCGCAGCGTTGGCCAGCGCCACGTCCGCCCCCGGACGCACCGGCACGTGCAGGTCGCTCATCTTCGTGCCGAACACCGCCGACTCGACGTTCGAGGGCACCCAGTAGCGCTCCAGCCCCGGCTCCAGGTACGGGTTGACCACCACGACCCGGCAGCCCCGCCTGCGCGCCAGGTACAGGTACTTCATGAACACCGGCTGGTTGTTGGCCGGGTTGGCGCCCCACAGCACGACCAGTGGCGCCTCGATCACGTCCTGGAACGAACAGGTGGTGGCGGCCACGCCGACGGTCTGGCGCAGCCCGACGGTGGACGGGGCGTGGCACACCCGGGCCGCGGAGTCGATGCCCGCGATCCCGAGCGCCCGGGCCGCCTTGGCCGCCGCGTAGTACGTCTCGTTGGTCAGGCCGCGGCTCGTCAGGTAGAGGGCGACCCGCTCGGGATCGGCCTCCCGCAGCCCGGCCGCCAGCACCGCCAGCGCCTCGTCCCACGACACGCGCCGAAACCCCGGCTCGCCCCGCCGGCGGCGCATCGGGTGGCCCAGCCGGCCCAGCGCCCGCAGCTGCGCCCCGCTGCGCTTGGCCAGAGGCGCCAGGTCGGCCAGGAGCAGGGGATCGATGGGGTCGGCGGTGTTGAGCTCCAGCAGGTTGAGCCGGGTGGTGCAGAGGTGGACGCCCTCGATGGTCCAGTCGTGGAGGCCGGCGACCCCCAGCGCGCAGCCGTCGCACGCCCCCTTGGTCAGGACCTCCCAGGCGTAGACCGGATGGGCGCGGTTGGCCCACGCGGCCCGGGCCATGTCCCGGTAGTGGTTGGGCTTCTGCTCCCCCAGCCCGTTGGGCCGCCAGCCCGCCCACAGGCGTGGGTTCCAACCCCCGAACTGCTCGCGCAGGCTCATGTCATGCCTCCACCGGGGTGTACACGTTGAAGCGGCCGCCTCGGGCGAAGCCGCACAGTGTCATGCCCGCCAGCTGCGCCGCGGACACCGCCAGGGACGACGGGGCGCTGACCGCGATGACGGTGCCGATGCCGGCGGCCCACGCCTTCTGCACGATCTCGAAGCCGGCCCGGCCGCTCACATAGAGGCCCAGCTCGCCCGCGGGCAGGCGGCCGTCCAGCAGCAGGCGGCCCACCACCTTGTCGACCGCGTTGTGGCGGCCGATGTCCTCGCGGGCGAGCACCGGCCGGCCGTCCCGGTCGAACGCCACCGCCGCGTGCACCGCGCCGGTCGCCTCGAACAGCTCGGCCTCGGCGGCCATCGTGTCGGGCACGCCTGCCAGCACGTCCAGCGCGAAGGGGGGCAGGGCCGGCAGCGGGTGCAGCCGCTCGGTCAGCTCGTCGATGGCCGCGGTACCGCACATCCCGCAGGCCGAGGTGGTGGCCGTCAGCCGGGGCCGGGGTGGGGGCGCCTGCCCACCGGTGTCCACGCTGACCACGTTGAACTCGCTCTCGACCGCCGAGCCGGTTCCGCAGTAGCGGCAGCGCAGGACCGGCGCGCCGCCCAGCAGGCCGTCGTTGTGGCACAGCCCGGCCGCCAGCTCGAAGTCGTGGCCGGGCGTCCGCATGGTGGTGGCCACGAGCACGCCGTCGAGGTGGATCTCCAGCGGCTCTTCCACGATGAGCCGGTCGGGATGGCGCCGCAGGCCGGTCCCGTCGTAGCGGTGCGTGAGCACCCGGGCGGTGCGTCCCCGTGACACGGGACCGAGGGTACCTGCGTTCCCCGTCAGTCCTCCCGGGGCACCACCTTCAGCGGGTGCAGGACCGGGGCCTCGACGGGCCCCTCCACCCGGTAGGCGGTGAGCTTGTTGCCTCCCGCCCGCAGCGCGTCGGGCCACAGCAGCGCGTGGACCAGCGCGACGCCGTACGGGGTCCCCGTGGCCGGCACGACGGCCGCGACGGTGCCGTTGACCGCGATGGCGACGGGCTCGTCCGCCGTGATCGGCGACTTCCCGGCCACCTCGAGCGGCGGCAGGTCGGGGTCGACGTCGCGCCACTGGTCCAGGCCCTGGACCTCG
Source organism: Actinomycetota bacterium (assembly GCA_046734695.1). Taxonomy (GTDB): domain Bacteria; phylum Actinomycetota; class Acidimicrobiia; order Acidimicrobiales; family VFJN01; genus ZC4RG19. The sequence goes on along the minus strand of JBKPRS010000207.1, from coordinate 6,019 downwards.
ATCTGGGTGTCCTCGGGCTCGCCCAGCTCGGCCTCGTCGACCTCGGTGCCGACCAGTCGGCCGTAGCGGGTGTGCCGCCACACCGCATCCGGGCCGGTGGCCTCGACCGGATCGGCGCGCAGCACCTTGGCGAAGCCCTCGACCCCGTCCACATGCACCACGTCCTCCCCGTGGTCGGGACGGAGGCGGGCCAGGTCCCAGTCGACCACCCACTTGTCGGCGGGATCCCGATCGCTCGTCTGTGCCGGCTCGCCGTCGACGGGCCAGGGCAGCTCGTCCAGGCCGATCTCGGCGCCGATCGTGGGCAGGACGTCGGTGGTGTTGGTGTTGCGGTCGTCGATCCGGCCCTCGGTCTGCCCCGGGGACTTCACGATCAGGGGCGTCCACATGATCTGGTCGACGTTGGCCGGGTCCAGGGCCCGCCACGGGGCGTCCTTCGTGAAGGCGTAGCCGTGGTCGGCGGTCACGACCACGACCGAATCGTCGTAGGTCCCGGCCTCCTTCAGCCGGTCGAGCAGCTCGCCCAGCAGGCCGTCGGCCGCCTGGGCCTGGAGCACGTGGCGCTGGCGCCCCACCGCCGTGCCCTCGGCGCCCCAGACGTCGTAGAGCATGCCCTCGGGGCGGCCCGAGGCCGCGTACTCCGACCCATCGGGCAGGTACTGCCAGGACGCATGGGGCAGGAGCAGGTGGTAGGCGAAGAGATCAGGCTTGCCGCCCTCGTGGAAGTCCTGCGCCGCGATCCAGTCGTGCGCCCGCTCGTAGCGGTCGTCGAACGCCTGGGGCACCAGCTCGGGATCGAGCGCGGTGTCCGCCATCTGGGCCCGCCACACCTTGTAGGCGTCGCCGCTCAGGCCCCCGAGCGGCGACCCGCCCGGCTCGGGGCACAGCGACACCGGGCACAGGCCGGTGATCTGCTCGCCCACGTGCAGGTCGTAGCTGTCCCCCAGCAGGGTGAAGAGGTTGTGCTCGTAGCTTCCGGTGACCGCGGGCCGGTCGGAGGAGTCGGGCGTCTGGCCCGAGAGGATGGCGGGCACCGCCTCCAGCGTGAACTGGGCCACCGTGGTGTTGTTCCGGTACCAGGTGGAATCATCGGCGAGAGACGCGAAGTTGGGGTACAGGTCGGCGTCGATCCGGCCGCTCCCGTCCAGCAGGAGCTCGGTGGGCAGGCCGTCCATCACCACCAGCACCACCGGCGGCGCGTCGTCACCCACGGCCGCGGCGACCTTTTTTGCTGCGGCCGAGTCGACGCCCCCGTGCCGGTGGCCGAGGACGATCGAGGCGGTCGGCGCCAGCACCAGGAACTGGACCAGGAACACCACCAGGCCGACCGAGGCGTAGCGCAGGAACACGCTCACCGACGGGACCCGCCGCCAGGCGAAGGTGATGAGCGCCCCCGCCACCAGCGACACGGGCACGCCCACCCCGCTGTCCCAGTCGGCCACCTGCTCGACCAGCTGCCATACCACCAGCCCGAAGAGCACGACCATCACCCCGATCCGGGCCCAACCCCGCGCCCGGGACGAGATCCCACCCACGGCCAGCTCGCCCGCCACCAGGACCAGCGGCGGCACGAACGCCACCAGCAGGGCGAACTCCAGCACGTCGGTCCAGTCCGCCCCCCGGGCCACGAACGTCTCCGGAGACCGCCCGAAGCTACCGAAAATGGGCCGGGCCAGGACGAACGCGGTCAGCGCCACGATCTCGAGCGCGGGCCCGACCTCCCGCCCGGCCGCGCTGCGCAACCGGCCGTGCCGCTTCACCTTGCGCTCCAGGCCAGGCCGGTCCTCGGGCTGCGCCCGGGCGCTCTGTCCGTCGGCGCTCGGCTCGGCGTCAGCTCCGTCCTCGCCGGGCGGCTCTGTGCTCGGGTCGGTGTCGGGTCCGTCCTCGCCTGACGCGGCGGTGCTCGGGTCGGCGGGCAGTGTCACGGCTTGGGCTCGGCCAGGTACAGCGTCCGGGTCCCGCCCGGCAGTGTCTCCTGGCGGTGCACGAGGCAGTGCTCGGCCAGCAGGGCCTCGAACGCGTCCCGCCGGTAGTCGTCGAACAGGCCCGGGGGCTTGCCGGCCAGCAGGCGACGGACCATGGGATCCTCCGGATGGGGTAGCTCGACCACCAGCCGCCCGCCGAACGAGGCGAGCCAGCCCACGACCTCGGGCAGGGGCACGTTGGCGCCGATGGCCAGGTGGTGGACCAGCGCCAGGGCCAGCGTGACGTCAGGCCGCACCCGCTCGGCGAAGGCGCGGCGCTCGCGGTTGCGCCAGCCGATGCCGCCCGACGGGTCGGCCAGGTCCATGACCAGCGGCAGAACGTCCTCCCGGCCCTCGGCCCGCAGCCGGCGGTAGAGCCGGTCGACCACCTGCTCGTCGCCGTCGACCGCGACCACGTAGCCGGCGTGCTCGGCCGCCAGCAGCGAGTAGGCGCCGTCGTTGGCGCCCAGGTCGAGCACGAGGCCGGGACCGCCCTCGGCCAGCGCGGCCCGCACGAACTCGGCCTTGGTCGCGGCGTCGGCATCGTCGTAGGAGCACGTGTCCCGGTAGTCGGACCACACCGAGCCCTCACGGCCGCGGCGCCCGACCTCCAGGCCGGCGACCAGCTTGCGCAGGTTCCGGGCCGTGGCCTTGGCCAGCTCGGTGGAGTAGCCGGCCGAGCGCATCTTGCCCTTGACCTGCTCCGACGGCTTGGTCACCCGCCGTTCCAGCATGCTGTGGAGCGTCACGTTGCGCAGCACGCCCTTGCGCAAGCGCCGCAGCCCGGAGAACATCCCGGCGACGTCGGAGGGCGCCGGGCCGTCGACCGACCCGCGCAGCAGCGGGTGGTAGGGCACGCCCGTGTACGCCTGGATCATCAACGGGAACAGCATCGTCCGGCAGAACTGGCGGTAGCCGGGCCACGGGCCCGTCGACGGCTCGAACGAGCCGATGTCGACAAACGTCGGGCGGGAGCCCACGAACTGCACGTTGTACGCGGTCCCGTCCTTGAGCGACATGTCCTCGCCCAGCGCGGCCAGGAGCACGTCGAGCTGGACCAGTGCGGCCTCGCGCAACATGGCGAAGGGCCACTCGTACGGGTAGGACACGACCGGGATCGGCTCGTGGTCGAGGACGGTGGCCCAGTGCTGGCCCCGCGGCGACGGCGGCGCCGCGCCCTCGTGGACCGTGGTGCGGACCAGATGGCCGGACGCGACGAGGCGGTCGAAGAACGCCGTCGCCGCCAGGCGCTCCCAGTCGCGGGCGCCCTGTTCGGACAGCCCGCGGCGCACGGCGCCGTCCTCGACGAAGACGGCGCCGTCGGGGTCCCGGAACGAGCCCGGGTCGTACCCTGCCATCCGCTACGACGCGTCGGCAGGCGGCTCGACAGCCGGCTCGGTGTCGGGCGCGGCCGGCGCGTCGGGCTCCGGCTCGGACCGACGCTTGCGACCGAAGGCGCCGGTCACCCGCGACCGGGCCTGGCGGGCGGCGACGCCCACGGCGGCCACGCCACCGACCAGAGCCGAGGCGATCAGGCTGCCCGAGCCGGGATCGAGATATGCGATCACTAGAGGTCCTCCCCAGGAATCGTCGAGCGACACCACTGGAGTCCCGTCCCCACGTCGCCCCGCAACGACGCCTTCCCGCTTCCCCCAGCACTGGCGCAACACCAAACGTCAACCCGATGTTTACCAAAAGTAAATTCTCGTTGCCCAAATGACACCTGCACAGCGGGTGCGTGGCGCGGCATCCTCTGGCGGTGCGCGCCGGGCCCGACGAGCCGCAGCCCCTCACGACCCCGCTGCTGCTCCGGCGGGGGCTGACCCTGCGCTGCCCGCTGTGTGGCCAGGGCGGACTGTTCCGGCGCTGGTTCACGATCGCCGAGCGCTGCCCGCGCTGCGGCTTCCGCTTCGAGCGCATCGAGGGCCACTGGCTGGGAGCCCTCGGGATGAACACCATGGTCAGCTTCACCGCGGTGTTGCTCGCGGTGATCCTGGGCTTCGTGCTGACCTATCCCGACGGCTCCACCGTGGCCGCGGTCACCGGGATCGTGGCCGTCGCCGTCATCGTGCCGCTGCTGTTCTTCCCGGTGTCCAAGACGCTGTGGAGCGCGATCGACCTGGCCATGCGGCCTCTGGAACCGGAGGACGACGTGGACCCCCGCTGGATCCCGCCGGCGTCACGCCACGAGGCCTGAGCGGTCCCCCGCCAGGTGGGCGGCGTCGTTGAACCGCACCATCTCCCACGCCGGCTCGGCGCCCGGCCGGTAGGGGTTCGCGGCGAAGCGGAACTCGGTGATGGAGGCGTTGTCGGGACTGAACCAGGCCCGCTTCCCCTGCTCGATCGAGGGATCCAGGGCGAGGAACCGGATCATCACCTGGACGATCGTCCCCCCGTGGCAGGCGATCACGATCGTGCGGCCGGGGTGCTGGGCCACCAGCTCGTCGACGGCCCCGCTGACGCGGGCGGCCATCTCGTTCCACGACTCGGAGTCGGGGACCCGCCGGTAGTCGGGATCCCACCCGCTGGGTGGGTGGGGATAGCGAGCCTCGAACTCGTCCCAGGTGATGCCGTCGCCCGCGCCCGGGTGGTGCTCGCACAGGCCGCACTCCTGGTGCACCTCGACGCCGCCCAGCACGGGGGCGACGATCTCGGCCGTCTGCACGGCCCGGGGCATGAGGCTGGAGTACAACACCACGTCGTCACCGAGCTCACCGGTCTCGGCGAGCCGGTCCCTCAGGGCGCTGACCTGGGCCAGCCCCACCTCGGACAACCCGGTGCACCCCTTGTGGCCGCCCACGATGCGCAGCTCCTGCGCCCTCGACTCACCGTGGCGCAGCATGACGATGCGGGTCCCGTCCATGCCCCCAAACCTACTGGGGCTCCCCCAGCCGCCCGAAAGCAGTTCGGGCGGCTGGGGAACCCTGGTTGGGGCTTAGAAGTCCAACGAGCGTCCAGGTCGGACTAGAAGTCCTCCATCCCTCCGCCGGGCATGCCGGCGGGGGCGTCCTCGGGCTTGTCGGCGATGACGGCCTCGGTCGTGAGGAACAGCGCCGCGATGGACGCCGCGTTCTGCAGCGCCGAGCGGGTCACCTTGGCGGCGTCGATGATGCCGGCCTTGGTCAGGTCCTCGTACTCGCCGGTGGCGGCGTTGAGGCCCTCGCTCGGGTAGTCGAGGCCGCGCACCCGCTCGACCACGACGCCGCCCTCGAGGCCGGCGTTGACCGCGATCTGCTTGAGCGGCTCCTCCAGCGAGCGGGCCACGATGCGCACGCCGGTGGCCTCGTCGGGCTGCAGCCCGGCCGCCGACTCGAGCACGGCGCCCTGCGCCCGGAGCAGCGTGGCGCCGCCGCCGGCGACGACACCCTCCTCGATGGCGGCCTTGGTGGTCGAGACCGCGTCCTCGATGCGGTGCTTCTTCTCCTTGAGCTCGACCTCGGTGGCCGCGCCGACCTTGAGCACCGCCACGCCACCCGACAGCTTGGCCAGCCGCTCCTGCAGCTTCTCGCGGTCGTAGTCGGAGTCGGTGTTCTCGATCTCGTTCTTGATCTGCTTGATGCGGCCCTGGATGTCGTCCTCGGAGCCGGAGCCCTCGACGATCGTGGTCTCGTCCTTGGTGACGATGACCTTCTTGGCCCGGCCCAGCAGGTCGAGCGTGGTGTTCTCCAGCTTGAGGCCGACGTCCTCGCTGATGACCTGGCCACCGGTGAGCACGGCTATGTCGGCCAGCATCGCCTTGCGGCGCTCACCGAAGCCGGGGGCCTTGACGGCGACCGAGCGGAACGTGCCACGGATCTTGTTGACCACCAAGGTGGCGAGGGCCTCGCCCTCGACGTCCTCGGCCACGATCACGAGCGGCTTGCCCGACTGCATGACCTTCTCCAGGACGGGGAGCAGGTCCCGCACCGTCGAGATCTTGCCGCTGACCAGGAGGACGTAGGGCTCGTCGAGCACGGCCTCCATGCGGTCGGAGTCGGTGACGAAGTAGGGCGAGATGTAGCCCTTGTCGAAGCGCATGCCCTCGACCAGGTCCATCTCCATGCCGAAGGTCTGGG
>JBKPRS010000206.1:0-7030 GCA_046734695.1 Actinomycetota bacterium | reverse complement strand
GCCGGGGACTGTCCGCCGCCCCGGCCAGCGCAGCGAGCCGCGCCGCCGCCGCGTGCGCGGCCTCGGTGTCGCCCCGGGCCAGGTGGGCGTCCACCAACAGGTCGAGCGCGGCGCCGAGGTGGGCCCGGTGCTCGGCCAGGTCGGCGAGCCGCCGGAGCAGCCGCTGGCTGGCCCCGGTGGCGTCACCGCGCGCCAGCATGAGCGCGGCGATCGACACCGCGGCCTCGGCTTCCTCCTCGCCGCCCTCGGTCACCCGGTCGAGCAGCCGCCCCGCCTCCTCCAGGCGGCCCTGGCGCACCCGCAGGCCGGCCAGGCGGGTCAGCGCCCGGGTGTGGAGGCCCGGACTGGTCCCCTCGGTGAGGCGCAGGCCGGTGCGCAGCGCCTCCTCGGCGTCGTCCCAGCGGCCCTTGGCCGACAGGACGCCGCCGTAGAGGATGCGGCACTCGGCGTAGAGGAACGGGCAGCCGTAGGTGTCGACGAACTCGTCGGCGACCCGGCACCACTGCGCCGCCCGCTCGGCGTCGCTGGCCAGCTCGCAGGCGTTGAGCATGTCGCAGCAGGCGTACACGACCGTGTCGAGACGGCCCCGCTCACCCGCCAGCGCCGCGGCCATGGCCTCGTCGATCAGCGCGAACCCCGCCGCGTTCTGCCCCTGCCCGACCTGGATCAACCCGAGCTGCGCCAGCGCGGTGAGCTCGAGGTCCGCGTCCCCGGCCGCCCGCGCCAGCTCCGCCGCCTCACCGGTCAGCGCCGCCGCCAGGTCCAGGTCCGCCATCCGGTAGGCCCGTGCTACTCGCACCCACCCGTGCAGCGCCCCGGGCGCAGTGTCCCCGAGCAGCCGCTCAGCCCGCCCGAGCCACCCGTTCGCTGCTGCGAAGTTGGCGAAGTCGGCCTTGTAGGTGATCCCGAGCCACACCGCAGCCTGCACGGCCCCCGCCAGGTCGCCGTCCCGCCGGAACAGGGCGTAGGCCCGCGACCCGTGCGTCACCCCGGCCGCGCTCTGCCCGAGCCACCACATCGCCGCCCCCAACCCTGCCGCCGCCTCCGCCGACTCGCGCTCGGCCAGCACGGCCTCGAACGCAGTCCGAGCCTCCACCCACCGCCCGGCCTCGAGCGCCGCCTTCCCCGCGGCGAACGACGATCCGTCCGACATCACCGTCATTGTCGCAGGACGACGTAGTGGTCGACGGACGCGACCAGGTGGGCGGCGAGGGTCCAGCCCGTTCCGGCGACCAGGGGGGCGACGTCGGCCACCGGGACGTTGAGCAGGTCCCACCACGGGGTGATGCGGGCGCCGTAGCGGAGGCGGAGGCGGATCTGGCCGGACGGGCGACCGGTGGCGAGGTTGCGGGCGACGTGGGCCCGGGAGTGCTCGTCGCCGAGCGCGGTCGGATCGATCGTGTCGGCGATGACGACCGCGCCAGGGGCACAGCGGGGTGCGAGGCGGGTGAGCAGCGCGCGGGTCTCGTCCCAGCCGCCGGCCAGGCCGAGGTTGCCGCACATGAGCAGCACGGTGGACCACGGCTTGTCGGCGGGCGGGTCCGTGAGGTCGCCCAGGCGGGCGTCGGCGACGCCCCGGGCCCGGCAGACCTCGACCGCCCCGGGGGAGGCGTCGACCGCGGTCACCTCGTGGCCCCGGGACTGGAACCACAAGGCGTGCCGGCCGGCGCCTGCGCCGAGGTCGAGCACCGGTCCGGCGGGCGGGGCGTGGCCCAGGACCTCGCGCTCCTCGGGGGACCAGGACGAGTCGGGGAGGAAGAACCAGGCGGGTGGCAGGGCCGGGGTGCGGTGGCCGTCGTCGACCTCCAGGATGAGCTCGGGGCCGGCGGTGACTCCCGCGGCGTGATCGGCCAGCGCGGCGCCGAAGGCGTCGTCGGGGGGATCGAGGACCGGCATCCGCCCATCGTGCCCGCCCTACGATGCCGCCGTGCCTCACCCCTCCGTCGGCTTCCTGGTCGGTCCCGGCGTGCTCGCGCACGTCGACGGGGTGCGGGCGCTCGCCGAGCGGCTGGGCGTGGCGGCCATCAACACCTGGGGGGCCAAGGGGGTGTTCCGATGGGACTCACCGTTCCATGGCGGCACCGCCGGGCTGCAGGCGCTCGACTTCGAGCTGGCCGGGTTGGGTGACGTCGACGTGCTGGTGACGTCCGGGCTCGATCCCGCCGAGGTGACCCGCCGGCCCTGGGAGGGGCGGGCCGAGGTTTTCGACGTCGCGCCTGCGGACCTCGGCGGATTCGGGGATCGCTGGCCCCATCCGGCCGCCACGCCCGTCCGGCCGCGGCTCTACACCGACCTGGCCGCGGTGGTGGGGCCGCTGTACGCGGATCCCGCCACGCCGGCCGCCCGGGCCCGGGAGCTGAGCCACACCTTGCCGCCGGGCGGCGTGGTGCTGGCGCCTCCCGGCCTGGTGGGGTTCTGGGTGGCCCGCACGTGGCCGACCGTCGTGCCGGGGAGCGTGATCGTTCCCGCCACCGCCGAGCCGGGACGGGCCCAGCGGGCGGCGCGGGCCGCGGCCGGCGGCGGACGGCCGGTGCTGTTCGTCACCGACAGCGCCGAGGACATCCCCGGGGTCGAGGTCGTGGTGTGGGACGGGGACCTCGCCATCCCGCAGGCGCTGGTGGACGTGGCCGGCCCGCTGGTGGCCTGGTCCTCCTGACGGCCCGTCAGAACCGGCCGCTACTGTCTTCCGCCGTGAGCGAGCTTGTCGAGCGAACCAGAGACACAGTGTCCTACTCGGCCCCCTGGGCCGAGCACTCATTGAGCGCAGCCCGAAGGGTGCGCCAATGAGTGACCTCGACTCCATCAACCTCGCCCTGCTCGTCTTCCGCGTGGGCATCGGGGCCGTGATGCTGGCCCACGGCCTCAACCACATCTACGGCGGGGGCAAGATCGCGGGCACGGCCCGCTGGTTCGAGAGCCTGGGCATGCGCCCGGGAATCGTCCATGCCTGGCTGGCCAGCCTGACCGAGGTGGCGGGCGGCATCGCGCTGATCCTCGGCCTGCTCACACCGCTCGGCGGCGCCGCGGTCATCGGCGTGATGCTGGTGGCCTGGATCACCAACCACCGGGGCAACGGCTTCTTCATCTTCCGCCCCGGCGAGGGCTGGGAGTACGTGATGACCCTCACGCTGTGCGGCCTGGTGCTCGCCGTGGTCGGGCCGGGCAAGTGGTCCCTGGACCAGGCCCTCGGCTGGCGGCGCGACCTCATCGGCACGACCGGCCTGCTCATCGCCATCGTGGCCGGGGCCGGCGGCGCCGCCCTGCTGCTCGCCACCGCCTGGCGGCCCAAGAAGCCCGCGGAGGCCTGACCGCTACCTGCCCGTCGTGGACCAGTGCCACGGCTCCTCGGGCAGGTTGAAGAAGCCGTAGTCGGCGGCGTGGGCTGACAGCCAGCTGAAGCAGTTCGTGCCCCGGCTGACCGTGCCGCCGCCGTTGCAGGTGAAGTCGATGGCGAGCCCCACCTCGTGCTGCGACGCGCCCGGCTTGGCCGTGGGCGGGCTGCACTGCGACGCCGGCATCTGGTAGATGGCGTAGTTGGACGTCCCGCAGTGCGCCATGCGCAGCTGGATCTGGGCCTGCGGGTCGCGGTACCCGCCTCCGCACAACATGACCCCGGCCGCGGCGGCGTCCTGAAGCAGGTTGGACAGGTTGTCGGCGATGGCGCCGGCCACGGTGATCGAACCGCCGGTGGGGCAGCTCACGGTGGCGAGGCCGCCGGGTGCCGGGACGATCACGCCCGGTGCGCCGCCGCCGGTGCTGCTGCGCGGCAGCCCCGCCAGCTGGGCGGCCAGGGCGGCCTGCTGGGCCTCGATCTGGGCGGACAGGGTCGCGTCCTGCTGGCGCAGCGCCTCCGCCTCGGCCAGCCGGGAGTCGAGCCGTGCCTCCAGATCGGCGGCGAACTGCTGCTGCTGGCCGAGCGCGGTCTGCAGGCCGATCAGCGCGGCGTCGGACGCGGCCTTCTTGTCCGACGCGAGCGTGGCGGCCTCCTGCGCCGCCGCCTGGTTGGTGGCGAGCTGGGCCTGGGCCTGCTCCAGCTGGTCCATCAGCGCGGCGTCGTCGTCGGCCTGGATCTTGAGCAGCGCCTGCTTCACGGCTGCGTCGCTGAGCGAGCCCGAGCGGAAGACCTCCAGCGCGTTCTCGACGGGCGGGTCCATGAACGACTGGTAGACCATCTGGTCGGTGGCCGCGTCCAGCGCCGCCACCAAGTTTTGCGCCGCGGTGAGCTGGTTGTTCGCCTCGGCCAGGGCCGCGTCGGCCGCGGTCTGCGCCTCTGCGGCGGCGTTCACGTCGGCCTGCTGGGCGTCCACGTTGGCCTGCAGGTCGGCCAGCCCCTGCTGTACGACGGCGTCCTCCGCTGTCAGCGCGTCGATGTCGAGCGCGGCCTCGGCGGCCTGGCGGCGCACCTCGTCCCGCTGCTGCTCGGGGGTCGGCTGCTGGGCGTCGCTGATGGCGGGCGCGGCCGTCACCATCAGCACCAACGCCACCGCGCAACCACGGAGCAGTACGGCCTTGTGGCTCAACGATCTCACGATGCTCCCCAGCTCGTTCCACCGCGCCTCCCGGCGAATGTAACGAACGGAGGCATGGCTGTCACCCAGTCGCAATGAAACGCCAGGTGGAGAGCCACACGCAAAACCGTCAGGACACCGGGGCGGGCTCGCGGGCAGGCTCGACCGGCAGGGGCTCGGGCTCGGCGGTGACCTGGGGCAGCAGCCGGTCGAGCCAGTCGGGCAGCCACCAGTTGCGGTCGCCGAGCAGCTCCATGGTCGCCGGCACCAGCACCAGGCGGACGATCGTGGCGTCGAACAGCACGGCCACGGCCAGTCCCAGCCCGAACATCTTGAGTGACCGGCTCGATCCCAGGGCGAAGGCGCCGAACACGCACACCATCACCGCGGCCGCCGCGGTGATGACCCGGGCGGTGGCGGCGACGCCGTTGGCGACCGCAACGGAGTTGTCGTGGTGGCGCTCGTAGTCCTCGCGGATGCGGGACAGGAGGAAGACCTCGTAATCCATCGACAGCCCGAAGATCACGGCGAAGAGCATCATCGGCACCCAGGCGTCGATCGGTCCGGGCTTGCCCACGCCCAGCAGGCCGATGCCCCAGCCCCACTGGAACGTCGCCACCAGCACGCCGTAGCAGGCGCCGAGCGACAGCAGGTTGAGCACCACCGCCTTGAGCGGGACCAGCACGCTGCGGAACACGACCATCAGGAGCAGGAACGACAGGATGAGGACCGCTCCGGTGAACCACGGCAGCCGCGAGGCCACGAACTCGCCGAAGTCGATCGACCCGGCCGTCGCCCCGGTCACCCGGGCCGTCACCGTGCTGCCTTCCAGGGCCTGGGGGATCAGCTCGCCCCGGATCTTGTGCACCAGCGCCTGGGTCTGCTCGGCCTGGGGCGAGTAGGTGGGGAAGATCTGCATCTCCGCGGCGTCGCCCACGTCGTTGAGCAGCGGTGGGGTGGCGAACCGGACCTCGGGCAGGTCGTCGAGCCGGTCCCGCAGTCCCATGAGCACGGTGAAGTCGATCGGGCCTCCGGGCAGCTCGGCCACGATCACCAGCGGCCCGTTGGCCCCCGGCCCGAACCCGTCGGAGATGAGGTCGTAGGCCCGGCGGGTGGTGTCGGTGGTGGGCCGGTTGCCGGCGTCGCCGAAGCCGTGGCGCAGCTGCGTGGCGGGCAGGGCCAGCACCAGCAGCACGCCGGCCCCCGCGACCAGCGCGGGCCACGGGCGCCGCTGGATCCGGTGGCTCCACGCCCGCCACTGCTCCCGGCGGGCGGCCTCGCGCTCGCGGGTGCGTCCCGGGAGCGACAGCCGGTCGATCCGGGTCCCCACGAACCCGAACACCGCGGGGAGCAGCGTCACCGACGCCACCATGGTCGTGAACACGCCGATGGAGATGCCGACCGCCAGCCCCCGGATCATCTCCAGGCCCACCGTGAACATGCCGAGCACCGCGATCAGCACCACGCTGCCGGCCAGCAGCACGGCCCGCCCGGCGGTCTCGACGGCCCGGACGGTGGCCGCCTCGGGGTCCATCCCGTCGGCCAGGCCCTCCCGGTAGCGGGTGACGATGAAGAGGGCGTAGTCGATGCCGACGCCGATCCCGATCATGGCCACGGCCTCGACCGCGTAGCTGGGCATCCCCATGAACGGCACGACCAGGGTCACCAGCGAGATGCCGGCGAGGATCCCGCAGGCGGCGGTGAGCAGGGGCAGGCCCATGGCCAGCACGGACCCGAACGCGATGAGCAGCACCACCATGGCGGCGAGGAAGCCGAAGGTCTCGCTGGAGAAGTCCGGCGGCTCGGCGAAGACACTGCCCCCCAGCTCGACCTGGGTGCCCGGGATGTCGGCCTTCTCCACCAGCGCCCGGGCCCGGGCGGCGGCGGCGTCGTTCTCGTCCGGGGACCGGGGGCCCATGTGGATGATGGCGAAGGCGATCGTGTCGTCCTCGGTGATGAAGTGCTCGCCCGCATCGGTGTACGGGCTGATGATGTCGACGGGCGCCAGCGCGTTGTCGAGGTCGGCGAACAGGTTCCGGATGCCGTCGTGCACGGCCCGGTCGTTGACGTCGGGCGCCTTGAACACGACCTGCCCCGACTCACCCGCGTGGGTGGGGAAGCCGTGCGCCTTGAGCACGTCCTGCGCCACCTGGCTCTCGGACCCGGGCAGCGTGAAATCGTTGACGAACTCGCCGCCGTAGGCCGAGCTGAGAGCCATGAGCCCCGCCAGCATGCCGGCCCAGCCGACCAGCACGAACCACCGACGCCGATAGCAAGCGCGGCCAAGGCGCGTGAGCATGGTGAACCGACCCCCTCGCAGCGAACTATCGCAAGCCCTGTTCACCCCGCGCAACGGTCTCCGAACGGGTGTCTCCACGCTGCGTAGCGGCGTTGGTGGGTCTTTCCGGGTCGGCCCCCGCCCGTTACTCCAGGGGCCACCTGTTCCTCACCCGGGCGGAGTGATGCGGCGGGGGCGGGTGGTGGTCATGGTCTGGGGGTGGGAGAGGTCGTCGAGGCCGTCG
>JBKPRS010000205.1:0-13812 GCA_046734695.1 Actinomycetota bacterium | reverse complement strand
GGGCAGCACCCAGCGCCGGCGCGGGGCCTGGCCGGGCGGCAGAGCGAGCGTGCGGGGCGCGGTCCCGTCGGGCCCGCCGGCCAGCGCGGCCGCCGTGGGCCGCTTGGCGGGGCGGGGATCGAGCATGGGCCGTAGCAGCTTGCGCAGCGACTTCGGCAGGTGCTTGGGGACCCGCTCGACCTTGCCGGACGCGGCTCGGACCATGAGCAGCCCGGGGTCGCCCTGGCCGTAGGGCCCCTCGCCGGTCGCGGCGTAGAGCAGGGTCGCGCCCAGGGAGAACACGTCGGTGGCGGGGGACACCGGCTCGCCCCGCGCCTGCTCGGGGGCCATGAATCCCGGGGTGCCCACCACCATCCCGGCCACCGTGAGGCCGTGGGTCTGGTCACGCGAGAGGGCGACGCCGAAGTCGGCCAGGCAGGGCTGGCCCTGGTCGTCGAACAGGATGTTGGCAGGCTTGATGTCGCGGTGCACGATGCCGGCCCGATGGGCCGTGGCCAGCGCCGCGAGCAGTCCCCGGGCCTGGCGCTCGACCTCGTCGGCCGGGGCCGGGCCGTGCTGGGCCACCCGCTCGGCCAGGCTGCCCCCGGACAGGTAGGGCATGACCAGCACGATCTCGTCGCCCTCGTCGATGACGTCGTACAGCCCGACCACGTGGCGGTGGTCCAGCCGGCGCAGCACGTCGGCTTCCCGCAGCAGCCGCTGGCGGGCGCGGGCGATCTCGCCGGCCGAGCCCTGCAGCGTCAGCCGCTTGAGCGCCACCTTGCGGCCGTCCGCGGTGCGCGCCAGGTCGACGACGCCCATCCCGCCCCGGCCCAGGCGGGCGATCAGCTCATAGGAGGCGCCGGGCTCCTCCGTCGAGGTTCCCGCCGCCCCGGGCTTGTTGATCCGCGGCTTGTTGCTGTCCGGCACCGGGCCAAAGGCTACGACGGATGCCCGGGTCCCCATCACCACTGTCGAGATGTGGCGGCGTCACCGCGTTGCGTATATCTGGGGTCATGCCGACGTGGCTCCCCGGACGCCCGGTATGGTGGGTGACGTGACCGAGACCCGTGCCCTCGACGAGATGATCAGCGAGGCCTTGGCCGTCATCGACAAGGGCCTGGGAGAGCTGGGGCACCGTGAGCTGGTGTCCTCCAACGAGGTCGCCGACCTGCTGCTCGACGTGCGGACGCTGCTGGCCCAGCCGGGGCCGAGCGACGACCGCGACGACGTCGCGGTCGTCGGCTGACCTGCCAACTAGCGCTTGAGTGATGTGTGCTTGAACTCGTTGAGCTGAGGGAAGTCGCCGAGTAGGTCCAGCACCCGGTCGATCGTGCGCTGCGCGAGCTCGCCGTCGCCCTTCGGCCGCTCCATCAGGCGCACGAACACCGCCCGGTCACCCTGCATGAACGTGGGCACGCCCCAGGCGTCGAGCTCGTCGGCCGTGGTCGTGTGCTCGATGCGGACCTGGTCCAGCGCGGCGCCGCTCTCGATCTCGGCGAACACGGCATCGGCGTCCACACCCTGGGCGTCGAGGACACGGCGGACCTCGTCGGGGTCCTCGAGGTGGCGGCCCTCGTCGTGGCGCAGGGCGAACAGCGCCTCGTGCACGTCGAGGAACCGGTCGGGGAACTTGTCCCGGACCACCACGCCGGCCTGCAGGGCGAGCAGGCCGCGGTCGTCCTGGGGACGGACCCAGATGTCGGGCTCGCCCTCCTGCACGTGGACCTGGCCGAGCGAGAAGGGGACGAAGCGGACATCCCAGCCGGCCCCCGACCTGAGGCCCTCGATGAGGTGCTCGTGGGCGTTGCGGGCGAACGGGCAGCGGTAGTCCCAGTTGACGGCGAATTCAGTCATCACCTGGACAACCGATGTGACGCTCGTCGCATTCCCGCCTCCGTTCGTCTAGTCGAACGTAGGCCGCGGCCACACCCGCTTGGCCACCTGGGCCAGGGCGACGCCGAGCACCGCCCCGGCGACCACGTCGGACGGGTGGTGGATCTTCACGTACACCCGGCTGGAGGCCACCACCGCCGCGATCGCGTAGTACGCGGGCCACAGCGGATCGCCCTCGGACAGCACGCCCGCGGCGGTGAACGCGGCCGAGGCGTGGCCAGAGGGGAAGCTCGACGTGCGGGGCCGGCGCAGCTTGTGAGGGCGCTCCTGCTCCCAGGCCGGCCGGTGGCGCTGGAAGAGGCTCTTGACCGGCCCGTTGACCAGCGCAGACTCCGCGCCCAGGATCGCTGCCACCCGCACCGCGTGGACCAGGCGACGGTCCGGCCCCAGCGCCCGGCTGGTGCTCACCAGGTGCCAGATGAGGCTGAAGTCGCCCAGCTCGGAGGCGGCGTACATGAGCCGGTCGAGGTGGGGGTGGCCGCGCATGGCGTCGACCCGCGCGTCGATGGCGGCATCGAAGCGGGCGATCGCCCGCGTCACGGAATGGAGGGGGGCCGGCACGCGGCCGGAGCCTATCCCGGGCCCCGGGTCACGCCGGGACGGGGACGAGCAGCTCGCGCTCGGCGGCCAGCTGCTCGGAGACGCGCCGGGCCTCGGCCGGGTCGCCGCCGAACACCGGGCAGTAGGCCTGGAAGGAGCAGTAGTCGCACAGGCGGGAGGACTGGGGCCGGAAATCCTCGCGGTCACAGGCGCGCTCGACCGCCTGCCACAGGGCGCCCAGAGTGCGGCGGGTGCCCCGGGTCGTGCGGTCGGTCGGCTCGGTGGCGATGGCCAGCGGTGAGCGCAGGTAGAGCAGCTGCACGCGGCGGGGGCGGCGCCCGAGGATCTGCTCGCACAGCAGCGAGTAGATGTGCACGCCGGCGAGACGCTTGCGCTCGTGCTGGGTGGTGGGGGGCGCGCCGGTCTTGTAGTCGGTGACCACCAGCTCGCCGTCGTCGTCGAGCTCGAGCCGGTCGATGATGCCCCGCAGGCGGATGCCGTCGACCTCGGCCTCGACCCGCAGCTCCAGCCCGATGGCCCGCACCCGGCGCGGGTCTTCCAGCTGGAAGTACGCGTCGACCAGGGTCTCGGCATCGGCGTGGAAGGCCGCCTCGGCCTCGCCCTCCAGGCCCAGGCCGGTGTAGTCGGGATCGTCGCGCAGCGCGGTGGCCGCCTCGGCCAGCCCGGCCCGGGCCGCCTCGGGGGTGCGCTCGGCCGGGGGCAGGACGAACAGCCGCTCCAGGGCGGCGTGGACCAGCGTGCCCTTGGTCGCCGCCACCGACGGCGGCTCGGGCAGCCGGTCGATGACCGAGAACCGGAACGCCAGCGCGCAGTCGGTGAACGACGCCACCTTCGAGGGGCTGAGCGATCCGGGCACCTCGTATGCCATGGAGGGAGCGTAAGCGCGGGGTGTGACGTTCACGGGGGACCCCCCGACTTGTCCAGGACTTACGCGCTCCCTAGGGAGGGTCGCCGCTTTGCCGGCGACGCTGGTCCCGGCCGGCGCGACCACGACGGTGGCGGGCCTGTCACCGGGCACCCACCTGTTCGAGTGCCTGATCCATCCCTGGATGCGCACCACCGTGCACGTCCACTGACGCGGCGGGGCCTACGCGGCCATGTCCGCCCGCAGCGCGGCGGCCATGGCCGCGGGGTCCTCCATGGGGCCGAAGTGGCTGAGGTGGGGGTAGCGGTCGAGCCGGCCGTGGGGGAGGGCCTCCACCACGGCCGGGCCGAAGCTCGCGGGCCCCGGTCCGTCGGCGCCGATGGCGATGGTCACGGGACAGCCGATCTGGTCCAGATGGTCGAAGGTGTCCTGGCCGAAGCCGCCCTCGAACACCCGGGCCTCCACCTCGGGCAGGCACTTCAGCTCGACCGCGTCGCCGTCGGGCTGGTCCCGCAGGCCGTAGGCGACGTAGGCGGCCAGCGCCGCGGGGTCCAGCGAGTCGAGCGGGGGCTTGGCCGAGAAGTTGTCGTAGGCGGCCTCCCGGTCCGGGAACCAGGGCCGCCGGCGCCGGGCGGCCTCGGCCATGAAGTTGACCCGCGGCCCTTCCGTGGCCCGCCACGGGGACACGATCGGCTCGTACATCCACAGGCGGGCGAACGTGCCCGGGCGGCGGAGCTCGGCCGTCAGCAGGGCGGTGCCGCCCATGGAGTGGCCCGCGCCCACCAGCGTCCCGGCCGGGACGCCGAGCTCGTCCACCACCGCCCGGACGTCGTCGGCCATGCCCGCCCAGTCGAAGTCCATCGACGCGGGCGAGGTGCTGTCGCCGTGGCCGCGGAAGTCGAGCGCCCACGCGTGGGCCACATCGGTCAGCTCCGCGGCCATCGGGGCCCAGGTCATGCCCAGGAACCCGGTGGGATGGCAGAAGAGCACGGGAACGCCCTGCCCGCCCAGGTCGTGCAACGCGACCGTGACGCCGCCGGACGAGGCCACCAGGCGGGCGGAGCCGGGCGGCGGGACGGGGGCGGGGGACTCCCAGGGCATCCGCCCATGCTGGCAGCGGGGCCGCCCACCCGCCCAACCGGGCCGCAGCGCCGGTAGGGTCGGCGGCCGATGCCCGACCAGATACCGGAGCTTGTCGAGGCCGTGCAGGCCGCCAACCAGGCCTACTACGAGGCGTTCGAGGGCCGGGACCTCGACGCGATGTCCGACGTGTGGCACCACGACGACGACGTCGTGTGCACCCATCCGGGCTGGAAGACGCTGCACGGCTGGGGGGCGGTGGCCGGCTCCTGGTTCGCGCTCTTCGGTGGGCCCCAGCACCTCCAGGTCATCCTCACCGACGAGAAGGTGCACCTCTCGGGCGACGTGGCGTGGGTCACGGTGGACGAGAACCTGATCGGCGACAACGTCGGAGCGACGGTCGCCGCCGTCAACGTGTTCCGCCTGATCGACGGCGGCTGGCGGATGGTCCTGCACCACGGCTCGCCGGTGGCGCCTACGAGTGGCTGATCGGAGATGACACCGGGGTAATCTCCGGGTCCCGTGACAGAGGCCACACTGCCGAGCGACGGCCGAGCGGCACGCGCCGCGCGGACCCGCGACGCCATCGTCGACGCTTGCATCGCGCTGGTGGAGGCGGGCGACGTGCGTCCCACCGCGCCCCGCATCGCGGCGCGGGCCGGCGTGTCCGTGCGCTCGGTGTTCCAGCACTTCGACGATCTGCCCTCGCTGCACACCGCGGTGGTCCAGCGGGTGGTGGAGCGGCTGTCGCTGCTGGTGGTGGCGGTCGATCCCGCGCTGCCGCTCGACGCTCGCCTGGATGCCTTCGCCCGCTACCGGGCCGCGCTGCTCGAGGCCATCACGCCGTTCCGGCGGGCCGCCGCCGTGCACGGCCCGTTCGCGCCGGAGATCCGCACCGCCGTGGCCCGGGGCAACGTGTTCCTGCGCTGCGACGTGGAGGTCACCTTCGGCGCCGAGCTGAACGGGCTCCCCACGGCGGAGCGCCGCGAGCTGCTCGATGCGCTGGCGGCGACGTCGTCGTGGGCCCTGTGGGACAACCTGCGGGCCGAGGCCGGCGACGCCCCGGAGGAGGCGCAGGCGGTGCTGCGGCGCACGCTGCGTGCGTTGCTGGCCGGGCTTCCGCCGGCCGGGTGAACCTTCGGCCCCGCTGCGGCGAGTGCACGCCATGGAAGCAGCAGGAGGGGCCGCACCCGGTCAGCCCAGGGACTTGAGGGCGAGCATCAGCTCCTCGTTGAGGTCGGACGGGACCTCGTAGCCCTCTTCCTCCCGGATCTCGTCGAAACGGTCCCTCACGGTCTCGGCCGTGAGGGCCGTGTCGGTGACGCCCCGGGTCACGCCCACGAACACCCGGGCCACCCGGCCGCCGCCGACCGAGTAGACCTCGCCCGACACGGGGCAGCTCTCGTGGGCCAGGAAGGCCACCACCGGCGTGACCATCTCCGGCAGGAGCTTGTCGGCGACCGGCCCGAGGATGTCCTCGGTCATGCGGGTCTTGGCCACCGGGGCGATGGCGTTGGCCTTGATGTTGGACTTGGCGCCCTCGACCGCCAGCACCCGGGTCAGGCCGACCAGGCCCATCTTGGCGGCGCCGTAGTTGGTCTGGCCGAAGTTGCCGAAGATCCCGGCACCGGACGAGGTGTTCACGATGCGGCCGTAGCCCTGCTCGCGCATGGTCTCCCAGGCCGGCTGGGTCACGTTGAAGGCGCCCCGCAGGTGCACGTCGAGCACCGGGTCCACCTTGGTTGCGTCCATGTTCTTGAACGAGGCGTCGCGCAGGATGCCGGCGTTGTTCACGATGACGTCGATCCGGCCCCAGGTGTCGAGGGCGGTCTGGACGATCGCCCGGCCGCCCTCGGGGGTGGCCACGGAGTCGTAGTTGGCCACGGCCTCGCCGCCCGCGGCCGCGATCTCGTCGACCACCGCCTGCGCGGCGGTGGTGCCGCTGCCGGTGCCGTCGACGGAGCCGCCGAGGTCGTTCACGACCACCAGGGCGCCCCGCCGCGCCAGGTCGAGCGCGTGCGACCGGCCCAGGCCGCCGCCCGCGCCGGTGATGATCGCGACCTTGCCGTCGAATCCCAGATCTGCCATGCCGCGCAGATTAGAGGCGGGGTCGCGGAGCCTCCGAATCGCCTGTGATGCCTTTACAGGCGCCGGTGGGAGCGGGCGTCGAGCCACGATCCGAGGGCCAGGACCAGGTAGACGACCGAGACGCTGGCCGCCACCCAGGCGAAGCCCTCCGAGACGGGGACCAGCAGAGCGCACACCAGTGCGGCGACGAGGAAGAAGGCGGCGCGGCGGTCCATCAGGGCCTCATGACAGCAGGTCGACGGCCTGCATCGTGAGCCAGGCGACCGCGAAGGCGCCGGGGATGGTCAGGACCCAGGCCCACACCACCCGCCCGGCCACGCCCCAGCGCACGGCCGAGAGCCGGCGGGCGGCGCCCACGCCCACGATGCCGCCGGTGATGGTGTGGGTCGTGGACACGGGGATGCCGCCGATCGAGGTGGCGAACAGGGTGATGGCGGCGCCCGACTCGGCGGCCACACCCCCGACGGGCTGGAGCCGGGTGATCTTCGAGCCCATCGTCTTGACGATGCGCCAGCCCCCGGTGAGCGTTCCGAGGGCGATGGCGGTGTGCGCGCACAGCACGACCCACACGGGGGTGCTGGAGCCGGGGGCCAGATGCCCGGTGGCGATGAGCAGGGCCAGGATCACGCCCATGGTCTTCTGGGCGTCGTTGGCCCCGTGCCCGAGGCTGAACGCGGCCGCCGAGACCAACTGGCCGTGCCGGAACCCCCGGTTGAGCCGCTCGATGTTCCGGTAGCGGTGGAAGATCCAATAGATGGCCAGTGTGATGAGCAGGCCGACGGCCAGGCCGATCAGCGGCGACAGCACGATGAACACGCCGATCTTGCGCAGGCCCTCGGTGATGAGGACTCCGAAGCCGGCTTTGGCCACGGCGGCCCCGGCGATGCCCCCCACCAGGGCGTGCGACGAGCTGGTCGGCAGGCCCAGCCAGAACGTGATCAGGTCCCACGCGATGGCTCCGATCAGGCCGGCGAAGACCACGCCGATCGACAGCACGCTCTGCACCACCACGTCGTTGGCGATGGTCGAGGCGACCGCGGTCCCGAACACCACGAAGGCGACGAAGTTGAAGAACGCCGCCCACAGCACCGCGATCCGCGGCGAGAGCACGCGGGTGGACACGACGGTGGCGATCGAGTTGGCGGCGTCGTGGAAGCCATTGACGTAGTCGAAGCCGAGCGCGACGGCGATCACGAAGATGACGGCGAAGTCCATGGGGGGAGAAGTGGTCGGGGCGGTTGGCGTCAGGCGTGCTTCAGCACGATCGACTCGACGACATCGGAGATGTCCTCCAGGGTGTTGAGGGCCGCCTCCATCGACTCGATGACGTCCTTCCAGCGGATGACCTCGAGCGCCTCGAACTCGCCGCCGAACAGGCGGGCGAGGATGCGCCGGTGCACAGCGTCACCCTCGCTCTCCAGGCGGTCGATGGCGTCGAGGTGAGCCTGTACGCCGCGCATCGACTCCAGCTTGGACATCAGCTGCTGGGTCTCGTCGGCGCACTGGACGATCAGGTCGGCCTGCTCCTTGAGCTCGGGCAGGGCGGTCGTGATCCCGCTGATCTGCATGCGATGCGACACCTCCAGCATGTCGTCGACCACGTCGTCGAGCTCCTCGGCCAGGGCGTGGATGTCCTCCCGGTCGAAGGGGGTCACGAACGTGGAGTTGAGGCGGGTGAGGATGGTGTGGACCAGCTCGTCGCCCCGGCGCTCGCACGCCTTCACCTTGTCGTGCGCCTCGGGGTTGGTGGGGTCCTGCAACATGTCGCGTAGCCGCCGGGCGCACTCGGCCACGTTGGTGGCCGAGTCGGTGAACAGATCGAAGAAGGCGTCGTCGCTGGGGACCAGACGGAAGCGCATCGGGGTCAGACCCCGTCCGCCAGGTACCGGACGCGTTCACTGATGTGCACGGCGTGGTCTCCCAGACGCTCGTAGAAGCGGGCGAGAAGGGTGGTCTGCAGGGCGTCGGGCAGGCTGACGTCGGCCTTCTCCAGCTCGGCCACCAGCCGTTCCTGCAGCATGTCGAGCTGATCGTCCGCCGAGTCGAGCTCGCCGTGGGCGCTTGCGTCCCGCTCGACCCAGGCATCGGCGGCTCGCCGCCACATGTTCGAGCAGATGCCCCCCATCTGCTCCAGCAAGCCCCGTACGACCGGTGTCAGCCGCAGGGCCAGGCTGGTCGCGCCCCGCTGGGCGATGTGCTCGGCCAGGTCGGCGCTGCGTTCGAGCTCGGGCACCACGCGCAGCACGGAGACGAGGAAGCGCATGTCGCCGGCCATCGGCGTCTGCGTCAGCAGCTCGCGCTCGGCCAGCTGCTCGAGCTCCGCCTCCAGCTCGTCGACCAGGCAGTCCCGCTCGCTGATCTCCCGCGCCGCCTCGGTGTCGCCGTCCAGCAGGGTGTCGGTGGCCGCGGCCACACTCTCGGTGACGAGCGCGAAGAGCCGGATCACCCGGGCGTCGATGTCGTCGAGCTGCTGGTGGAAGCGGCGTCGCAGCTGTTGGGGTGGCTCGGACACGGGCGAACCGTATCCCCCGTTCACCCTTCGGTCATATCGTTGCCCGCGTCACGTACCGGTCTGCGCGTCCGCCGCATAGGCCTTGAGTCGCTTGTAGTCGACCTTGCCGTTCGGGGCCCGGCCGATGGTGTCCACCTGGAACACGTACTTCGGTGCCTTGTAGGTGGCGAGCTTGGCCCGCACATGGGCGATCAGCTCCTCCGAGGGCACGGCGCCGTCCTCCGACGGCTCGACCACCGCCGCGACCACCTCGCCGTACTTGTCGTCGGGGACGCCCACGGCCACCGCGTCCCGCACGCCGGGATGGGTCTTGAGGACCTCCTCGACCTCCTCGGGGAAGACCTTCTCGCCGCCGGTGTTGATGACGACCGAGCCACGGCCCAGCAGCGTGAGCTGGCCGTCCGCCTCGACCATGGCGTAGTCGCCCGGGCAGGAGTAGCGCTTGCCCTCGAACTCGATGAACGTCGCTGCGGTCTTCTCGGGGTCCTTGTAGTAGCCGATCGGCTGGAAGCCGCCCACCGCCACCCGCCCGATCTCGCCCGAGCCGGGCTCGACCCGCCGGCCGTCGTCGGTGAGCACGATGGTGTTCTCCCCCAGCCGGAACGAGGCCGTGCCGCTGGCGGCGGAGCCCGACGACACCGATTGGCCCATGCCGAGCGCCTCCGACGAGGAGAACACGTCCACCAGGATGAGGTTCGGCTGGTGCTTGAGCAGCGCCTGCTTGTTCGCCTCGCTCCACATCACACCCGACGAGGCCACCAGGAACAGGCTGGCCAGGTCCCAGCGGCCGGGGTTCTCGTCGAGGGCCCGCACCATGGGCTTGCCGAAGGCGTCGCCCACTATGGCGATCTGGTTGACCCGATCGCGCTGGATCGTGTCGAACATCTCCTCGATGTCGAGGCGCCGGGAGGTCAGGGTGACGCTGCTGCCCCCGAGCGACAGGATGATCAGCTGGGTGTACAGGCCGGTGCCGTGCATCAGCGGGCAGGCGGGCAGGCCCACCATCCCCGGGGACTTGACCTGGTCGCGCACCAGCTCGGGATCGGCCTCGGCGTCGCGGTAGAGCGGGTTCAGCTGGGTCACGAGGTTGCGGAACAGGTCGTCCTGGCGCCACATCACGCCCTTGGGCATCCCGGTGGTGCCCCCGGTGTAGGTCATGAGGATCTGGTCGCCGCTGCGACCCCACGGCGCCACGACCCGCTGGTCGTGGCCCGTGGCGGCCGTCTCGTACGGCGTGGCCCAGTCCGGGACGGTCCCGTCCCCGTCGTCGACCCACAGCCAGGTGACGATGCGCGGCACCCGGTCCCGGATGCGCTCGATGGTGGATGTGAACGCCCCGTGGAACACCACGGCCACACAGTCGGCGTTGTCCCAGAGGTAGACGAGCTCGTCGTCCTGGTAGCGGTAGTTCGTGTTGATGGGGACGAGGCCGGCCTTGAAGCAGGCGAACATCGACTCGATGTACTCGGGGCCGTTGTAGAGGTACTGGGCCACCTTGTCCTGCTCGGCGGCACCCCCCGCGAGCAGGGCCGCGGCCACGCCGTTGGCCCGCCGGTCGAAGTCCGCCCAGGTGATGCGCCGATCGCCGTGCACCAGGGCCGGGGCCTCGGGGATCTGCTCGGCGATGACCTCCCAGACGTCGGCGAAGTTCCAGCCCGGCATGGGTGCTCCTCGTTCTCGGCGACCGCCGCCGGAGGGTAGCGGGTGGCCCGCCGGGGGTGAAATGTGCCACGCCACTAGGTTCTGGCCCGTGGATTTCGAGCTACCGGCCCACGACGACCCCCGGCGCACGGCAGTGCGCACCTGGCTGTCCGAGCATCCCCAGCCGTCCGGTCGCGCCCTGGCGGAGGCCGGCCTGGTGGCGCCGCACTGGCCCGAGCCCTGGGGCATGGGCGCCGATCCGGTCCACCAGCTGATCATCGACGACGAGCTGACCCGGGCGGGCGTGCACCGGCCGGTCAACCCCATCGGCATCGGCTGGGCCGGCCCCACCCTGGTCCTGGCGGGCAGCCAGGCGCAGAAGGAGCGCTACCTCTTGCCCCTGCTGGCCGGCGAGGAGCTGTGGTGCCAGCTGTTCAGCGAGCCGGGCGCGGGGTCGGACCTGGCCTCGCTCTCGACCAAGGCGGTGCGTGATGGAGACGAGTGGGTGGTCAACGGGCAGAAGATCTGGACCTCCCTGGCCCAGTTCGCCCGCTTCGGCATCCTGATCGCCCGGACCGACACGCGGGTGTCCAAGCACCGGGGCATCTCCTACTTCGTGTGCCCCATGGACACGCCGGGCATCACGATCCGCCCCATCGTGGAGATGACCGGCGCCCACACGTTCAACGAGGTCTTCTTCGACGACGTGCGGCTGCCGGCCGACAGCATCGTGGGCGCGCCGGGCGACGGCTGGATGCTGGCCAAGGTCACGCTGGGCAACGAGCGGGTGTCGCTGTCCTCGGGCGGTGCGCTGTGGGGCCGGGGGCCGACCGCGGGCGACCTGATCTCGCTGGTGCGCGAGCGGGGCGGCGTGGCTGATCCGGTGCTGCGCCAGCGGCTGGCCCGGCTGCACATCGAGGCCGAGGTGCTGCGGCTGGTCCGCCTGCGCACCGTGACCGCGGCGGTGCGGGGCCACGCGCCCGGGCCCGAGGCGTCGATCCGCAAGGTGATGGCCGACGAGCACGGCCAGCACGTGTTCGACATGGCCAAGGACCTGGCCGGCGCGGCCGGGATGCTGAGCGACGCGGGGCCACTCGGGAGCCCCGCCGACATGTGGGCGTACGGCTTCCTGTTCGCCCCGGCGCTGACCGTCGGGGGCGGGACCGGCGAGGTGCAGCGCAACATCATCGGCGAGCGGGTGCTGGGCCTGCCGCACGAGCCCGACCTGTCCGAATAGCCCGGCGTCACGGGGATTTGGCAGGATCAGGGCATGGCGCGCAAGGTTGCCCCGCACGAGTTCCGTCGGGGCGAGACCGTGAAGAACCTCGATCCGCTGCCCGGCGTCCCCCAGGGGACCCAG
This sequence comes from Actinomycetota bacterium, assembly GCA_046734695.1. Classification (GTDB taxonomy): domain Bacteria; phylum Actinomycetota; class Acidimicrobiia; order Acidimicrobiales; family VFJN01; genus ZC4RG19. The sequence goes on along the minus strand of JBKPRS010000205.1, from coordinate 1,830 downwards.
GGCCGCGTCTATCTGGTCGACGGCTTCACATGGACCCGGTACCGGGTTCTGTTCGCCAACGGCGTCGACGTGGGGTCGATCGACGGCACCGCGCTGGCCCGGCCGCGCGACTACCCGGCGGCGCTGGAGCGCCGCGAAGCCGCCGCCCACGCCCAGGAGGAGGCGGCTGTGGCCGCCGAGTCCGGCGACGAGGGCGCTGCCGGCGGTGACGCCGACAAGACCGTCAACGGGGTGGTCGTGCCCGCGCTGCTGCTCGACCGGTCCAAGCGGGCCCGCGAGCGCCTGTCCGCCGCGTCTGCCGCATAGGCCGAGCGGACAGGGCGCAAGCCGCACCCCAAGAGTCCGCGATTTGGCGGCCGGGCCGCGGCTCGACAGCGAGGCCTTCGGAGTCTCAGCTCCTCAGCTTGTTGAGCACGGCCTCGGCCTCGTCCACGAACTGCGCCACCAGGTCGGCTGCGGGGACCAGGCTGGCGATGGCGCCGACGCCCTGGCCCGCGGGGAAGAACTCGCGCTCGGGGTCGACGCCGGTCGTGGTCTCGTCGCCCCCGAGGTGGTTGACGCCGTCGTTCATGGAGCGCAGGACCTGCTGGGGGAAGAGCTCCGCCTGCAGCTCGCCGTCTTCGTAGCGCGACGTGTAGCGGTTGGCGATGACCCGGCAGGTCTTGCCCGTGTAGGCCCGGGTCACGGTCGTGTCGTCCTCGTGGCTGCGCAGCAGGACGTCCTTGTAGCCGGTCACGCTGCGGGCCTCGGGGGTGGCGATGAACCGGGTGCCCACCCACACGCCGTCGGCGCCGAGCGCCAGCGCGGCCGCCAGGCCCCGGCCGTCCACGATGCCGCCGGCTGCCACCACGGGCACCCGGTCGCCCACCGCGTCGACCACCTGGGGGACCAGCGCCATGGTGGCGATCCGCCCGGTGTGGCCGCCGGCCTCGGTGCCCTGGGCCACGACGATGTCGCAGCCCGCGTCCACGGCGGCGAGGGCGTGGCGCACCTTGCCGCACATGTTCACGACCACCAGGCCGGCCGCGTGGCACTGGTCCACCACGTCGCGGGGGACGCCCAGGCCGGCCACGAACGCGGTGGCGCCGCCCCGGATGATGTCGTCGACCTTGGCCTCCAGGCCGCGGGGCAGGGCGGTGAGCAGGTCGACGCCGAAGGGCTTGTCGGTGGCGGCTCGTACGGCCGCGATCTCCTCCCGCATCTGGTCGTCGGCCATGGTGGAGGCGCCCAGGCAGCCGAACCCGCCGGCCCCGCTGACCGCGGCGGCGAGGGCGTGGTAGGACACGCCGCCCATCCCGGCGAGCATCACCGGGTGCTCGATCTGGAGGGCTTCGGTCAGGCGCGTGCGCAGCATCCATCGATGCTGACCGCCACTTGACCGCCGGGTCAAGTGGCGGGGCGCGCCAGCTCGTCGGTGAACCGGCGCACCTCGGCGGGCGAGCGCAGGCGCACGACGTCCAGGTGCGCGTGCGCGGGATCGGCCACCCGCTGCTCGTAGCGCTCGACGCTGCCTTTGTGGTTGAGGAACGAGTACAGGACGATCGACTTCATCGGGTCGGGGCTCAACAGGTTGCGCAGTTGCTCGCGGTTGCCGTTCCACAGCTCGGTCCGGCGCACGCCCCGCGTGAGGGTCCGGCGCAGGAGCCGGCGGAAGACCAGCCAGCGGGGCAGGGTCAGCCAGACCACGGTGTCGGCCCGGTCCCAGATCAGATCCCGGACGTGCGAGTAGTTCCCGTCGACCACCCAGCGATCGCCGGCCACGATGGCCGACACCCGCTCGCGGAACTCCTCTCTCGGCAGCTCGGTCCAGCCCGGCTGGTGAAAGATGCT
>JBKPRS010000204.1:0-6054 GCA_046734695.1 Actinomycetota bacterium | reverse complement strand
GGGGTCGGCGGCGCGGGTGATGGGACGGCCGATCACGAGGAGGTCGGCGCCCGCGGCGATGGCATCGCGGGGCGTGGCGATGCGCCCCTGGTCGTCGGCGGGGGCGCCTTCGGGGCGGATGCCCGGGGTCGCCAGGTAGGCGCGAGGCGCGAGGGTGCGGACCGTGGCGATGTCGGGGGCGGCGCAGACGAAGCCGGTGCAGCCGCCCTCCAGGCCGATCGTGACCCGCTGGTGGAGGACGTGGGACGTCGCTTCCGGCTCGCTCGTCAACACGGTGACGCCGAGCGGAACCGGCTCCGCGGCCTCGGCGCCGGCGGCGCCCTCGCGGAAGCCCTCCACCCCGGCCCGGACCATGGCGCTGCCGCCCGCGGTGTGCAGCGTGAGGTAGCGGGCGCCGAGGGCGCCGGCCACCCGGGCGGCGCGGCCGACCGTGTTGGGGATGTCGTGCAGCTTGAAGTCGGCGAACACGTCCACGCCCACGTCGACGAGGGAGGTGATGGCCTCGGGGCCGGCGGCGCTGTAGAGCTCCAGGCCGACCTTCATCGTGCCGAACCACGGGGCCAGCTCGCGGGCGAGGCGCAGCGCGGGGATCAGGTCGTCGAAGTCGAGCGCCAGCGCCAGGCGGCGGCGCACGTCCTCGGGGGCGCCTTCGGTCTCGTCAGCCATGCACGTCTCCGATCGTGTCCTCGAGGCGGGCGACTCCCTGGCGCCGCGCCCATGCCTGCAACTCGTCGAGCACCCGCCCGGGGGCACGGGGGTCGGCGAACGTCGCCGTCCCGACCTGGATGGCGGTGGCGCCCGCCAGCATCATCTCGGCCGCGTCCACGCCCCGGGCGATGCCGCCCACACCTACCACGGCCAGCGTGGGCAGCGCCCGGTGGACGTCGAACACCGCCCGCACCGCGACGGGGTGGATGGCGGGGCCCGACACTCCGCCACCCGCGGGGCCCGAGCCGAGGCGGAATCGCCGGGTCTCGGGATCGATGGCCATGCCCATGACGGTGTTCACGAGCGTGACCGCCTCGGCCCCCGCAGCCTGGGCTGCCTCCGCCACCGACACCAGGTTGGCCGCATTGGGGCTCAGCTTGGCCCACAACGGCCGCCCGCACGCCGCCACGGCGGCGAGCACGTCCGAGGTCGCCGAAGGCGAATGGGCGAAGAGATCGCGGCCCGCCTCGGTGTTGGGGCACGAGAGGTTCACCTCGACCGCCACGACGCCCGCCGGCGCGTCAGCCAGCAGGGCAGCCGCCCGCCGGTACTCGTCCACGCTGCGGCCCCAGATCGAGGCCACGACCCGGGCGCCTGTCGCCAGCAGCGGGCCCAGGTCCTCGTCCAGCCACGCCTTCACGCCCGGGCCCTGCAGCCCGACCGAGTTGATCATCCCCGCGGTCGTCTCGTGCACCCGCAGCGGCGGGTTGCCGGGCCAGGGATCGGCGTGCAGTGACTTGACCACCACCGCGCCCAGCGCGCCCAGGTCGAGGTACGGCGCCAGCTCGGCGCCGTGGCCCGCCGTGCCCGACGCGGTCATCACCGGGTTGGGCAGCCGTAGCGATCCGACCGTGACGGCCATGTCGACGGGTGCCGCGCCCCGGCCGCGGCTCACTGGCGCACCCTGCGGGCTGCGCGCAATGAGCGCTCGGCCCACGGGGCCGAGTAGGGCACTGTGCTTCTGGTTCGCTCGACAAGCTCGCTCACTGCTCGTGGTACTCCTGCAGCGTGCGCACGCGCCGCTCGTGGCGGGAGCGGTCGAGGCTGGACTCGGCGGCGGCGAGCGCTGCGGCCGCGGTGGTCAGGCACGGGATGCGGTGCACGTTGGCCGCCCGGCGGATGTAGGCGCCGTCGGCCCGGGCGCCCCGGCCCCGCGGGCTGTTGACCACCAGCGCCACCTGGCCGCCGGCGATGAGGTCGACCGCGGTCGGGCGCTCGTCGGGCACGCCGTCGACGCTGGGCGGCTCGCCGTCGCTGCGGACCTTGGCCACTCGCTGCGCCACCCGAATGTGGTGGCGCTCCAGGTAGTCCGCCGTGCCGTCAGTGGCGGCCAGGTCGAAGCCGAGGTCGACGAGGCGGGCCGCGGCCCGTACCCCCGCGGGCTTGTCCCGGTCGGCCAGCGACACGAACACCATGCCGGTCTCCGGCAACCGGTCGCCGGCCGAGATCTGCGCCTTGCCGAAGGCCAGCCCGAACGTGCGGTCGATGCCCATCACCTCGCCCGTGGACCGCATCTCCGGGCCCAGCACCGTATCCACGTCCGGGAAGCGGTTGAACGGCAGCACGGCCTCCTTGACGGCGATGTGGCCGCCCACAGGGGGACGCAGCAGGCCCTCGGCCCGCAGCTCGGCCAGCGTGGCGCCGACCATCACCCGGGCCGCCACCTTGACCAGCGGGACGCCGGTCGCCTTGGCCACGAACGGCACCGTCCGGGACGCCCGCGGGTTGGCCTCGATGACGAAGACCTGGCCCTGCTTGACCGCGTACTGGACGTTCAGCAGCCCCCGCACGTCGAGCGCGCCGGCCAGGCGGTGGGTGTAGTCCTCGATGACCGCCACGGTCTCCTCGGACAGCGAGTGGGGCGGGATCGAGCAGGCCGAGTCACCGGAGTGGACCCCGGCCTCCTCGACGTGCTCCATGACCGCCCCGATCAGCACGTCGCCCGTGTGGTCGCGCAGGGCGTCCACATCGACTTCGGTGGCGTCCTCCAGGAACCGGTCGACGAGCACGGGCCGGGAGGCCGACAGCCCGCCCTCGCGGCCCAGGCTGCCGAAGCTGGCCAGCTCGGCCATGGCCCGGCGCAGGCCGTCGTCGTCGTAGACGATCTCCATGGCCCGCCCGCCCAGCACATAGCTGGGGCGCAGCAGGGCGGGATAGCCGATGCGCCCGACGATGGCCAGGGCGTCGTCCAGCGTGGTGGCCGTGCCCCCCGCGGGCTGGGGGATCTCCAGCCGGGAGCACAGGGCGTTCCACTGCTCGCGGTCCTCCGCGAGGTCGATCGACGCGGGCGAGGTGCCCAGCACCAGGCCCTCGGGCAGCGAGCCGGCCAGCTTGAGCGGGGTCTGTCCGCCCAGCGCCACGATCACGCCCACGAGGTCGCCCGCGGCCTGCTCGGCCTCGATGACGTTGAGGGCGTCCTCCAGCGTGAGCGGCTCGAAGTACAGGCGGTCGGAGGTGTCGTAGTCGGTCGAGACCGTCTCCGGGTTGCAGTTGAGCATCACGGTCTCGTAGCCGTCTTCGGCCAGGGCGAAGCTGGCGTGGACGCAGCAGTAGTCGAACTCGATGCCCTGGCCGATCCGGTTCGGCCCCGACCCCAGGATCAGCACCTTCTGCCGACCGCTGGGGACCACCTCGTCCTCGTCTTCGTAGGTCGAGTAGTGGTACGGCGTCGCGGCCGCGAACTCGGCGCCGCAGGTGTCCACGGTCTTGAACGTGGGCCGCACCCCGGCCGCCAAGCGGGCGGCGCGCACCGCGGCCTCGTCCTCGCCCCACAGCCAGGCCAGCTGGGCGTCGGAGAAGCCGAGCTGCTTGGCCCGGCGCCAGTCCCGCCGGCCCATGCCCGCCAGCCCGAGGCCCGCCAGGTGGGAGCGCTCCTCCACGATGCGGGACATCTGGTCGAGGAACCAGGGGTCGACCTTGGTCGACGCCGCCAGGTCGTCCACCGTGATCCCCCGCCGCAGCGCGGCCTCCAGCTGGAACGGCCGGTCCGGCGTGCCCACCGCGGCCCGGGCGAGCAGCTCGGCGTCGTCCAGGGCGTCGAGGGCGGCCTCGCCCGGATCGCAGTTGAGCCCGGCGCGGCCGTGCTCCAGGCTGCGCAGCGCCTTTTGCAGCGACTCGGGGAACGTCCGGCCGATCGCCATCGCCTCCCCCACCGACTGCATGGACGTGCCCAGCACGCCGGGCGACCCGGGGAACTTCTCGAACGCCCAGCGCGGCACCTTGGTGACCACGTAGTCGATCGTGGGCTCGAAGCTGGCGGGCGTCTTGCGCGTGATGTCGTTGGGGATCTCGTCCAGCGTGTAGCCCACGGCCAGCTTGGCCGCGATCTTGGCGATCGGGAACCCGGTGGCCTTGGAGGCCAGGGCCGAGGACCGGCTCACGCGCGGGTTCATCTCGATGATGACCATGTCGCCGTTGGCGGGATCGAGGGCGAACTGCACGTTGGACCCGCCGGTCTCGACCCCGACCCGGCGGATGCACGCGAACGCCGCGTCCCGCATGGCCTGGTACTCGACGTCGGTGAGGGTCTGGGCCGGCGCCACCGTGATCGAGTCGCCGGTGTGGACCCCCATGGGGTCGAGGTTCTCGATCGAGCAGATGACCACGCAGTTGTCGGCCCGGTCCCGCATGACCTCGAGCTCGTACTCCTTCCAGCCCGCGATCGAGCGCTCGATGAGGATCTCGCTGATCGGGCTGGCGGCCAGGCCGGTGGCGGCCAGGCGGGCGAAGTCGTCGGGCGTCGTGGCGATGCCGGTGCCCTTGCCCCCGAGGATGAAGGCGGGCCGGATCACGACCGGCAGCCCGATGCGCTCCACCGCGGCCATGGCCTCGTCCAGGCTGTGGGCGGTGGCGGACGGCGGCACGCTGAGGCCGATGCCCTGCATCGCCTCCTTGAACCGCTCGCGGTCCTCGGCGGTGCCGATCGCCTCGGCGTTGGCGCCGATCAGCTCGGGCGTGCCCGGCACACCGACCGCCTTGGCGTCGACCAGCTCCATGGCCAGGTTGAGCGCGGTCTGGCCACCCAGAGTGGGCAGGACCGCGTCGGGCCGCTCCCGCTCGATGATCGACGCCAGGTGGTCGGCGTCGAGGGGCTCGACGTAGGTGGCGTCGGCGAAGTCGGGGTCGGTCATGATCGTGGCCGGGTTCGAGTTGGCCAGGATCACCCGGAAGCCCTCGGCCTTGAGCACCTTGCAGGCCTGCGTGCCGGAGTAGTCGAACTCGCAGGCCTGGCCGATGACGATGGGCCCGGCCCCGATGAGCAGGATGGACTCGATGTCGTCGCGGCGGGGCACTCAGGTCCCCCGGCTCTCGTCGACGAGGGCGGCGAAGTCCTCGAACAGGTAGGCCGCGTCGTGCGGCCCCGGGCCGGCCTCGGGGTGATACTGCACGCCGAAGGCCCGCAGGCCGGTGGCCCGGATGCCCTCCACCACGCCGTCGTTCAGGTTGACGTGGGTGATCTCGACATCGGCGCCGAGGCTCCCCTCGGCCACCGCGTAGTTGTGGTTCTGGCTGGTGATCTCGACCCGCCCGGTGGCCAGCCGGCGCACGGGGTGGTTGCCGCCGTGGTGGCCGAAGGCGAGCTTGTGGGTCGTGGCGCCGAGCGCCGTGCCCAGCAGCTGGTGGCCCAGGCAGATGCCGAACAGCGGCACCTCGCCCACCAGACCCCGGATGGCGTCGACGGCGTAGCCGACGGCCGCGGGGTCGCCGGGGCCGTTGGAGAGGAACACACCGTCGGGCTGGCGCGCCAGCACCTCAGCCGCGGGGGTGGACGCGGGCACGACCGTGATCTCCCCCAGCCCGGACAGGTGGCGCAGTATCGTGCGCTTGATCCCGAAGTCGTAGGCGACGATGCGGCGCCCACCTGCCCGCGCCGGGATCGTGTACGGCTCGTCGCAGGTGACGGTGGCGACCAGGTCGATGCCGTCGGTCCCCGGCTCGGCCAGGGCGGCGGCCTTGAGCGTGACCTCGTCGGCCGACCCGAACGCCCCGGGCAGGGCGCCCGCCTCCCGGATGTGGCGGGTCAGCCGGCGGGTGTCGATCGCCGCGATCCCCGGCACGCCGTGGTGGCGCAGGTAGCCGTCGAGGTCGCCGGTGGCGCGCCAGTTGGAGCGTCGCCGGGCCAGGTCCCGCATCACCACGCCCCGGGCGAACGGTCGGCGGCTCTCGTCGTCGTCCGGGTTGACCCCGTAGTTGCCGATGTGGGGGTAGGTGAACGTGATGATCTGGCCGGCGTAGCTGGGGTCCGACAGGACCTCCTGGTAGCCCGACAGGACGGTGTTGAACACCACCTCGCCGGTGGCGACCCCGCCGGGCGGGTCGGCCCCGATCAGCTCGCCCTCGAACGTG
>JBKPRS010000203.1:0-5099 GCA_046734695.1 Actinomycetota bacterium | reverse complement strand
GCGACCGCGCCGCGCATCGTGCACGCGGTGTTCTCCGGTGCAGGCCCCGATTCGGAGGGTGAGCGCCGGGCGCTGCGGCTGCGCCGCCGCATCGAGCGGGCCACGACCGGAACCTACGTGGCCTCCTGCTCGTTCCGGACGCTCCTCTACAAGGGCCTGGCCCCGGCCGACCACCTGGCCGACTTCTACCTCGACCTTCACGACGACCGCTTCGCCGCGCCGTTCGCCATCTTCCACCAGCGCTTCTCCACCAACACGCTGCCGACCTGGGAGCGGGCCCAGCCGTTCCGCACGCTGTGCCACAACGGCGAGATCAACGCGCTGTGGGGCAACGAGAACCGGATGCGGGGCCGGGCCGAGCTCGGCACCGAGGCCGTGGGCCTCGGGCCCGAGGAGCTGTTCTTCCCGGTGCTCGACGCCGACGACTCGGACTCGGGCAAGCTCGACTCCGCCGTCGAGCTGCTGATGCGGGGCGGTCGCGACCCCCGCCACGTCATGGCCATGATGGTCCCCGAGGCGTGGGAGAACGTGCGCGACCTCGACCCCGAGGTGCGGGGCTTCTACCGCTACCACTCGGCCCTCATGGAGCCGTGGGACGGCCCCGCCGGGGTGGTCTTCACCGACGGCATCGGGGTGGGTGCCCGCCTCGACCGCAACGGCCTGCGGCCGCTGCGCTACCAGGTGTGCGAGGACGGCCTCGTGGCCGTGTGCTCCGAGGTCGGCGCCATCGACGTGCGGGGCCACGGCGGCGTGGTCCGGGGCCGGCTCGGTCCGGGCCAGATGCTCTTCGTCGATCCCACCCGCGGCTTCCTGGACGACCAGGCCTGCAAGGAGCGCATCGCCGCCGGGGCGCCCTACTCGCGCTGGGCGTCGGACGGCTTCTACCGGCTGCACCCGGGCGAGGCCGCCCTGGAGGTGCCCGACGACCTGACCGCCCAGCAGGCGATGCACGGCCTCACCAAGGAGGACGTGGCCATGGTGCTCAAGCCCATGGCCACCGACGCTCACGAGCCCACGTTCTCCATGGGCGACGACTCGCCCCTGCCCAACCTGGCGCCCCGGGCCCGCCCGCCCGCCCACTACCTGCGCCAGCGCTTCGCCCAGGTCACCAACCCACCCATCGACCCGCTGCGCGAGCGGCTGGTCATGAGCCTGCGCACGGTGCTGGGGCCGCGGGCCCCGATCCTCACCGAGCCGGCCGACGCGGCCGAGCTGCTGACCCTGCCGTCGTTCTTCCTCTACCCCTCCGGGGTCGACAACCTCTCGCTCACCGACAAGGCCCCGTGGCCGGTGATCCCGCTCGACGCCACCTTCCCGGTGTCGGACGGGCCCGAGGGCCTGCGGGCCGCGGTCGAGCGGCTCACGGCCGACGCTGTGGCCGCGGTCGAGGGCGGGACCGGCACGCTCATACTGGAGACCGGCGACGCCGGCCCCGAGCGGGCGCCGATCCCCTCGCTGCTGGCCTGCGGGGCGGTCCACCAGGCGCTGTCGCGCCAGCGGCTGCGGTCGCGCGCCGCGCTGGTCGTCGTGGCCGACGACGTGTTCGACGTGCACGGCTTCGCCACCCTGCTGGGCTACGGCGCCGACGCCATCTGCCCCCGCCTGGCGCTGGCCACGGTCGCCTCCGAGGCCGACCGGGTCGACGACGGCGACCTCACCAGCCCCGAGGCGCAGAGCCGCTTCCAGGCCGCGGTGGACGCGGGCGTGCTCAAGATCCTGTCCAAGATGGGCATCTGCACCGTCGACTCCTACCGGGGCGCCCAGATCTTCGAGGTTGTGGGCCTGGCCCCCGACGTGGTCGAGACCTGCTTCACCGGCACGCCCAACGTGGTGGGCGGCGTCGGCTGGTCCGCCCTGGGCGAGGACGTCCTGGCCCGCCACGAGGCCGCCTGGGGCGAGAGCGCCGACCTGGAGTCGCCCGGCTTCTTCCGGGTGCGCAAGGGCGGCGAGCCCCACAGCAAGGACAAGGACACCGTCCAGGCCCTCAACGACCTCACGCTGGTGCAGGAGAAGGACGGCGACGGCCAGGACCGCGGCATGCTGATCGCCCACCTGCTGCAGGCCGCGATCCGCTCCGAGTCGTCGGAGCGCTACGACGCCTTCGCCAAGCTGGCCAACGACCGGGCGCTCGTCGAGCTGCACGACCTCCTGGAGCTGGTCCCCGCGCCCGAGCCGGTGCCCGTCGACGAGGTGGAGCCCGCGGCCGAGATCGCCAAGCGCTTCTCGACCGGGGCCATGTCGCACGGCGCCCTGTCCAAGGAGGCGCACGAGACGCTGGCCCAGGCCATGAACCTGCTGGGCGCCATGTCCAACTGCGGCGAGGGGGGCGAGGACCCCTACCGCTACAAGACCCGGGGCCTGGGGCGCGACGACAAGAACTCCAAGATCAAGCAGATCGCCTCGGGTCGCTTCGGCGTCACCCCCGAGTACCTGGCCCACGCCGACGAGCTGCAGATCAAGATGGCCCAGGGCTCCAAGCCCGGCGAGGGCGGCCAGCTGCCCGGCCACAAGGTGTCGGCCGAGATCGCCCGGCTGCGCCACACGCAGCCCGGCGTCGGGCTCATCTCACCGCCGCCGCACCACGACATCTACTCCATCGAGGACCTGGCCCAGCTGATCTACGACCTCAAGCAGGTCAACGCGGCCCAGGTCTCGGTGAAGCTGGTCGCCGAGGAGGGCGTGGGCACCATCGCCGCCGGCTGTGTGAAGGCCCTGGCCGACGTGGTCCACATCAGCGGCCAGAACGGCGGCACCGGCGCCAGCCCGCTGTCGTCCATCAAGCACGCCGGCCTGCCCTGGGAGCTCGGCCTGGCCGACGCCCAGCGCGCGCTGGTCGACAACGGCCTGCGCAGCCGGGTGCGGCTGCGGGTCGACGGCGGCTTCCTCACCGGGCGCCAGGTCATCGTGGCCGCCTTGCTGGGGGCGGACGAGTACAGCTTCGGGACCGCGGCCATGATCGCCGAGGGTTGCATCATGCTGCGCGCCTGCCACCGGGACACGTGCAAGCCCGGCGTGGCCACCCAACGGCCGCACCTGCGGGCCAACTTCACCGGCACCCCCGAGGGCGTGGCCGCCTACTTCCTGTTCATCGCCGAGGAGGTGCGGACGTACCTGGCCGAGCTGGGCCTGCGCTCGCTGGACGAGGCCATCGGCCGGGTCGACCGGCTGCGCCAGCGCCGCACCGGCAACGACCGGGCCGACGTCATGGACCTCTCCCCGGTGCTGGAGGCGCCCCAGGCCGGCGGGCCGCGGCACTTCGTGGAGCGGGTCGAGCTCCAGGACCCGCGCTCGGACCTGGGCGACCGCCTGCTGGCCGACGCCTTCCGGGCCGTCTGGGACGGCGACGACGTGGACCTGTCCTACGAGATCCACAACGCGGACCGCGCCATCGGGGCGTCGCTGTCCGGGGCCATCGCCCTCGAGTACGGCGAGCTGCCTCCCCGGGGCACCGCCCGGGTCCGCCTGACCGGCACCGCGGGCCAGAGCTTCGCGGCCTGGCTGGCGCACGGCATCGAGCTGGACCTGACCGGCGAGGCCAACGACTACGTGGGCAAGGGCATGGGCGGCGGCCTGGTGGTCATCCGCCCGCCGGAGAACGACGCCTCCGAGCTGCCCATCCTGGCCGGCAACACCTGCCTCTACGGCGCCACCGGCGGCGAGCTGTTCGTGGCCGGCGGCGTGGGCGAGCGCTTCGGGGTGCGCAACTCCGGGGCCACCGCCGTGGTGGAGAGCGCGGGCGACCACTGCTGCGAGTACATGACGGGCGGCACGATCGCCGTGCTCGGCCCGGTGGGCTGGAACCTGGGCGCGGGCATGACCGGCGGCCAGGCGTTCGTGTTCGACCGCGACCACGAGCGGCTCATCTCCCGGCTCAACCCCGACCTGGTGGACGCCGTGCGGCCGGACATGGGCGGCCTCGAGGAGGTGCGCTGGCTGGTCGAGCGGCACGCCGAGTTGACCGGATCCCGACGCGCTGCGATGTTGCTCGACCACTGGGCGAAGGCAGCGGCCCACGTGTGGCACGTGCTGCCCAAGGACCAGGTGCGCCGGTTCGAGGAAGGCCAGGCCAGCCGGGTCGCCAGCGTCTAGGCCCTCAGGTCCTGCTCAGGCCCAGAAAGTCGCGAAAACAGGGTGTCCGGCTGCGAAACCGGCGCGCGTTTCGTAATAGATTCGCTCGGAGTCATGGCTGGGATCGCCCCTCAGATACCCGGGTGCCGTGACCTCTCCCTCATCGGGGAGCGGGTCGCGCGCAGCCTGTTTTCCGCCACGAGCGACCGACTCGGTCGCCCGGTGACCGTCATCGCCTACCCGCCGCTGAGCGAGGGGCGCTCCGAGGCCGACTTCGACCGGGCTGCGACCACGGCCCAGCGGCTGGGTGTGCACCCGAGCGTGATCTCGATCCACGAATGGGGTCACGCGGACGACCGCCGGCCCTGGATCGTCACCGATCCCCAGCCGGCCGAGGCGCTCGACACCCTGCTGAAGCAGGGCGGCGCACTGGAGATCGAGCGCGCTCTGCAGATGGGCATCCTGCTGGCCGGGGCCCTGGAGACGTCTCACGCCGCCGGCATCGTCCACGGCGACCTCTCGCCCGCACGGCTGGTGGTCGGCCCGCACGGCGAGCCGCTGATGACCGAGACCGGGCTGGCCGCGTTCGCGGTGTTCCCGGGCCTCAGCGCCCTCAACAACCCGGTGCGCTACCACTCCCCGCCCGAGGTGCTGGAGGGCACCGAGGTCACCCCGGCCACCGACGTCTACTCCCTGGCCACGACCGTGTACGCGCTGATCGCGGGCCGGGCGCCTCAAGAGAAGCCGGCGGACATCACCGACAGCAACGCGTCGCTGCTGCTGCGCGTGCTGCAGTTGGCCGTGCCCCGCATCGAGCGTCCCGATCTCCCGCCCGGGCTGCTCGACGCGCTGCGGGGCCCGCTGGCCCCTGACCCCCGCAAGCGGCCTCAGCAGGCGATCGAGGTGGCCTGGCTGCTCCAGGACGTGCAGCGGCGGGCCGGCTTCGCCATCACCGAGCCCGTGGTGCTCGACCTCGACGACATCGAGCACCAACGCTCCCGGCGGGCCGGCGGCTATCCGGCGCCCGCCGC
>JBKPRS010000202.1:0-21067 GCA_046734695.1 Actinomycetota bacterium | reverse complement strand
CGGCGCCCCCTGAACCGGTGCTGCGGGCCCGGAGCGAGCCGCTCCCGGTGGTCACGCCGACGCCACGGGACATGCGCTGGCTCGGGGACGACGTGGGCGTGCCGGCGACGGTCACCGTCACGCTGGCCCGCGACGTGGACGATGGGACCCGGACCGCCGTCCGCGAGGCACTGGCGGCGGCCGGCGCCGCCGATGTCGACATCCAGGTCGTCGAGGCCGGGACGGGCTCGGACGCGGCTGATCGATCCGACGAGACGGACCCGTCGGGCCCGACCGACGAGCGGGACCAGGCGAACGAGCCGGACGCGGCGGGCGGCGGGGACCAGCGGGCCGGCGTGGACCAGCCGGGCGAACGGAACCAGGCGAACGAGCCGGACGGGCGGAGCGCCAGCGGCCAGGCGAGCGACAGTGAGCAGCGGAGCGCCAGCGGCCAGCGGGGCGACGGGAACCAGCGGGGCGGGCGGGAGTCGGGGCGGCGGCTGACCGTGTCCGTCGGATCGCTCGCCGATCCCGAGACCGTGGCCACCCTCGCGGGCGTCGGGCTGGCCGTGGTGCCGGCCGACCTCGGGGACGAGGGCTACGCGCTGGCCGCCTTCCGGCAGAGCGACGGGCACGACCGGGTGGTCCTGGCGGGGGCCGGGCCGGACGGGACGTTCTACGCGGCCCAGACCCTGCGCCAGCTCGCCGGGGACGGCGTGGTGGCCGGGGTGGGCGTGATCGACCATCCCGCCATGGCCCACCGGGGGGCCATCGAGGGGTTCTACGGCAGCCCGTGGACGGCGGCGGAGCGCCTCGACCAGCTGGCGTTCTACGGCCGGTTCAAGCTGAACACCTACATCTACGCCCCCAAGGACGACCCGTTCCACCGTGACCGGTGGCGCGAGCCGTACCCCGCCGACCAGGTGGCCGGGCTGTCGGCGCTGGTGCAGGCGGCGCAGGCCAACCACGTCCGCTTCACCTTCGCCGTCTCGCCCGGGGTGTCGATCTGCTACGGCGACCCGGCCGACCGGGCGGCGCTCGTGGCCAAGCTCGAAGCCATGTACGGCCTCGGCGTGCGGTCGTTCTCCGTCGCGCTGGACGACATCGACCACACCCGCTGGAACTGCCCGGGCGACGCCGCGCTCTACGGCGCCCCGTCCACCGGGGCCGCCGCCCGGGCCCAGGCGGACCTGCTCAACACCGTCCAGCACGACTTCATCGCCACCCACGACGGCGCCCGGCCCCTACAGATGGTGCCGACCGAGTACCGGGGCACCCGCGACAGCGAGTACCGCCAGCAGTTGCGCACCCTGCTCGACCCGGCCGTCGAGGTGATGTGGACCGGGACCTACGTCGTGCCGGACCAGATCACCGTGGCCGACGCCCAGGCCGCCGACGCCGCGTTCGGGCGGCCCGTGTTCGTGTGGGACAACACGCCGGTGAACGACTTCCCGCGCACGGCGGGACGGCTGATCCTGGCTCCGTACGCCCGGCGGGAGCCGGGCCTGTCCGGCCAGGTGACCGGCGTCGTCCTCAACCCGATGAACCAGGCGTCGGCCAGCAAGGTCCAACTGATCGGTGGGGCCGACTTCGCCTGGAACGACTCGGCCTACGACCCGGCCCGGGCCCAGCGGGCGGCGGCCGAGGACCTCGCCGGCGGCGACCCCGCCACCGTGGACGCTCTGCTGGCGTTCTTCGATCTCGAGAACCTGGCCCCGACGTCAGCGCGCTCAGCCATCGTGTCCCAGCCCCAGGCACCCGCGCTCGCGGCGCAGCTGGACGGGTTCCGCGCCAGCTGGCGCAGCGGCGATCGGGCCGGCGCGGTCGCCGGGCTCCGGCCCTACGCCGAGCGCCTGGCCGGCGCGCCCGCGCTCATCCGTGCGCACGTGGTCGACCCGGCCTTCGCCGCCGACTGCGGGCCGTGGCTCGACGCGACCGCGCTCTGGGGCCAGGCGCTCGTGGCCACGCTCGACGGCTTGGCAGCCCGGGCCGGCGGGGATCCGACCACCGGCGCGGCCCGGCTCGCCGACGCCGCCTCGCTGGCCGCACAGGCGGAGGCGATCCACACGATCCCGGGCGAGACCAAACCGGAAGGCCCCGTCCGGGTGGGCGACGGCGTGCTCGACACCTTCGTGCAGGGAGCGTCGGCCCTGCCCTGAGGGGCACCACCACAGCGCGCGGGCACCATCGTCGGCGCCACGATCGGGCGTGGCGCGCCGGCGCAGACGTGCCGCCCCGCTACGGCGCAGGACGCCCCCGGTGGCGTTGCGGAACGGCGCCGGGAGGCCGTGAGGACGCTGCGGTAGGGGCTCGGGCATCGGCCCCTCGCCTGGGTGGGCGGTCGTACCGTTTGCGGCATGGACGCCGCCGCCATTGCCGTCTCCGGTCTCGTGAAGACCTTCGGGCACACCCGGGCGCTCGACGGGCTCGACCTGGAAGTCGCCACGGGGGAGATCCATGGATTCCTCGGGCCAAACGGGGCCGGCAAGTCCACCACCATCCGCGTGCTGCTGGGGTTGTTGCGAGCCGATTCCGGCGACGTCCGCCTGCTGGGAGGTGATCCCTGGCGGGACGCCGTCGAGCTGCACCGGCACCTCGCCTACGTGCCCGGCGACGTGAACCTGTGGCCCAACCTCACCGGGGGTGAGGTGATCGACCTGCTCGGACGGCTCCGTGGCGGGCTCGACCCCCGGCGGCGGGAGGTGCTGATCGAGCGCTTCGACCTCGATCCCCGCAAGAAGGCCCGCACCTACTCCAAGGGCAACCGCCAGAAGGTGGCGCTGGTGTCGGCGCTGGCGTCCGACGCCGAGCTGCTGATCCTGGACGAGCCGACGTCGGGGCTCGACCCGCTCATGGAGACCGTCTTCCAGGACACCGTGCGCGAGATCACCGCCGGCGGGGACCGGACCGTCCTGCTCTCCAGCCACATCCTCGCCCAGGTGGAGGCGCTGTGTGACCGGGTGAGCATCATCCGCCTCGGCCGGACCGTGGAGAGCGGCACGCTCGCCGAGATGCGCCACCTCACCCGCACGCAGATCACCGTCGCGGCGGGCCAGCCGCTCACCGGCCTGGCGGACCTGCCCGGCGTGCACGCCCTCAAGCGCGAGGACGGCCGGGCGTCGTTCGACGTGGACACCGCCCGCCTCGACGAGGTCGTCCAGTACCTCGCCACCGTCCGCGTCCAGACGCTGACGTGCCAGCCGCCGACGCTGGAGGAGCTGTTCCTGCGCCACTACGGCGATGAGCTGGCCGAGCTCGAAGGCACGACCGAGCGCGGCAACGGCCACGGCCGAGGCAGCGGCGGCGACGACGGGGCGACACCGTGACGCTCGCCGGGACCGGCAACCTGATCCGCTTCCTGCTGCGGGTCTCCCGCGTGCGGATCGCGCTGTGGATCGCAGGCATCGCCCTGCTGGTGTGGTTCACCGCCGTCAGCGTCGACCGCCTGTACCCCACCCAGGCCGACCTCGACGCGGCCGCGGCGCCGCTCTACGGCAACACCGCCATAATCGCCATGCTCGGCCCTCCCTACGCCCTCGACACGCTCGGCGGCCAGATCGTGTTCCAGCTCGGGGCCTTCGGCTTCGCCACCATGGGGTTGATGGGGATGTTCCTGGTCGGCAGGCACACCCGGGCCGACGAGGAGGACGGGCGCACCGAGCTGCTCCGGGCCACCGTGGTCGGCCGGAACGCGCCCGTGACCGCGGCGCTGCTGGTCGCCTGCACCGCGGTGGCCGTCACCGGCGTGCTCATCAGCCTGATCATGCTGAGCCTGGCGCTGCCGGTGGAGGGCTCGCTGATCTACGGGGCGGCCATGGGCGCGTTCGGCATCTTCTTCGCGTGCGTCACCGCGGTCATGGCCCAGGTCAGCGAGCACAACCGCACCGCCTACGGACTGACCGGCGCCCTGCTCGGCCTGTCCTACCTCCTGCGGGCGGTGGGCGACGCCGGCAGCGGCACGCTGAGCTGGCTGTCGCCCATGGGCTGGGCCCAGCAGGTCCGGGCCTATGCGGACGAGCGCTGGTGGCCGCTGTTGCTGCTCGTAGCCGGCTCAGCGGCGCTGGTGGCGGCGACGTTCGCTCTCCTCGCCCACCGCGACCTGGGCGGCGGCCTCGTCGCGCCCCGGCCGGGACCGCCCGAGGCCGCGCCCTGGCTGGGCCGGCCCTGGGGCCTGACCCTGCGGCTGCAGCGCGCCAGCCTCGTCGGCTGGGCCCTCGGGCTGCTCGTGTTCGGGGTGGCCTACGGCGCGCTGGGCAAGGACATCAACGACTTCGTCGGGGACAACCAGGCCGTCGAGGACCTCATAGCCCAGGGCCAGGGCAGCCTGACCGACACCTACTTCGCCACCTCGCTGCTGACCATGGCGCTGATCACCGCCGGGTTCGCCATCGCCTCGATCCTGCGGCTGCGCAGCGAGGAGACGAGCGGCAGCGCGGAGCAGCTGCTCGCCACCCGGCTCTCCCGGCCGCAGTGGGCCCTGTCCCACCTCGCGATGGCCGCGGGCGGATCGGTCGTGATCATGGCGGCCACCGGCCTCGGCCTGGCCGTGGCCTACGGCGTGTCGATACGCGACCTCAGCGACCTGCCCGAGCTCGTCGTGGCCGCGGTCGCCTTCGCGCCCGCGCTGTGGGTGCTGATCGCGCTGGGGCTGGCCCTGTTCGGCGTGGCGCCGAAGGCCGCGGCCGTGACGTGGGGCGCGCTGGCCGTGTGCTTCGTGATCGGGCTGTTCGCCCAGCTGCTGAACCTGCCGTCGTGGGTCGTCGACCTCTCGCCGTTCCAGCACGTCCCGGCCATGCCGGCCGACGACTTCGCGCTCGCTCCGCTCCTGGCGCTGACCGCGGTGGCGGCCGGGCTGTCGGCCGTGGGACTGGTGGGCTTCCGGCGGCGGGACGTCGGCTACTGACCGCGGGCGGGCTTCCGGAAGTCCGACAGCAGGCGCAGGAGGGTCCGGACCCCGAAGCCGGTGCCGCCCTTGCGGGTGAGGCCATCGTCCTCGGTGGCGTCGGCGGGACCGGCGATGTCGAGGTGGGCCCACGGGATGTCGCCGGCCACGAACTCCTGGAGGAACACCCCGGCGATGAGCGCGCCGCCCCAGCGGGCGCCGGCCACGTTCTTGATGTCGGCCACGTCGGAGTCGATCAGGCGGCGCATGTCGTCGGGCAGCGGCAACGGCCACACCGGCTCGGCCTCGGCGTCGGCCGCGGCGCGCACCTGGGAGATGAACGCGTCGTTGTTGCCCATCAGCCCGGCGACCTTCATGCCGAGCGCCACCATGCACGCGCCCGTGAGCGTGGCCAGGTCGACGATGGCGTCGGGCTCGGCCTCGCTGGCCAGCGACAGCGCGTCGGCCAGGACCAGCCGGCCCTCGGCGTCGGTGTTGAGCACCTCGACCGTCTTGCCGTTGCGGATGCGCAGCACGTCGCCCACCCGGGTGGCGTCGCCGCCCGGCATGTTGTCGGTGAGCGGCAGGAAGCCGAGGACCCGCACCGGCGGGTGCACCACCTCCAGCGCCGAGAACGTGGCGAGCACGGCCGCGGCACCCGCCATGTCGCCCTTCATGCCGATCATCCCGTCGGCCGTCTTCAGCGACAGGCCACCGGAGTCGAACGTGATGCCCTTGCCCACGAGCGCCACGGTCCCCCGCGGCGTGCGGTCGGGCTCCCACGACAGCTGGACGAAGCGCGGCTCCTCGGTCGATCCCCGGTTGACGCCGAGCAGCCCGCCCAGGCCCTCCTCCTCGATCGCCCCGCGGTCGAGGACCTCCACGTCGAAGTGGCGCAGGGCCGCCAGCTCCTCGGCCCGGGTCGCGAACGCGGACGGCGTCAGCGTGCCACCCGGCTGGTTGACGAGATCACGCGCCAGGCACACCGCCTCCGCGATCGCCCGGCCCCGCTCCAGCGCACCCTGGACCCGCGCCGCGCCCCGGCCCACCACCGTGACCGACTCGACGTGGTGGGGCTCGGGATCGGACTTGAGCGCCGTGTACCGGTAGGCGCCGAGCACGGCACCCTCGCCCAGCGCCTGCGCCACCTCCGGGCGGGCGAGGTGCTCAGGCACGTTGTCGAGCAGGTCGATCGCCAGGTGGGCCTGGCGGGTCGTCGCCCGGGCCAGCGCCGCCGCGGCCTGCCGGTAGGTGCCGACGGTCGCCTCGGCCCGCGGCCCGAGGCCGAGGGCCACGATCACCCCGCCGCCGTCTCCCGGCACGACGCACGACTCGCCCGGCTTGGCCTTGAACCCCCGCGCCGCCAGGAACCCCGGGTCGAGCCCGGGCGCCAGCGGGGGCGCGATGTCGCTGCCGTCGCCGTCGCCCTCGTCCAGTTGCTCGGCGAACACCCCTGTCCCCAGGGCGTCCAGGCTGCGGTCGAGTGTGCGGGTCAGCTCGATGGCGATCGACATGCGGGGAAGGCTACGAGCCGCACCCGCCCGTGGGGAGGGAGCCGTTCAGCCGCCCTCGGGTGGGACGTCCCGGGCGAGCAGGTGCTCCCCCTCCACCCAGCGGGCCTGCACCCACAGCAGGGACGACAGCCGGTTGAGGTACGGCAGCACCAGCGAGCCCTCCACGGTGGCGGCCACGGCCTCCCGCTCGGCCCGGCGGACCACCGTGCGGGCCACGTCGAGCTGGGCGGCGAGGGGCGTCTGGCCCGGGACCACGAACTGGGCCGGCGCCTCGAAGCGGGACCCCAGGTCGTCGACCAGCGCCTCGATCCCGGCCAGCATCGCCGCCGACACCCGCGTCTGGCCGTCGGTCAGCTTCTCGTGGGCGGAGGGCAGCGTGGCCAGCTCGGCCATGAGCACCCACAGGTCGCGGCACACCTGGGTCAGCGCCCGGTCGAGCTCGCCGCCCCGCTCGGCCAGCGACCGGGCCACCCCGATGACCGCCTGCGCCTCGTCGACCGCCCCCGTCGCCCGCGGATGGGGCGAGTCCTTGGGCACCCGTCCGCCGAACAGGAGCCCGGTGGTGCCGTCGTCGCCCTTGCCGGTGTAGAGCCGGGTCACGGCCGGCGACCGTACCGCCCCGGCCACCACCGGGGACAGATGTCCAGGTCAGAGGGGAACCTCAACCTTCGACCTCCGGTGGAGGTCCAGGGGTCGGGGCGGACGCGAGGGCCTCGGCGCGGGCCAGCGTGACCCGCACGTTGTCCGGGCCCACGAGCTCGCGGGCCTCGGCGTACCCGAGCCAGCGCAGGCGGGCGCCCGGCGACTCCGGGACGACCGCGCCGGGCCGCTCGGTGGCGAAGACGTAGCGCATGTCCGCGTGCTCGTGCGCCGGCTCGCCCCGGCCCGCGGGCACGGGGACGATCACGACGTGCACCAGACGGGGCTCCGGGCCGGGGACGGGGACGAGGTCGTCGAGGCCCGTCTCCTCCTCCGCCTCCCGCAGGGCGACGGCGGGCGGGCTGGACTCGCCCGGATCGACGTGCCCGCCGACCTGCAGCCAGCTCTGCTGGCGCTCATGCCAGCGCAGCAGCACCCGCCCGGTCGGCGGGTGGAGCACCAGCGCCGAGCACGTGACGTGCAGCGGCAGGGAGCGGCTGTAGGGATCGCCCGCCGCCACGAGCGCACGGATGCGGGCCACGTCGGCCGCCTCGGCCGGCGAGCCCGGAGCGAACGCGTCCAGGGCCTCCGACAGCTCGGAGTGGTCCGGAGGTGCAGCCTCGATCACGGCGGAACCCCGGCCTCAGTACCCGGCCGCGGGGTCGAGGGGGCCGAGCAGCGGCTCGCCCGCGGCCCAGCGGCGGACGTTGTCGGTCACCCGGGCGCTCAGCAGTGGGATCGCCATCTCCGGCGTGTTCGCGGTGTGGGGGGTGATGATGGCGTTGGGCAGCTCCCACAGCGGGTGCCCGTCGGGCAGGGGCTCGGGGTCGGTCACGTCGAGCCCGGCGCTGCCCAGGGTCCCGTCCCGCAGGGCGGCGACCAGGTCGTCGGTGACCACGTGGCGGCCCCGGGCCACGTTGACCAGCGTGGCGTCCGGGCCCAGCAGGGCCAGCCGGCGGGCGTCGATGATGCCCTCGGTCTCCGGGACCAGCGCCAGGGCCAGCACCACCACCTCGGTGCCGCTGAGCGCCGAGTCGAGCTCGTCGGGCCCCGCCACCCGGGTGGCGCCCGCCAGCGGCGCCGGGTTGCGCCGGACCACCGTGACGTCGCAGCCGAACGGGGCGAGCAGCCGCAGCAGCGAGGCCGTGATCCCTCCCCCGCCCAGGACCGTGACCCGGGCGCCGAGCAGGTTCCGGCCGCGGGGCCGCGTCCACGTCTCGGAGCGGGCGTACGGTCCGAGGTTGCGCCGCCCGGCCAGGGCCAGCGCCAGCGCGTGCTCGGCCACCGGCTCGGCGTAGACGCCCTTGGCGCAGGTCCAGGTCAGCTCCGCATGGGACCGGATCACGTCGACGTAGGGCTCGATGCCCGCCCATGGGAGCTGGACCCAGCGGAGCTGGGGGTTGTCGTCGAGCACCGACGCCAGGCCGCCGGCGTCCCCGATGGCCGCCCACACCAGCGCGTCGGCGTCGCCCGGGTCCGACAGGACGCCCCCGCCCGCCTCGACGGCCGATCCCAGGAACGTGCGGAGCCCCTCGGGCATCACCGCGATCGGCGGTCCCATCTGATCGGTCACATCGTGAGGCTAGGGCGCGGGCACGCCACGCCTGGCGGCGATGCCGCGGAGGGTCCGGGCGTTGCGCACGGCCGCGCCGCCCGGGTCGTTGTTGAAGTAGACGTACGCGTCGGCCCGGGACAGGGGCCACGCGGCAGCGATGCGCTCCAGGCACGTGGACAGCGCGGTGCGGCCGTAGGACGGGCGGGGCGACGCGGTGCCCTCGTGGAGCCGGACGTAACCCCACCCCGCGGTCGTCCACCGCGGGGTGACGGGGTGGCTGCGGCGGTCGGCCCAGCACAGGGCGGCGTCGCGGCGCTCGAGGACGCCCTGGACCGAAGGCGTCCACCACGACTCGTGGCGGGGCTCGACCGCCACCCGGGCGCCGCGGGGGAACGCCCGCAGGCAGGCATCCAGCAGCTCGGGGTCGGCGCGCAGAGTCGGCGGGAGCTGGAGCAGGTACGGGCCCAGCCGCGGGCCCAACCCCTCAGCCCGCGAGACCAGGCGGGTGACGGGCTCCGATGGGTCGCGCAGGCGCTTCACGTGGGTGAGGTAGCGGCTGACCTTGACCGCCATCACGAAGCCCGGCGGGGTCTCGTCATGCCAGCGCTCGAACACCGAGCGGGCGGGCAGCCGGTAGAACGCGTTATTAACTTCCACCGTGGGGAACGAGCCCGAGTAATGCGACAGCCATGCCCGCTGGGGCACCTGATCGGGGTAGAGCACGCCCCTCCAGTCGCGGTACTGCCAACCGGACGTCCCCACGTACAAGGGCATGCGCCCACGGCTACCCGGCACGACACGAGTGCACCCTTCCAACACACACTTGTCACGGGTGAGAGCTATGCACAAGCGTTTGTCTTAAACTCTCAGATGTCCGGGCATCCTGGGCGGAACAGGGAAGGATCGACGAGCGCGCGATGAGCACGAGCGTCCAGAACGACACGAGGGACCAGATCATCCGGGCCGCGGAACAGCTCTTCGCCGCCCACGGGATCGACGGCGTGTCCCTGCGAGAGATCAACCGGGCGGCGGGCCAGTCCAACACCGGCGCCGTCCAGTACCACTTCGGCGACCGGGACGGGCTGGTCCGTGCGCTGATCGACAAGCACCGGCGCGACACCGAGCCGCGCCGCCACGCCCTCCTCGACCAGTACGAGGAGGCCGGCACCAACGACCTGCGGGCGCTGGCGGCGGCCCTGGTGTCGCCGATGGCGTCCAAGCTGTCGGACCCGAACGGCGGACGTGAGTACCTGCAGGTCTCGGCCGAGTTCTACAGCCGGCCGGCCCGCATGGGGAAGCGCACACCGATCGTCGGTCCCGACGACAGCATCACCCGCTGGCACAAGCTGCTCGACCCCCTGGTCCCCGAGGAGGAGCTGGCGGTCCTGCACTCGCGCTACCCCGCCATCCGCTTCGCCTTCGTGGAGATGGCGCGGCGGGCGGCGAGCGATCCGCGGGAGGACGACCGGCTCTTCACCAGCCACCTCATCGACCTGGTGACCGCACTGCTGGCGTCGGAGCCCTCGGCCCAGACCAGCAGGCTGCTGGCCCTGCGCGAGGAGTCCCGGCACAACAAACACGGCTGATTCATCCTCCGCGGGGGATGCGCGCCACGGTACGTGCGCGCCGAATGGCGGCATGGCCGTGCACCGCAAGCAGTCACAGGACACCCTGCCGTTGGCGCTCAACCCCATGTACGCGCGCCCGGGGGAGGTGACGCGGGCGCCGCACCACGAGATCCCCGATGGCGAGATGCACCCGGACACCGCCGTCCAGTTCGTGCTGGACGAGCTGATGCTGGACGGCAACGCCCGGCTCAACCTGGCCACGTTCGTCACCACCTGGATGGAGCCCCAGGCCCGGGTCCTGATGGCGGAGACGTTCGACAAGAACATGATCGACAAGGACGAGTACCCCCGCACCGCGGACCTGGAGCAGCGCTGCGTGAGCATGCTCAGCCGGCTGTGGGGCTCGCCCGACCACGACGAGGCCACCGGCACCTCGACCACCGGGTCCAGCGAGGCGGCCATGCTGGCCGGCATGGCGCTCAAGTGGCGCTGGCGCGAGCGGCGGCGGGCCGACGGCGAGCCCACCGACCGGCCCAACATGGTGATGGGCGCCAACGTGCAGGTGTGCTGGGAGAAGTTCTGCCGCTACTGGGACGTCGAGTGCCGCCTGGTGCCCATGGAGGGTGAGCGCTACCACCTCACCGCCGACCCCCTCGTCGAGTACTGCGACGAGAACACGATCGGGGTGGTGGCCGTGCTCGGCTCGACCTTCGACGGGTCCTACGAGCCGGTGGCGGACATCTGCGCGGCGCTGGACCGGCTGCAGGCCGACAGCGGCCTCGACATCCCCGTGCACGTGGACGGGGCCTCGGGGGGCTTCGTCGCGCCGTTCATCGACCCCCAGTTGGTCTGGGACTTCCGGCTGCCGCGGGTGCAGTCGATCAACGCCTCGGGCCACAAGTACGGCCTCGTCTACCCGGGCGTGGGCTGGGTGATCTGGCGCAACCCGGAGGCGCTGCCCGACGACCTGGTGTTCAAGGTCAACTACCTGGGCGGCGACATGCCCACGTTCGCGCTGAACTTCTCCCGGCCGGGCAACCAGGTGGCGGCGCAGTACTACAACTTCGTGCGCCTCGGCTTCGACGGCTACCGGCGGGTGCAGCAGACGTCACGCGACGTGGCCCGTTACACGGCCGACGCGATCGCCGCGCTGGGGCCGTTCCAGCTGATCACCGACGGCAGCGAGCTCCCGGTGTTCGCCTTCAGGCTGGACGACGAGGAACGGCCCTACACCGTGTTCGACGTGTCCGAGCGGCTCCGCGACCGGGGCTGGCTGGTGCCGGCCTACACGTTCCCGGAGAACCGCCAGGACGTGGCGGCCCTGCGCATAGTCATCCGGAACGGGGTGTCACGCGACATGGCCGACATGCTGATCGACGACCTGCAACGCCACGTCGAGTACCTCGGCAAGCTGACGGCACCCCTGCCCCGCACCGACGGCGGCGAGAGCTTCGCGCACTGACCGGGCCGCTCACGCGGATCACGCGGGACTGGCCGGCGGCGCCCCCGCGGGCACGTCGGGCACCTCGGGCGCCTCGGCCTCGGGGAGCTCGCCATCCTCGTCCTCGCCGCCCGTCACCGCGTCCGAGATGCGCTGCGCGCCCACCACCACCAGCACCACCAGCAGCCCGATCAGCAGGATGGCGAGCCAGGACAGGTCGAACAGCAGCAGCGCGAGGATCCCGACCACGATGGCCGCACCCTGGACCACCTCGCGGTGGCCGGCGATCCACAGGGCCGCGGGGTCGTCCACTTCGTGGGTGACGGCGGCCCGCCCCGAGGTGACCACGACCCCGGCCCCGGTGACGACGCCGGCCCGCATCTTGCGGGTCCAGGGATAGGGCCCGGTGAGGATGGCGATCACCGCCACGATCGCGGCGATGGCGATGATCCAGGCCGACGCGTCCAGCAGGCTGGACACGAAGGCGCCCGAGATCACCTTGACCGCCTCCCGGTTCTCGGGCTTGACCAGGTTGACCACGTCGTCCTGGGACCGCAGCGCCAGGCGGCGGATCACGACGATGCCGAGGGCGATGCCGAAGCACAGCTGGATGAGCGTGCGGCGGCGCCGGGGCGTGATCCACAGGGTGAGCGCGAGCAGCACGATCGTCAGGATCACCGCCACCACCACGAGCCGGTTGAACAGCTCCACGCCGTCCTGCACCTGGTGCAGGCGGGCGGCGTCGAACACGGTGAACTGGCCGAAGTTGTCGGGCAGCGGCCGGCCCAGGGCGTTCGAGAGCTTCTGGATGGCCTCCTGGGCGTCGTCCCCCGAGATCGTCGGCAGGTTCACCGTGTGGCCGAACAGCTCGGGCGACTGCTCGCCGATCCGCTCCAGGATCGCGTTGAGCACCGGGATCACGTTGAGCACCACGTTGTCGCCCTGCACCTCGATGCCGGGGACATCTCTGGTATCGCCCTCCAGCACGTCGACCAGGCGGGTGTGGGCGCGCGTGTTGATCTCGACCCACAGGTTCTGGAAGGTGTCGGAGCCCAGGAACTCGGTGACCGTGTCCCGGACGAAGCCGTGCAGGGCGTTGGTCAGCGGCACGGCCAGGATCTGGCCGCGCTCGGGCAGCACGCTCTCGAAGAACTCCTTGGGGTCGATCGCGGTCATGAGCTGGTCGGTGAGGTACCGGCCGAACGCCTCCTGCACCGCGGGGTCGGCGGCCACGGGCGTCACCGTCGAGACCCAGCGGTCGGTGTTGAGCGCGTTGCGCCGGGCCCACACCCCCGTGGCGGAGATGGTGAACATCAGCGACGTCGTGACCACCAGCGCCACGGCCACGACCCGCCGGATCCGGTGGCGCTTGCGGCGCTCGGCGGCGGCGTGCTCGGCGGACATCTGCTCCCGCAGGCCGCCCACCTCCGCCTCGAGCCGGGCCTGCTCGGCCTTCAGCCGATCGACCTCGGCCTGCTCGGCGTCATCCATGGCCGCCACGCTCCCGCTCGGCATGCGGTCCGGCATCGCCCGCGAAGGGTGAATGCACCCCACCGAGCCACCCGCGCCGGGTCACGACCCCCGGTCGCAGTCGAGGGCGTCCATCCCGCCGTTCCATGCCGCCTTGAACTCCTCGGCGGACGACCGGACGGACTCGCCCGCGGCCTGCAGGGTCTCGTCCTCGGGCAGGTTCTCGACCTCCGACTCGAACCGGTCGAAGCCGCCCTGCAGCGCGGCGCCGACCGCGCCGGCCAGTGCGGAGCCCGAGCCGGCGACATCCGACACCTGGGAGCGGAGCTGGTCGAGGTCGTCCTTGATGTCGGAGATGGTCGTCGTGTCCGGGTCGACGTCGATGTCCTGGACCGTCGAGTCCAGGCTCTCCAGGTCGTCGCACAGCTGCTGGGCGGACTGCACCACCGACGAGCCGGTGCCGGGGCTCTCGGTGGTCTCCGTGGTGTCGCTGCTGCTGTCGTCGTCATCTCCGCACGCCGCCGCGCCCATCAGGACCACGGCCCCGGCGGTCACGCAGAGCGCGCGCCAGGTCCCACTCCTCGTCATGGTCCCAGCGCGCCACGGGCCGAGGGGCCTCGGCATCACCCGGCAGGGATGAATCGGTCAGCGAAACCGATTCATGGGGCCAGGAGGCCGGGACGGTAGCCTCTCTTGATTCCTATGAGCCGCTTCCTCGACCTCGTGAACGAGCGCGTCGTCGTCTACGACGGAGCCACCGGCACCAACCTCCAGGGGTTGGACCTGACCGCCGACGACTACGGCGGCCCCGAGCTCGAGGGCTGCGTCGACATCCTGTCGGTGACCCGGCCCGACGTCATCGCCGACCTGCACGAATCCTTCTTCCGCGTCGGCTCCGACGTGGTCGAGACCAACACCTTCGGCGCCTTCGCCGTCCCCCTCGGCGAGTACGGCATCCCCGAGCGGGCCCACGAGCTGTGCCTGGCCTCCGCCCGCATCGCCCGCGAGGTGGCGTCCGGCTACGACGGGCTGGTGGCCGGCTCGATGGGGCCCGGCACCAAGTCGCCGTCGCTCGGACAGATCGGCTTCGCCGACCTGCGCGACGCCTACGAGGCCATGGCGCGCGGGCTGCTCGAAGGCGGCGCCGACCTGCTCATCACCGAGACCCACTTCGACCTGCTCGCGGCCAAGGCCGCGGTCATCGGGGCCCGCCGGGCCATGGCCGCCACCGGCCGTGAGGTGCCGCTCCAGCTCCAGGTCACGATGGAGCAGACCGGCACCATGCTGCTTGGCACCGAGATCGGCGCGGCCCTCACCGCGCTGGGCGCCCTGCGACCCGACGTGTTCGGCCTCAACTGCGCCACGGGCCCGTCCGAGATGCATGAGCACCTGCGCCACCTCTCGGCCAACTCCCCCATCCCGATCTCGTGCCTGCCCAACATGGGGCTGCCCTCGGTCGTAGACGGCAAGATGCACTACGACCTCACGCCCGAGGCGCTGGTCGAGTTCCAGACCCGGTTCATCACCGAGCTGGGCGTGCGGGTGGTGGGCGGCTGCTGCGGCTCCACTCCCGAGCACCTGCGCCAGCTGGCGGCGGTGGCCAAGGATCTGACCCCTGCGCCCCGCGCAGCCCGGCTGGAGGACGGGGCGACCTCCATGTTCAACGCCGTGCCCTTCCACCAGGACGCGAGCTTCCTCATCATCGGCGAGCGCACCAACGCCAACGGCTCCAAGAAGTTCCGGGACACGATGCTGGCCGGCGACTGGGACTCGTGCGTGCGCATCGCCCGCGACCAGGAGCGCGAGGGCGCCCACGTGCTGGACGTGTGCGTCGACTACGTCGGCCGTGACGGCACCGTCGACATGGACGAGATCGCCCACCGCTTCGCCACCCAGGTCACGGTCCCGCTGGTGCTGGACTCCACCGAGCCGCAGGTCATCGAGGCCGGGCTCCAGCGGCTGGGCGGCAAGGCCGTGCTCAACTCGGCCAACCTGGAGGACGGCGAGGGCGAGGGCTCGCGCTTCGACCGGGTCTGCCGGCTGGCCCGGGAGTACGGCGCCGCGGTGGTGTGCCTGCTCATCGACGAGGAGGGCCAGGCCCGCGACGTCGAGTGGAAGCTGCGGGTGGCGCACCGCATCCACCAGCTGGCCACCGAGCGCTACGGCCTGGCGCCGGGCGACCTGATCTTCGACGCCCTGACGTTCCCGCTGTCCACCGGCGACGAGGACCTGCGCCACGACGCCATGCACACCATCGAGGCGATCCGGCGGATCAAGGCCGAGCTCCCGGGCGTGTACACCACGCTCGGCGTCTCCAACGTCAGCTTCGGCCTGAACCCCGCGGCCCGCCACGTCCTCAACTCGGTGTTCCTGCACGAGGCGGTGGAGGCCGGGCTCGACTCGGCGATCGTGCACGCGGCCCGCATCATGCCGCTCAACAAGATCCCCGAGGACCAGCTCAAGGTGTGCCTCGATCTGGTCTACGACCGACGCTCCGAGGGCTACGACCCGCTCGCCGCTCTGCTCGACGTCTTCGCCGACGTGACCGTGGCCAAGGCCGAGAAGGAGGACCGCAGCGGCTGGCCGGTCGACGAGCGGCTCAAGGCCCGCATCATCGACGGCGACCGCGACGGGCTGACCGCCGACCTCGACCAGGCGATGGCCGAGGGCACCGCCGCGCTCGACATCATCAACGACACCCTGCTGTCGGGGATGAAGGTCGTCGGCGAGCTGTTCGGCTCGGGCCAGATGCAGCTGCCGTTCGTGCTCCAGTCCGCCGAGACGATGAAGGCCGCGGTCGCCCACCTGGAACCGCACATGGACAAGGTCGAGGGCGACTCGGGCAAGGGCCGCATCGTGCTCGCCACCGTCAAGGGCGACGTGCACGACATCGGCAAGAACCTCGTCGACATCATCCTCACCAACAACGGCTACGAGGTGCACAACCTCGGCATCAAGGTGAGCATCGCCGACATGATCGAGAAGGCGCTGGAGGTCAAGGCCGACGCCATCGGCATGTCCGGCCTGCTGGTGAAGTCCACGCTGATCATGCGGGACAACCTGGAGGAGCTGAACACCCGCGAGCTGGGCGACATCCCGGTGCTGCTGGGCGGCGCCGCGCTGACCCGCAGCTACGTCGAGCGCGACCTGCGCGACGTCTACGACGGCCGGCTGTTCTACGGCAAGGACGCGTTCGAGGGCCTCCACGTCATGGACCGCCTCGGCGCCATCCGCCGCGGCGCGGAGGACGACGACCCCGACTGGGGCCGGGTGCCCTCGGAGTCGCGGGTGCCGTCGCGGGCGTCCCTGGGCCTGGCCGAGAAGGGGTCGGAGCCGGCGGCCGAGGTGCCCTCGCGCTCGCCCGACGTGGTGAGCGACAACGACGTGTTCAAGCCGCCGTTCCTGGGCAGCCGGCTGGTCAAGGGCCTGCCGATCGACGAGATCGCGGGCTACGTCAACGAGACCGCGCTGTTCCGCAACCAGTGGCAGTTCCGGCCCGAGGGCGGCGAGTCCGACGGCGAGTTCAAGGACCGCATCCGCCCGACGCTGCGCGACGAGCTGGGCAAGGCCAAGGCCGACGGCCTGCTGGTCCCCCAGGTGACCTACGGCTACTTCGCCGCCAACGGCGACGGCAACGACCTGGTCATCTGGACCGACGAGGCGCGCACCGAGGAGCAGGCCCGCTTCAGGTTCCCCCGCCAGTCCAAGGCGCCCTACTACTGCATCGCCGACTTCTTCCGGCCGATGGACGGGGCGGTCGACTACGCGGGCTTCTCCATCGTGACCATGGGCCACGCCGTGTCCGAGCGCACCGCCAAGCTGTTCGCGGACGACCGCTACCAGGACTATCTGCTGCTGCACGGCCTCGGCGTCGAGATGGCCGAAGCGCTGGCCGAGTACTGGCACCGGCGCATGCGGGAGGAGTGGGGCTTCGCCCACGAGGACGGGCCGTCGCTGGCGGGCCTGTTCCGCCAGCAGTACCGCGGTGGGCGCTACTCGTGGGGCTACCCGGCCTGCCCGGACCTGGAGGACAACGTGACGGTCCTCCGGCTGCTCGACGGGGAGCGCCTGGGCCTGGAGTGCAGCGAGGAGACGGGCTTCCAGTATCAGCCCGAGCAGACCACGTCCGCCCTCATCTGCCACCACCCCCAGGCCAAGTACTTCGTCGCCCGCTGAGACGGCGGTCTACACGCCCGGGTAGTCAGTCTCCGGCCGGTCCGCGGCTCAGGAGGGGCCGAGGAGGTCCCAGCGGTTGCCGGCCACGTCCCGGAAGACCGCCACCCGGCCGTAGGGCTCGCTGCGGGGTGGGCCCTCGAACTCGACGCCCCGGGCGACCATGCGGGTGTGGGAGGCGGCGAAGTCGTCGACCCGGAGGAAGAACCCGACCCGGCCCGCCGTCTGGTGGCCCACGACCGCGGCCTGGTCCGGTCCGTCGGCCTGCGCCAGCAGGATCCCGGTCTCGGCCCCCGGCGGGCGCACGACGACCCAGCGCTTGGGCCGGCCGCCGGCGCTGGTGACGGCCGGGCTGTCCTCCACCAGCTCGAACCCGAGCGTGCCGACGAAGAAGTCGATCGCCTCGTCGTAGTCGTCGACCACGATCGCCACCAGCTCGACGAACGCCACGGGCGCCAGTGTGTCAGCCCGGCCGGGGGCGGGCCGGGGCGCCGGCGCCCCAGATCTCGGCCACGCGGCCGTGCTCGATCCGGAAGATCTCGAGGATCGTCTGGGGGATGGTGCCGGGGTCGGGGTCACCACGCTGCACGGTGACCCGGAGGGCGACCCGGTCGCCTTCGGCCACGAGGTCCTCGACGTGGAAGCGGGTGTCGGGAGCGGACTCGAACATGCTGGTCACCGCCGTCCGGGCCGCGTCGAAGCCGACCTGGCCCATGGCGTGGCGCACGACGTCGGGCGCGAACAGCTGCTCCAGGGCCACGAGGTCCTGCGCGTTGATGGCGTCGTAGACCTGTTGGCCCAACGAGCGCAGCTCGTCCGTGTCGTAGCTCGTCATCACACGAGCATCTCGTCATCGCGGGCCGAGGTACAGCCGGAATCCCTCCGCCTCCGCTGTGAAGCCGAGCGCCCGGTAGAAGTCGTGGGCGCCGTCGTGCGCGTGACGCTTGTGGGTGAGGAGCTGGATCTTGTGGCACCCGGCCGCGGTGGCATCGGCCAGGAGGCGCTCGATCAGCAGCCGCCCCACGCCTCGGCGGCGGTGCGATTCGTCCACGACCATGGCCTCGATGAAAGCAGTCGGACGGCAGTCATAGCCCAGGTTCGGCATCACGAGCAGGCCCACGACGCCCACGACGTCGCCGACGGGGTCGGTGGCCACATACTGCGTGAGGTCCTCGGTGGCCAGCATGCGGTCCCAGGTCGCCCGCTGCCGGGAGGTGATCCCGTCGGGGTCGACGGCGGGAGCACGGTCCAGCACCCGCAGCACCCCGGGCAGGTCGCCGGGGGCCGCGGGGCGCACGGTGTAGTCGCTCAGGTGAGCGACCCGAGCTTGAACAGGGCGCCGGTGGGATCGGTGAGGCTGGCCAGGCGGCCGTAGGGGGTGTCCATCGCCGGGCTGACCACGGTGGCGCCAGCAGCCACCGCCTTGGCGATCGTGGCGTCGGTGTCGGTCACCGCGAAGTACACGCCCCAGTGGGAGGGCACGCCCTCGGGCAGCATGGCGGAGGCATCCATGATCCCGGCCAGCTGGTTCTCGCCCTCGACGAGCATGGTGTAGCGGAAGTCGTCGGTGTCGCTCACGACTTTGGTGTCCCACCCGAAGACCTGCTGGTAGAACGCCACGGCGGCGGCGTAGTCCCGCGTCTGGAGCTCGAACCAGCCGGGGGTGCCCTCCTCGTCCCACACCCCGAAGCCGGGGAAGTCCCGGGGCTGCCACGCCCCGATGGCGGCACCGCTCGGGTCGATCAGGACCTCCATGGTGCCGAGCGTGCCGACGTCCATGGCGGGCACGACGACCTGAGCGCCCTCGGCCTGCGCCTGGTTCTCGGTCGCCTTGGCATCGGCGGTCGCCAGGTAGACGGACCAGGCGTCGGGGCCGCCCGAGCCGTCGTTCTGCATGCCGCCGGCGACGCGCACACCGTCCTTGGAGAAGTTGATGTAGTGGCCGTACTCCTCGCCGGCATCCTCGGCGGTCCAGCCGAACAGCTCGCCGTAGAACGACTTGCTCGCCTCGGGATCGGAGGTGAACAGGTCGATCCAGCACGGGGCACCCAGGGGGGCTGAGTCACGCTTGGGCATCACAGGCTCCTTCGCTCCACATCGAATGTCGCAGTCGAATGTCGCCGGTAGGACCGCGCCTCGGCCCGGAAGTCATCGGTGCTATTCGGGCAGGTGGCAGACCGCCTCGACGTTGTTGCCGTTGGGGTCACGGACGAAGGCGCCGTAGTAGGTCGGGTGGTACTCAGGCCACACCCGCGGCTCGTGCAGCACCTCGGCGCCTGCGGCCACGGCGGCGTCGAAGAACGCCCTCACCGTGGCGCGGTCGGCGGCCTCGAAGGCGACGTGGGACTCGCGGAAGCCCTCGCCGGTCTGCTGCGGGCCGAGCCAGAAGTCAGGCTTGCCCCCGACGCCGTAGCCGATGACCGGGCCGAATTCCATGATGCGTGCACCGCCCAGCGGAGCCAGCACCGTGTCGTAGAACACGGCGCTGGCCCCGACGTCAGCGCACTGGATGGAGATGTGATCCAGCACGCTGCAGAGCTATAGCACGTTGATGGTGTCGACCTCCTGGGTGGTGCCGTGGACGATCGGGGTGTCCACCGACGTCGTCACCTTCTGCGCACCGGACTGCACCCCCTTGACCTGCACGGAGTAGCTCAGCGTGCCGCCGGGGACGAACGGCGTGCTGGTCACGCGCAGGTCTCCGGTAGGCAGCCCGGCGATGCTGGAGGAGGCCGTGCCGTCGAGGTTCTCCGCCCCGACGACGAACGGCTGCACGCCGGGAGCGGCCGGCAGGTTGGCCGGGTCGTAGGTGAAGGTGTTGTCCTCGGTGCCGTCGATCCCGAGCCAGGCCTGGAAGGTCCGCAGCGAGTTGGTGCCGAACACGTTCAGCCGCCACTCGATGACGAGCCAGCTGTTCGTGCCGTCGGTGAGCACCGTGGCCAGGATGCCGGGCGCCCCCGTGCCGTCGAGGTCGGTCCAGAACGGGGCGAGCACGTTGTTGGGCCTCGCCGGGCTCCCGAACGCCACCGTCGGGTCGAACTGGATGTCGGCGGAGCCGTTCGTGCCACCCGCCACGAGATAGCCGTCCGACGTCACCCCCACACGGTTGTAGGCCAGGCCTCCATACGTGAACTCAGGCACGTTGAAGTTCAGCGCCTGCTCGTCGCCCACGGGGATGGGCGTGACCCCGAACAGGCTGAGCGGGATGAACCCGGCCGGCGACGTCCCGGGCGCGATGGTCGGAACGCCCGGCGTCACCCCGTTCACGGTGGCCGTGACCGAGGCGTCCCGGTTGCTGGTCTGCGTCGCCCCGTTGACCGCGGTGATCCGCAGCCCGGCGTCCAGGTGGGTGGTGGCGGTGAGCGTCGCGGCGGTCCGCGACGTGTTCTGCGCCGTCACCGTGCAGGTCGAGCGGCCGTCGGGCCGGCTGATGGTCGTCGGGTCGCAGACCTGGGTGAGGGCGAGGGCCCCCTGCCCGGGCGAGAACGCCACCGGCATGTGCAGGTCGCGGTCACCGTTGCGGTCCTCCAGCATCACCTGGCCGAAGTACTGGCCGGGAGCGATGCCGGGTGCCGAGATCGTGACCGAGATGTCGGCCGACCCGCCTGCGGGGATGGTGATGTTCTTGGGCGACACCGAGATCGTCGAGCCCGCGGGCGAGGTCGCCGTGGCCCGGTACCGCACCTCGGCGGTGGTCACGTTGGTGACCGTGCGGGTGGTGGTGATCGTGCCGGGCATGGCGGGCGCGTCGATCGACGCGATGTTGAGGTCGATCCGGGCCAGCGGATCGGTGGCCGCCGCCGCGAAGTCGGCGGCCGACTCGTCCAGGGTCAGGTTCGGGTGGGC
>JBKPRS010000201.1:0-2647 GCA_046734695.1 Actinomycetota bacterium | reverse complement strand
CGGCGACCTCCGGCATCCCCACGTCGATGAACGGGCGCCCGGCGGCCCGCTCGATGGCGCGCAGCCGCTCCAGCTCCTCGGCCCGCGGCGGACGGATCAGCGGATCTGGCCTTCGCCCCGGACCACGTACTTCTCGGTGGTCAGCTCCCGCAGTCCCATCGGGCCCCGGGCGTGCAGCTTCTGGGTCGAGATGCCGATCTCGGCGCCGAAGCCGAACTCCTCGCCGTCCACGAACCGCGTCGAGGCGTTGACCAGCACCGCGGCCGCGTCCACCTCGCGGGTGAAGCGATCGGCGGCCGCCAGGTCCCGCGTCACGATGGCCTCGCTGTGCCCGGTGCCGTAGCGGGTGATGTGGTCGACCGCGGCGTCGAGCGACGGGACCACGCCCACCGCCAGCTTGAGAGCGAGGAACTCCTGGGCCCAGTCGTCCTCCCCGGCCAGCGCGACCCGCTCGGGCCCCAGGATCGTCCGGGCGGTGGCATCGCCCACCAGCTCCACGCCCTCCAATCGGGGCGCCACGAGCGGCAGGAACTCCCCCGCCACCGCCTCGTGGACCAGCAGCGTCTCCGCCGCGTTGCACACGGACGGCCTCTGCGTCTTGGCGTTCACGATGATGTCGGCCGCCATGGCCAGATCGGCAGACGCATCGACGTAGACGTGGCAGTTCCCGTCGCCGTCGATCACGTAGGGCACGGTGGCGTTGTCGAGGATCGAGCGGATGAGCGACGGCCCGCCCCGGGGGATCAGGCAGTCGACGGACTCCCGCTGGCGCATGAACTCGACGGCGGCCTCCCGGGACGTGTCGTCCACCAGGACCAGCGCATCCTCGGGCAGGCCCGCCTTGGCCAGGCCCTCCCGCAGCACGGCGGCGATGGCCAGGTTCGACCGGATCGCCCCCGACGAGCCCCGCAGGAAGGCGGCGTTGCCCGACTTCAGGCACAGGCCGAAGGCGTCGCTGGTGACGTTGGGCCGGTTCTCGTAGATGATCGCCACGACCCCAAGCGGCACCCGCACCTTGGCGATGCGCAGGCCGTTGGGCCGGGTCCAGCCCTCGGTGATCTCGCCGACGGGGTCGGCCAGGGCCGCGACCTGACGCAGCCCGCCTGCCATGCCCTCGACCCGGGCCGGCGACAGGCGGAGGCGGTCGACCACGGTCGGGGATGCGCCGGCATCCTGCTCCCGGGTGACGTCCTCGGCGTTGGCGGCCAGGAGGTCATCGCTGCGCTCGACCAGCAGGTCGGCCGCGGCGTGGAGGGCGGCGTCCTTGGCCTCGGTGGACACGGTGGCCAGCACCCGGCTGGCGGCTCGCGCCCGGTGGCCGAGCTCGGCGACGGCAGACATGCCGCTCATGCTATTGGGGGGCGCCCCCGGCAGGATCAGCCCGACTGGCGAGGCAGGCAGCCCGC
The DNA here is from genome assembly GCA_046734695.1 of Actinomycetota bacterium. Classification (GTDB taxonomy): domain Bacteria; phylum Actinomycetota; class Acidimicrobiia; order Acidimicrobiales; family VFJN01; genus ZC4RG19. The sequence continues at coordinate 1,241 of JBKPRS010000201.1, read as the reverse complement.
GGGCACAGCGTCGAGAGCAGCCGGGCCGGGGCAGGCAACCGATGGGGGCCGCCCGGCGGGGTCAGCCGGTGGCGGCGGGATCAGTCGGGGCGGAGGCCGGTTATCGCGAAGCGTTCGACGTCCTGGAGGTGGCCGCCGGTGGAGACCACCACCAGCAACGACTGGTCCGCGACCGGTTGGTACGTCACCGTGGTCTGCCACGCCGCGTCCTGGCCGCCGGCGGGGACGCAGCACGACTCGCCGATCGGGTCGGGGGCGGCGAGCTGGCGGACTTGGACCCGCAGGCTTTCGTCCACCCCGGTGATGTGGCCGCCCACCGTGAGCGGGGACGGGCCGGCGGTGGCGCCGTAGCGGGGCGTCTCCAGGGTCAGGTCGGTGTCCCGGGTTCCGACCACCTCCCACGGGGAGTCGAGCGCGGGGCCGAACCGCTGGAGGTGGATCACCGCGGACGTGGTCGCGTGGTCGCCCGGGGGCACCGTGTAGCCGACGCCGATCCACGCATCCGTGTCCCGGACATCGCGAGATGTGACCACGTCGATGCCGGAGAATCCCAGGTAGCCGACGAACGACAGGGCCGTGGCCTCGGGGTCGGCGTGCCACGGCTGGTGGCTCGGATCGGAGCGCCACGCCTCGGCCTCGGCGGCCGTCGCGAACGGGTAGAGCGCCTGGTTGCGGAACGTCCAGCCCGCGACCGTGGGCGGCGGCGAGCCCGTGGCGCCCAGGCGGACCGCCAGGGCGGAGAACCGCGGGACGGCGTCCGACATCCCGCTCGTGTCCTGGGCCAGCAGGATGCCCGTGTCGGGCGACGACGGCGGAGAGAAGTTCAGGTCGACGGCGAACGGTTCCAGGGCCTCGCCCGAGCCCCCCTGGGCCGGCGACGAGGCCAGCGGGTCAGCCGGGTCGGCCGAGGCTCGGGCCTGCAGCGTGACGAGCAGAGTGCCCTCGAACCCGTGGCCCTGACCGTCCACGTGCAGCGGCGACGCAACCGCGCTCAGCCAGGTCGGGACAGAGATCACCACGTCGGGCGAGGAGGCCCCGGTCACGAACCAGCGGCCGTCGTCGAAGCGGCGCACCGTGATCGAGCTGGCCACACGCGAGGTCACCGAGCCGGACTCGTCCCGCTCGTAGAGGTCGAAGGTGCCCAGGTCCGGTCGCTCGGCCTTGAAGCCCGACAGCTCCGGGTCGGACACGCCCACGACGTCGGTCAGGAACGAGTCGGCGGCGTCCCGGGCCGAGGTCAC
>JBKPRS010000200.1:0-9810 GCA_046734695.1 Actinomycetota bacterium | reverse complement strand
GTGGTCCAAGCGCCGGGGCAGCGAGCACGGCTGGCGGCTGCTGGCGCTCGGCCTGTTCGCGGCCGGGCTGCTCCCCCAGGTGGTCCAGCGGGCCGACACCGCGCACCTGTCCTGGGTGAGCTGCGTGCCCTTCGGGCTGCTGCCCGCGTTCCTGGCCGAGGCCGCCCGCCTGCGGGGGACGCGGGTGGCGGTGGCCCGGGTGGCCATGCTGGCGCCGTTCGCCTTCATGCTGTTGTTCCCCCACTTCACGTACCGCTGGTACGCCGACTACGTGGCCCAGAGCGTCAACTACGACCGGCACGTGTGGTCGGTGGACCACCGGGGCCGCAGCTTCTACTACGGCCGGGAGGACGTGCCCCCGGCGGCCGAGGCCATGCTCGACGACGTCGACCGCCTCACCAGGCCGGGCGACAAGGTCATCGTGGGCACCGGCGACCTGCGGCGCACGCCCTACAGCGAGGCCTACCTCTACTTCCTGCTCCCGCAGCTAGTGCCGGGCACCCGCTACATCGAGATGGACCCCGGCGTGGCCAACGCCGACGACTCGGGCCTGGCCGACGAGCTGCGCGACGCCGACGTCGTGATCCTGTCCACGATGTACGACAACTGGGTCGAGCCCAACACGTCGATGGACCCGGGCTCCGCCGAGCCCGGGAAGGTCCTCGACGACCTCTACTGCCTGCACGACAGCTACGGCGAGAACCCGGCCGCGGGGCCGGGCAAGCCGATCTACGAGCTCTACGTCCGCTGTGACTGAGGGGGAGGACAGCGCATGACGCCCGAGGTGCGAAGTAATGTGGTGATGCGGAGCGACGTCTGGGGGGCCGCATGAGAACCCTGGTCATCATCCCGACGTACCTGGAGGCCGAGAACATCGCCGACGTTCTCGGCCAGGTCCGGGCGGCCGCGCCCGAGGCCGACATCCTGGTCGTCGACGACGCCAGTCCCGACGGGACCGCCGGCCTGGCGCGGGCCGCCGGCAAGGAGCTGGGCCAGGTCGATGTCCTGGTCCGCCCGTCGAAGGGCGGCCTGGGCGGGGCCTACCGGGCCGGGTTCAAGCGCGCCTTCGCCGAGGGCTACGAGGTCGTGGTACAGATGGACGCCGACCTCTCGCACCCGCCCGAGCGGCTGCCCGCCCTGCTGGCCGAGGTCGACGCGGGCGCCGACATCGCCATCGGGTCCCGCTACGTGGCCGGCGGCCGCACGACCAACTGGCCGTTCGTGCGCATCCTGCTGTCCCGGGTCGGCAACTTCTACGCCTCGTCGGTGCTGGGGCTGGGCGTGCGCGACGCCACCGCCGGGTTCCGGGCCTACCGGGCCGACATCCTCGAGACGGTCGAGGCCAGCGCCACCAAGGCGACCGGCTACGGCTTCCAGCTCGAGCTGTCGTACCGGGCCCACCGCCTGGGCGCCCGCATCGTGGAGGTGCCGATCACCTTCAACGACCGGGTGCGAGGCGTGTCGAAGATGTCGTGGCACATCATCGGCGAGGCCATGTCGCTGGTGACCTGGTGGGGCCTGCGGGACCGGGTGCTGCACCGCGGCGACAAGCCCGAGCCGCTGCCGCCCCGCACCGAGCCGGCCCCCGAGCCGGAGTCGACGCAGCCGGCCGCGGACCCCGACGTGCCCGAGGCCCCCGGCGTGGAGACCACGGCCTCGTAGAGCCTCAGTAGGGCCAGCTGGAGCCGTCGTGGCCCAGCGCCCGCGCGGCGCGGGGCTGCTTGGCCAGGATCAGCGCCTTGATGGCCACGTTGCGGGCGAACCACGGCAGCTGGGCCAGCTGGCGCCCGATGTTGGCGGCCCGGGCGGTGCCGCGCACCGGCTCGCGGCGGTACTCCGCCAGCGACCGGCTGCGCCCCGCGTAGCGCCACTCGCCGGAGAAGGCCACGGTGGCCGCCAGCGCCAGCGTCACCCCCACCGACGAGAACGAGTCGTGGACCAGCATCGAGCCCCCGGGCACGACCCGGTCCCCCCAGCTCCTGATGTCGCCGCTGGCCGGCGCGAAGCGGTGGGCGCCGTCGATGTGCAGCATGTCGATCGGGCCGCCGACGTCGCCAAGGGCGTCGTGGCTGAACTTGCGGACGTACGTCACCCGGTCTCGCACCCCCGCCCGCTCCAGGTTGGCGAGGAACACCTTGCTGTCGACCGCGGCCTCGTCCGCGAAGCCCTCGATCTCCTGGGGGCCGCGGTCGTTGCCCGCGTGGGGGTCGATCGCGACGATCTCGACGCCCTCGGGCGCAGACCGGGCGATGGCCACCATGGAGCGGCCCCGATAGCTGCCGATCTCCACGATCCGGCCGGTCGGCGGCACCTGGGACGCCCGCTCGACGACCCGGTCGACCTGCTCGGGGCTGAACCAGCCCTCGACGCCATCCAGCGCCTCGGTCAGGCTGGTCGCATGGGTGTCGTCGGTGCTGGCCACGGCTGCTCCGTCGGGTCGGGCGCACCACCCCCGAGCGTTGGTGCGCAGGCACGGAAGTCCGTAGCATACGGCGGTTCCGGTATCCGAGCGGTAACCACACGCTGTCGCTACTGTCGAGCGCCCGGGTACCTGGCCCTGGGGAGGACGACCACCTGTGAGCAATGCCGTGCCTGAGGACGCCGATCCCATCGCCAAGATCGGCGACCTGGCCGCGTCGGCCGGCGTCCGGCGGGTCCACGTCCTCGCCTGGCGGGACCTCGACGACGTCGAGGCGGGCGGGTCCGAGCTCCACATCGCCGAGGTGGCCAAGCGCTGGGCCGCCGCCGGGCTCGAGATCACCATGCGGACCTCCTGGGCCCAGGGCCAGCCCACCGAGGCCATGCGCGACGGCTACAAGGTGATCCGCCGCGCCGGCCGCTACCAGGTCTTTCCCCGGGCCGCGCTGGCCGAGATCGCGGGGCGCACCGGGCCCCGGGACGTGCTGGTCGAGATCTGGAACGGCATGCCCTTCCTGAGCCCGCTGTGGAACCTCGGCCCCCGGATCATCCTGTTGCACCACGTCCACGCCGACATGTGGAACATGACCCTCGGGCCCAAGCTCGGGCCCCTCGGGGCGCTGTTCGAGGCCAAGGTCGCCCCGCCGCTCTACCGCCGCTCCGCCATCGCCACGCTGTGCGAGTCGTCCAAGGACGAGCTGGTCAACGACCTCGGCTTCGATCCCGCCCGGGTCACTGTCGTCCACCCCGGCATCGACGCCCACTACTCGCCCGGGGGCGCCAAGTCGCCGGCTCCCCTGGTGATGGCCGTCGGCCGCATGGCCCCGGTCAAGCGCTACGACCTGCTGGTGCGGGCCGCCCACCACGCCCGCCAGAGCATCCCCGACCTGCGCCTCCACATCGTGGGCGACGGCTACGACCGGCCCACGGTCCAGGCTGCCATCGAAGAGCTCGACGCCGGCACCTGGGTGACGCTGCGGGGCTTGCTGAGCGAGGCCGACAAGCTCGCGCTGATGCGCGAGGCGTGGATCATCACGTCCGCCTCCGCCCGCGAAGGCTGGGGCATGACGCTCACCGAGGCCGCGGCCTGCGGCACCCCGGCGGTCGCCACCGACATCGCGGGGCACCGCGACTCGGTCCACCACGGCCAGACGGGCCTGCTGGCGCCGGGCGACCCTGCCGGCCTGGGCGACGCCATGGCCCGGGTGCTCGGCGACGCCGACCTCCGGGCCCGCCTGAGCGCCGGAGCGCTGGCCTGGGCCGGCGAGCTCACCTGGGACAACACCGCCACGCGGCTGATGCGGGTCGTCGCCGACGAGGTGTCACGGCGGCGACACCCCCGATGAAGAGCCCGTTCGCCCGGCTCGCGCACAGCCTGCGCGGACGCCGGCCGGCGCTCGCCACCGTGGCGTCGGTCCCGGCCCCCGCCGCGCCGCGGGCGCGGACAGTGGCGAAGGCCCCCGGCCGGCGCCTGCCGGGTGGTCCCACGGCCAAGCTGCTGGCGGCGCTGGGCTTCATCGCCTACGTGCCCCTGCTGCTCACGCAGCGGGGCTGGGTGAGCGCCGACACCAAGACCTACCTCTACCTCGACCCGTCCAGGCTCATGAGCCGGTCGTGGTCGATGTGGGACCCATCGATCGGCCTGGGCACCGTCACCCACCAGAACATCGGCTACCTGTGGCCGATGGGGCCGTTCTACTGGCTGCTCGACAAGATCGGCCTGCCCGACTGGGCGGCGCAGCGGATCTGGTGGGGCACGATCATCTTCGTGGCCGGGGCCGGGGTGGTCTACCTGCTGCGCACGCTCGGCTGGACCGGGCCGGGCGTGGTGGCCGCCACGTTCGGCTACGCGCTGACGCCCTACATCCTCACGCTGGTGGCCCGGCTGTCGGCCATCCTGCTGCCCTTCGCCTTCCTGCCCTGGCTCATCGCCCTCACCATCCGCACGACGCGCACCAAGGGCTGGCGCTATCCCGCGCTGTTCGCCCTCGCCGTGGCCACCTGCGGCAGCGTCAACGCCACGGCCCTGATGCTGGTGGGCGTGGCACCGGTGGTGTGGCTGGCCCACGCCGTGTGGGTGGCGCACGAGATCACCCTGCGCACGGCGGTCCGCAGCGCCCTGCGCATGGGGGCGCTGACGCTGCCCGTGTCGGCCTGGTGGATCGCCGGGCTGTCGGTCCAGGGCACCAACGGCATCGAGATCCTGCGCTACACCGAGACGGCCCAGACGGTCGCCGCGGTGTCGGTCAGCCACGAGGTGCTGCGCGGCCTCGGTTACTGGTTCTTCTACGGCGGCGACCGCCTGGGCCCGTGGATCGAGCCGAGCGTCCAGTACACGATGTTCCTGCCGCTGCTGGCGTTCACCTACATGGTGCCCATCGCCGGCCTGGCCGGCGCGGTGGTGGCCCGCTGGCGCCACCGGGCCTACTTCGTGGCCCTGCTGGCGCTGGGCGTCGCCCTGTCCGTGGGGGCGTACCCGTGGAAGGGCGGCTCGCCCTGGGCCCGCGGGGTCAAGGCCTTCCTGCTGTCCGACGTCGGCCTGTCCATGCGCAGCCTGCCCCGGGCGGTGCCCCTGGTGGCGCTGTCCCTGGCGGTGCTGGCCGGCGCGGGCGTCACCAGCCTGGCGCGCCGCTGGCCCCGGACCGGGCGCCCCCTGACCATCGGTGTGGTGCTCATCGCGCTGCTGGCCCTGCCCCCGCTGTGGACCGGCGACTTCGTGCCCAAGAACCTGCGCCGACCGGAGGCCATCCCCGACTACTGGACCCAGGCCGCCGACCACCTCCAGTCCGAGGGGTCCGACACCCGGGTCCTGGTGGTGCCGGGCACCGACTTCGCCAGCTACCGCTGGGGCAACACGGTCGACCCGATCCTGCCGGGGCTGATGGACCGGCCCTCCGTGCAGCGTGAGCTGATCCCCTACGGCTCGGCCGCCTCCGCCAACCTGCTCAACGCGTTCGACCTACGCCTCCAGGAGCGCACGGCCGACCCGGACAGCATCGCCCCCATCGCCCGGCTGATGCGGGCGGGCGACGTGCTGGTCCAGAGCGACCTCCAGTACGAGCGCTACAACACGCCGCGGCCCCGCAACTTCTGGGACTTCGTGCGCCGCGCCTCCGGCCTGGGCGAGCCCGTGCCGTTCGGGCCCGGCAAGCCCAACCTCACGGTCGACAACGTGCAGCTCGACGACGAGCTGATGTTCGAGTCCGACCCGAACCTGCCCGACCCGCCCGAGCTGGCCACGCTGCCGGTGGACGGCTCGGTCCCCATCGTGTCGACCCATGACACCCAGCACCCGCTGCTGGTGGCGGGCGACGGGGCCGGCCTGGTCGACGCGGCGGGCGTCGGGCTGATCGACGGCACCGAGCTGATCCGCTACTCCGCCTCCCTGTCCGACGACCAGGTCCAGGACGCGCTGGACGACGGCGCTGCGCTGCTGGTGACCGACTCCAACCGCAAGCGGGGCGAGCGCTGGACCACCATCCGCCACACCCGGGGCTTCACCGAGACCGCCGGCTACAAGCCGCTCGAGGCCGACGCCCGGGACAACCGGCTGCCGCTGTTCCCCGACGAGACCGGCGGCGCCATGTCGCTGGCCGAGGACCGCGGCGGCGTCAGCGCCCGGGCCACCTCCTACGGCAATCAGATCACCTTCACCTCCGAGGAGCGCCCGGCCCTGGCCGTGGACGGCGATCTCGAGACGGCGTGGCGCACCGGGGCGTTCGCCGACGCCCGGGGTGAGCGCATCGAGCTCACCTACGACCAGCCGGTCACCACGGACCACGTCAACCTGACCCAGGTCACCAACGGCTCCCGCAACCGCTTCATCACCGCGGTGCGGCTGCGCTTCGACGGCGGCGACCCCGTGGACGCCGAGCTCAGCGAGCAGTCCCGCGACGCCCCCGGCGAAGAGGTCGACTTCCCGAAGCGCACGTTCTCCACGCTGTCGGTCGAGATCCTCGGCGACAACGCGGGCTTCGTGCCCCGCTACGCCGGCCAGTCCAGCCTCGGCTTCGCGGAGATCGAGGTGGGCAACCGGCCCGACACCCACCAGGACGTCATCCGGGTGCCTACGGACCTGCTGCAGGCCGCGGGCAGCGCCAGTGGCGACCACCCCCTGGCCATCACCCTGACCCGCCAGCGCCAGGACCCGACCGACACCACCCGCCAGGACGAGGAGCAAAGCCTGCTCCGCCTCGTCGACCTGCCCACCGGCCGCAGCTTCGGCCTGGAGGGCGAGGCCCGGCTGTACCGCCGCTCCCCGACCTACGTCCTGGACCAGACGCTGGGACGGCCCCACGACGGCTCGGTGACCTGGGCGCGGGCCAGCTCGAACCTCAACGGCAACCTGCAGACGGCATCGGCCGCCTTCGACGGCGACCCGTCCACCGCCTGGACGACCGTGCGCAGCAACCCGGACAACGAGTGGGTCGAGGTCAACCTGACCTCACCGGTGACCATCAGCTCGCTGCCGCTCACGCTGATCACCGACGGCCGCCACTCCGTGCCCACCGACGTCGAGCTCTTCGTCGACGGGGTCAACCAGGGCAAGCTGGACGTGCCCGATCTGCCGGACGGCGCGGCGCAGAACTCCACGTCCACGGTCGACCTTCCGCTGGACCACCCGGTGACGGGGTCGAGCTTCCGGGTGCGGATCGCCGGAGTGCGCGAGGTCGTCACCCACGACTGGATCAGCGACCGCGAGGTGGACCAGCCCGCGGCCATCTCCGAGATCGGCCTGCCGGCGCCCACGGTCCCGGCCCTGCCCGCCGTGTACGACTCCGGGTGCCGCAGCGACCTGCTCACCGTCGACGGCCAGCCGGTCCCCGTGCGGGTCACCGGGCCGATGTCCCAGGCGCTCGCGGGTGACGCGCTCCCCCTGGCCACCTGCGACGGCTCGCCCCTGGCGCTGGGCGACGGCGAGCACGAGATCGCCAGCGCCGACGGCAAGGACTCCGGGCTCAACGTGGACGGCCTGGTGCTGCGCTCCGCCGCCGGCGGGTCCGCCACCCCGGCGGGCAGCGGCACGCTGGTCAGCGAGGCGTCGGATGGCGCGGTGCCGGCCGGTCCCGCCGTCGAGGTGAGCAGCGACGACCACGACCGGGCCACCGCCAAGGTCACGGGGGCCACTCCGGGCGAGCCGTTCTGGCTGGTCATGGGGCAGAGCTTCAACCCGGGCTGGCAGGCCAGCGTCAACGGCAGGTCGCTGGGCGACCCGGTGCTGGTCGACGGCTTCGCCAACGGCTGGCTCGTCACGCCGGACGACGCCTCGTTCACGGTGGACATGCGTTTCACGCCCCAGCACCGCGTCGACATCGCCATCTGGCTCTCGATCGCGGCCGCGCTGCTGTGCCTGGTCCTGGTCGTGCGGCGGCCCCGGACGGTCGTGAACGCCCCGGCGTCGGAGGCCGAGCCGTACTCGTCCGTGCTGGCGTTCCGCTACGACGGCGCCCTGCCCAGCCGGCGCACCGCGGTGTGGACCGGCGTGGGGGTGTTCCTGCTCAGCTGGATCCTGGCCGGGCCCTGGGTGGGCCTCGCCGTCGGCATCGCCGCGGGCATCGGCGCCCGCCACGAGACGTTCCGGCGCTACCTGCTGCTGGCCAGCCCCATCGCGCTGGGCCTGTGCGCCCTGTACGTGCTCTACATCCAGGCCCGCTGGGACCCGACGCCCAGCTTCGACTGGCCCATCGAGATGCGCCGGCCCCATCCGATCGGCTGGATCGCGGTGCTGGTGCTGGTGGCCGACGCCGTCGTGGACCGGGTGTGGCAGAAGCGAAGAACGGACGGCGGTCCGTGAGCGAGCTTGTCGAGCGAACCAGAAGCACAGTGCCCTACTCGGCCCTGTGGGCCGAGGGCTCATTGCGCGCCGCCCGAAGGGTGCGCCAATGAGTCGGTCCGGGTTCATCCTGGGCGTCGACCTCGACGGCGTGTGCGGCGACTACACCGCGGCGCTGCGCCAGGTCGTGATCGAGCGGACCGGCGCCACTCCCGAGTCGCTGCCCCTCGACGCCGGCTGGGACTTCAAGGAGTGGGGCCTGTCGGGCGCCCAGTTCGACGAGATGCACCAGGCGGCCGTGATGGAGCACCGCATCTTCCGCACGATGCCCATGATGACCGGGGCGGCGGAGACGTTGTGGCGGCTGTCGGACGCCGGGGTCTGGATCCGGATCATCACCCACCGGCTCTACGTCAACTGGGGCCACGCCACCGCGGTGGCCGACACCGTCGAGTGGCTCGACGCCAACGGCATCCCCTACCGGGACCTGTGCTTCCTGGGGGCCAAACCCCAGGTGGAGGCGGACTGCTACGTGGAGGACGCCCCCCACAACGTGGCCGCCCTGCGCGAAAGCGGTGCCCATGTGATCGTGTTCGACCAGCCCTACAACCGGGACGTCCCCGGGCCCCGGGCGGCCGACTGGTCCGAGGTCGAGAACCTGGTGGGCGCCCGGGTGACCGAGCTGGGCCTGGCCCTGCAGGCTCCGCTGCCGGGCTTCGAGGACGTCGGCAGCCGCCTCCGCAGGGTGCCCCGTCACGACGCCTGATCACGCCCTACGCCCGCCCCGACCAGGGTAGGGTCCCGCGATCGCCTGGTCCGAGATCAAGGCCATCGTGGTCGTGCTGGTCTTCTCCGTGCCGCTGGCGCTCACCGTGTGGGCGCTGCTCGACACCGCCCACCGGCCCGAGTGGGTGTGGGCACTCGTGGGCCGGCGCCGGGTGGCGTGGCTGGCCGCCATCCTGTTCGGGGCGATGGTGGTGCCCGTGGGGCTGCTGGTGTCGTCGATCTACCTGCTGCGGGTGCGGCCCGAGTTGGCCGACGCCGAGACCGGCCGGCTGTGGGACGCGCCCGACCCGGGCCCGGGACCGGGCTCCGGCCCGAACAGCTCGGCGGGCGGCGGGCCGTAGCGGCCGAGCACGTGGTGGGCGATGGCCAGCACCCGGGCCCGGGGCGCCCAGTACGGCCCCCGCCGGCTCGGCACCAGCGCCCCGCTGGCCAGGTGCCACAGGGCGATCAGGAAGCGGATCGCGGCGTGGTAGCGGCCCGAGTGCTCACGCACCATGAGCAGGGTGTTGCGCAGCTGCAGGTAGTCGACCACCGCGGCCCGCGAGCCGACGTGCATGTTGCGCACCTCGGCACCCCGCACCACCCCGACCTGCCAGCCCGCGGCCTTGGCCCGGATGGCCAGCTCGGCCTCCTCGCAGTAGGCGAAGTAGCGCTCGTCGAACAGGCCGACGTCCTCCAGGCAGCGGCGGGCGGCCAGCATCAGGGTGCCGTGGGGATAGCCGGCCGCCTCCCAGCCCTGCGCCACCGTGGCGGGCGCGGGGATGGCACCGAAGTAGCGGTCCACCATCGGGGTCAGGCTGTCGCCCACGTCGGCCGACGCCAGCCCGGCCCGC
>JBKPRS010000199.1:0-5315 GCA_046734695.1 Actinomycetota bacterium | reverse complement strand
GCCAGGATCGCCGGGGCGTGGGCCAGCAGGCCGCCGATGTACCAGCGGCCCAGGTCCGAGAACCCGGCGTACCCGGCCTCGTCGTAGAACAGCGGCTCGCCGCCCTTCCACAACGACTGGTGGACGTGCATGCCCGAGCCGTTGTCCTGGAACACCGGCTTCGGCATGAACGTGACCGACTTCCCGTACTGGTGGGCCACGTTCTTGAGCACGTACTTGTACAGCATCAGCTTGTCGGCCATGCGGGTCAGCTCGTCGAACCGCATGTCGATCTCGGCCTGCCCGGCGGTGCCCACCTCGTGGTGCTGGATCTCGACCTCGATGCCCACCTGCTCGAGCGTGAGCATCATCTCGGACCGCAGGTCCTGGAAGTGGTCCGCGGGCGGGAGGGGGAAGTAGCCCTCCTTGTAGCGGATCTTGTAGCCGAGGTTGGGACCCTCGTCGCGGGCGGTGTTCCAGAACCCCTCGACCGAGTCGACGCTGTAGCTGGCCGAGTTGTAGTCCTGGTGGTACCGCACGTCGTCGAAGATGAAGAACTCGGCCTCGGGGCCGATGTAGCAGGTGTCCGCGATCCCGGTCGACCGCAGGTGCTCGGCCGCCTTCTTGGCCAGGTAGCGCGGGTCCCTCGAATACGACTCGCCGGTGAGCGGGTCCTGCACGAAGCAGTTGATCGCCAGGGTCTTGCGCTGGCGGAACGGGTCGATGAACGCGGTGTCCGGGTCCGGGATCAGGAGCATGTCGGACTCCTGGATCTCCTGGAAGCCCCGGATCGACGACCCGTCGAAGCCGACACCCTCCTCGAACATCTCCGTGGTGAGCTGCGAGGCCGGCATCGAGAAATGCTGCATCAGGCCGGGCAGGTCACAGAACCGGACATCGACGACTTCTGCGCCCTCGTCGCTGATGAGCTGCAGCACCTCGTCGGGGGTTCGCTCTTCCACGCTGACTCCCTTCAACCGTTTCTCGATCTCGGCAGGGCCCCGTTACGCCACGGATGCGGCCCCGCACGCTAACAACCCCACCTCCGCTGCCGCGGCCGAAACGGCAAGGAAGGGCGCCCGTCAGGACGCCCTTCCTCCAAGCCCCAGCAACCCACGAGCTCGAGGGGTCAGCTCGCGGCGTCCGAGCACACGGTGTCGACCAGCAGCCGGGTCACCACGTACGGATCGCAGTTTGCGTTCGGCCGGCGATCCTCGAGGTAGCCCTTGCCGTCGACCTCGACCTGCCACGGGATGCGGACCGAGGCGCCCCGGTCCGACACGCCGTAGTTGAAGACGTTGTACGGGGCGGTCTCGTGCAGGCCGGTGAGCCGGTCCTGGATGCCGTGGCCGTAGCCCGCGATGTGGTCCTCGATGTTCTTCGACAGCGCCTCGCAGGCGTTGACCACCGCAGCGAAGCCGTCGGAGCCCCGCATCGCGGCCGTCGAGAAGTTGGTGTGGGCGCCGGCGCCGTTCCAGTCGCCGGAGACCGGCTTGGGGTCGAGCGTGGCGGACACGTCGAAGTCCTCGGCGATGCGGTAGAGCAGCCAGCGGGCCACCCACAGCTCGTCGGCGACCTGCGGCGGCGCCACCGGGCCGACCTGGAACTCCCACTGGCCCGGCATGACCTCGGCGTTGATGCCCGAGACGTGCAGGCCGGCCGCCAGGCAGGCGTCGAGGTGGGCCTCGACCACGTCACGGCCGTACACCTCGTCGGCGCCGACGCCGCAGTAGTAGCCACCCTGCGGAGCCGGGTAACCCCACGGGGCCGGGAAGCCGAGCGGGCGGCCGTCCTTGAAGAACGTGTACTCCTGCTCGATGCCGAAGACCGGCTCCTGGTCCTTGTACTTGTTGACGACCTCGACGCACGCGGCCCGCGTGTTCGAGACGTGCGGGGTCATGTCCGTGTAGAGGACCTCGCACAGCACGAGCACGTTGTCGCCGCCGCGGATGGGATCGGGGCACGAGAACACCGGCTGCAGCACGCAGTCCGACTTGTCGCCCGGGGCCTGGTTCGTGCTCGAACCGTCGAAGCCCCAGATGGGCAGCTCGGCGCCGTCGTCGAGGACCTTGGTCTTCGAGCGCAGCTTCGCTGTCGGCTCGGTGCCGTCGATCCAGATGTATTCGGCCTTGTACGCCATTTCGCTGTCCTGTCCTCCGGTCGGGAAAGTGGTCCGGTATCGGGGCGAAGGCTGTCAGCGACCCGTTTCGGTCCTGTTGCCCGTTTGTGAACGCACTGTGAACCGGAAAGTCCCAGCTTGCGGGCCTGACGGGCCCTCCCCCAACATTCCTGCCATGGACAGCTCCGAGCGCCAGCGTGAATACGTGCTCCGCACCGTCGAGGAGCGCGGTGTGCGCATGATCTGGCTCTGGTTCACCGACGTGCTGGGCCAGCTCAAGACCTTCGCGATCTCGCCGGTCGAGCTGGAGGGAGCATTCGAGGACGGGATGCGGTTCGACGGCTCGTCGATCGACGGCTACTCCCGCATCCAGGAGTCGGACGTGCTCGCCAAGCCCGACCCGAACAGCTTCGAGATCCTGCCGTGGGCGGATGGCGTGGGCACCTCGGCCCGGGTGTTCTGCGACATCGTCCACCTCGACGGCAGCCCGTTCGAGGGTGACCCCCGCCAGGTGCTGCGGCGCAACCTCGACCGCGCCCGGGAGAAGGGCTTCAGCTTCTACGCCGCCCCCGAGATGGAGTTCTTCTACTTCGGCGACGGGGATCCGTCCCATCCGCCCAAGCCGCTCGACCAGGCGTCCTACTTCGACCTGACCACGGCGGACGTGGCTACCGATCTGCGCCAGCGCACGATCCACACGCTGGAGTCGATGGGCATCCCGGTCGAGTACAGCCACCACGAGGACGCCCCCAGCCAGCACGAGATCGACCTGCGCTACACCGACGCGCTGACCATGGCCGACAGCGTCATGACCTTCCGGCTGGTCGTGAAGGCGGTCGCCCACGACGCCGGGGTGCACGCCACGTTCATGCCCAAGCCGCTCTCGGGCGTGCAGGGCTCGGGCATGCACACGCACTTCTCCCTGTTCGAGGGCGACACCAACGCCTTCTACGACCCGGGCGACGAGCACGGCCTGTCCAAGGTGGCCAAGGGCTTCATCGCCGGGCTGCTGACCCACTCCCGCGAGCTCACCGCCGTCACCAACCAGTGGGTCAACTCCTACAAGCGCCTGGTCGTCGGCTTCGAGGCTCCGATCTACGTGTCATGGGCGCGCAACAACCGCTCGGTCATCGTCAACGTCCCGCCCATCAAGCGGGGCGAGTCGGAGAGCGCCCGCCTGGAGTTCCGGGCGCCGGACCCGGCCTGCAACCCGTACCTCGCCTTCTCGGTGATCCTGGCGGCCGGGCTCAAGGGGATCGAGGACGGCTACGACCTCCCCAACGAGGTCTCGGACAACCTCTACCAGCTGACCGCCGAGGAGCACATGGCCATCGGGATCGACTCGCTGCCCGGGTCGCTGTCCGACGCGCTCGACGTGATGGAGAGCTCGGAGCTGATGGCCGAGGCGCTGGGGGAGCACGTGTTCGAGTGGTTCATCCGCAACAAGCGGGCCGAGTGGACGGACTACAAGACGCAAGTCACGCAGTTCGAGCTGGACCGCTACCTCGGTCGGCTCTGACGGTCTGAGCGGGCGACACGAAACGGCGTATGGAACCTCTCCTCATCTACCCCGACCCCGTGCCCCCGGAGCTGGCCCAGGCCCTCGACCTGGCCGGCTACCCGTGGAAGGCCGTCGGCGACGAGCGTTCCGCGGTGCGGTCCGAGCCCGACGACGGCTGGGCCGGCGGCGTGATCGTGGCGGCCGTCGACCCGGAGGGCGCGTTCTCGCTCTGCCGCGCTCTGCGCAAGCGGGACCTGCCGCTGGAGCCGATGCTGCTGCTCGTGTCCGGCGCCCAGCTGGGCGACCTGGAGCTGCGGGACGACCTGTTCGACGACTTCTGCTTTTACCCGTTCCAGCCCCTGGAGCTGGAGGCCCGGCTCAAGCACCTGTTCTGGCGGACCGGCCGGGGCACCCGGCCCGAGCTGGTCGAGTACGGGCCGCTGGTCCTCAACCTCGAGACCTACCAGGCGGCCATCGAGGGCCACCCGCTCGACCTCACGTACATGGAGTACGAGCTGCTCAAGTTCCTGGCCTCGCACCCGGGACGGGTGTTCACCCGCGAGACGCTCCTGTCGCGGGTCTGGGGCTACGAGTACTACGGCGGGGCCCGCACGGTCGACGTCCACATCCGCCGCCTGCGGGCCAAGCTGGGCGAGGAGCACGCCAACCTGATCCAGACCGTGCGGTCGGTCGGCTACCGCTTCGGCCAGTCCCGCTGGGGCGTGTAGGTCAGCGGTTCAGGGCGATCAGCTCGCTGCCCTCGTTGCGCGCTTCGGCGTCGGACTTGAGGGACCAGCCGAGGAGGGCCGCGAGGATGCTGCAGCCCATCATGATGACGACGGGGATCAGGAGCAGCACGATCACGATGAGGATGGCACCGAGCATGGGCTCATCATCCCCCGACCCAGGCCCACGCCTCCACTTCGACCAGCGCGCCGAGCGGTAGCTCGGACACCCCGATGGCCGAGCGGGCCGGGCGGTGGTCGCCGAAGACGCCGATGTACGCCTCGTTCATCTGGGCGTAGTCGCTCATGTGGCGCAGGAAGACCGTTGTCTTCACCACGTCGGACAGCTCGGCGCCCTGGGTGGCGAGCTGGGCCTCCAGGTTGCGCAGGCTCTGGACCACCTCCTTGGCCACGCCGCCGGAGACCATGCGGCCGTCGGCCAGCCCTACCTGGCCCGACACGACGAGCCAGTCGCCGGCGCGCACGATCGGGGTGTAGGGGCCGACGGGCTTGGGTGCCTCGCTCATGCGCCGACCGTACCCGAGCGCGGCAGCCGCTAGCGGCGTACGCGGGGGACGAGACCGGTGGGCCACTCGGGCGGGCAGCCCTGGGCGCGCCAGGCGGCGGCGGCCACGGCGGCGAAGACTGCGTCCGAGGCGTTGACCGGCGGCCCCTCGCCGGGGACGACCTCGACCGTCACGGGCGGCATGTCCACCGCCCGGAGGATGCCGAAGCTGCGGATGGTCAGGTCGTGCACCTCGCCCGCCTCGTCCACCGCCACGCCCTCCGAGCAGACCCAGCCCAGCCCCATGTGGGCGGCGCCCACGCAGTACGAGCGCAGCACGACCTCGTCCAGCACCGGGCCGCAGTCCGTGACCCGCACGGCCACCGACGGCTCCTCGCCGAGGCGGACCCGCGCGTGCGCCTCGGCGCCCTCGGGCGAGCGGACCGTGGCCTCGCCGTCGTCCGCGGGCGCCACCGCGGCCAGGAG
>JBKPRS010000198.1:0-2253 GCA_046734695.1 Actinomycetota bacterium | reverse complement strand
CCGGTGAGCTCGCCTCGTCGCGGTACTGGCAGTACGTCGCCGGGGCGCCTGGGTTCGGGCCTGATCTGGCGGCGCTGGCCGCCAGCGCGTACGACCGGATCCCCTTGCCGTTCCCCGTGCCCTCCACCTCGCCATCGTTGGGCGTGCGGCCGATCACGGGGCTCGACACGTGGTTGTGGATCGATCCCGCGTCCTGGCAGACAAGGGAGGCGACCGCGGCGCTGGCCGGGTTCAGTGTGACCGTGACCGCTACGCCCGTGCGGGTCGTCTGGGACATGGGTGAGGGCGAGGCGCCTGTGACCTGTGAGGGACCCGGGACCGTGTTTCAGGACGACGGGCCCGAGAGCCAGACGACCGACTGCTCCTACACCTACCGGTGGAATTCACACGACCAACCTGGGGACGTGTTCCGTGCGTCGGCGACGGTCGAGTGGGCCGTTGCCTGGACGGCCAGCACCGGGGCGACCGGGGTCTTGGCGCCCGGGCGGCGGACCACCACCTTCGATGTGTCGGTCAAGTCGATCGAGGCGCAGATCTGCTCCGGCGGTGACTGTCCCGAAGGCGACGCGTGACGGGTGGGTGGCGGTGCTGTGAAGGTAGCTAGATAGCAGGCAGTAGGGTCGGCTACATGAAGTGCCCGGTGGTGTGTGATGTTCCGCTTTCGATGTCGTCCCGGGAGGGGGTGGAGATCGACTTCTGTCCGCAGTGTCGGGGCGTGTGGCTCGACCGGGGCGAGCTGGACAAGGTGATCGAGCGGGCCGCTGCAGCCATGGCACCCGCCTCGTCGGCCAGCGCCAGAGCGCGGGACAATGAGGACCGCGGGCGTTACGACGACGATCGGCGGCATGAGGATCGGCGGCCCTACGACGACGACCGCCGGCCTGACAAGAAGCGGAAGAAGCGGTCCTTCCTCCAGGACCTCTTCGAGTTCGAGTAGCCCGGCTCAGCCGTCGGCGAAGTGGTAGTGCATCGCGCCGCAGATGTTGCCGGACGGGTCGGCGAAGAACACCAGGTCGCCGACGCCCGAGATCGTCGTCTTCTGCATCAGGATCGTGCCGCCGCTTGCCTCCACCGCGGCGACCACCCTGTCGACGTCGTCGACCGCGACGGTGGGCTCGAACCCGAGGGTCCTCTGGCCTGGGACCAGCTCACGGCGGGCTTGGAGGCCGGCCATCGCGCCCGGTAGGGAGCCGTCCGCGGTGCGGATGTGGAAGAAGCCCGGCGGGCCCCACGGTTCGAAGGTCCAGCCGAAGACCTCGGCGTAGAAGCGGCGGGCCTCGTCCACGTCGTCGGCGTTCACCGCGAAGTGGGCGAGGTGCCCGTGGGCGACAGCAGTCGGTTCAGCCATGGGGCGACCCTACGAAGCAGAGGCCCTGGCGCACAGCCGTTGGAGCGGCCGATCATGTCGCGTATGCGACACGACGACAACGCCGAGCCGATGGTGCGGGGCTACGCCGTGACCCACCCGCCGGGGGCGCCTGTCGTGCTGCCGCAGCCGCCCGGGTGGCACCAGTTGCTCATGGCGCTGAGTGGGGTCCTGACCGTCGAGGCCGACACGGGCACCTGGGTGATCCCACCCCAGCGGGCCGTGTGGGTGCCCGACGGCGTCCACCACCGGCTGGCCATGACCGGGCGGGTCCGGGTGCGGGCGCTGTACCTGGCGTCCACGCTCGCGCTGCCGGACGGGCTCGACGCCAGTTGCCGGGCGGTGAACGTGCCGCCCGTGCTGCGCGAGCTCGTCGATCATGCCGTGCGGCGGGCGCCGCTCTACGCCGACCGGGCGGCGGACGAGCGGCTGCTGGGCGTCGTGCTCGACCTCCTGGAGACCCTGCCGGCCGCGCCCCTGCAGCTTCCGCTCCCCCGCGACCGCCGGGCGCTCGACGTCGCCGTCGCTCTGCGGGACGATCCCGCCGGCGACCAGCCCGTCGACCAGCTGGCGCGTTCTGCGGGGGCCGGGCGGCGGACGATCGAGCGGCTGTTCCTGGCCGAGACCGGCATGAGCGTCGGGACCTGGCGCCAGCGGCTCAGGCTCGTCGCCGCTTTGGAGCTGCTGGCCGCAGGCGAGCCCGTCAGCCGGGTCGCCACCGCCGTCGGCTACAGCACGCCCAGCGCGTTCGGGGCCATGTTCGTGCGCCACATGGGGACCAGCCCCGGGCGTTACTTCGCCGCGTGAGCCCCAGCTCAACCGTCGCGGTCCCACTGGGCGACACGGCGAGCGCCGGCGGCCTGGCGGTACGCCGACTCCAACAGCTC